>JAFTJQ010000072.1 GCA_017456285.1 Lentisphaeria bacterium
GGGAGAGTAGCTTGGAGCGATTTAGTGACAAGTGGCAATCTCCCCCGTTGTGTGGCAACTCGTGGCAAAGGATTTAAGTTGTCATTCCGCAAAAAAGCGGGAGGACAACTTGAAAATTTTGCCACATTTCAAGCAATCACCAAACCGCCATATTACGCCCACTTAAATTACAATTGTCCAGTCTGATGACTGGTTGCTGGGGTGTGGGGAGTGCAATCAACTCCCCACAAAAAAACAAAACCTCTACCAACACAATCACAATCTTTCAACGGACACTCAATGCTTCCAATTTTCGGCATCAGCTCCACGCTGATGATTAGGCTGATTGGGTAAAATTTTTTGAGTCGAGAATTCAACTGTCTGCTACGCAGACGGGCGGTGGACGGCAGCAGGCTTGCTGCCTTTTTTTATCAGCCACCGCCTTTTTTTTGAGGGTTCTGCACCCTCAAACTCCGCACAAGGTCAGCGACCTTGACCTAAAAGATGCTATTCGCATCTTATCACGCTTTCGCACTCGTCAAACAAGTTGGGAACACTTTTCCTCATAGCAGTAATCAACGTAATTTTGTCCTGTCAACGGATTTTTTGAAAGTAGGTGTCGAGAGGCGAAAACTTTTTAACTTTTCTGCAATTTTGGCAAAAATTGCAGAAGGTTGAAAAAGTTGTTGCCTTCGTCCATGAATATGGATAAAAATTTTGAGATGTGAAAATTTGTAAAATTTTCGCATCTCTTTTGGTCAAGGTCGTTGACCTTGCGTAGGGGTGTGGGGACGGCGTTAGTCCCCACGAAAAAACAACTATTTGGACTCATTCAGGTAGTGGAGAGCGTCCAAAGCCGCCGCACAGCCCATTCCTGCGGCGTGGATGGCTTGGCGGTAGGTCGGATCAGCACAATCGCCCGCCGCAAAAACTCCACGCAAACTTGTTTCTGAACTTCGATTTTTAAGCACGATAAACCCTCGTTCATCAAGTTGCAGTTGATTTGCAAAAATTGTTGTGGCAGGGATATACCCCAATGCAACAAATGCTCCCTGAACTTGAATTTCTCTAATTGAATTATCACTTGAATTTTGAATTTTGACTCCCGATAATTCTTTATCCCCCAGAAATTCAATCACTGAACTATTGAAAATTATTTCGATATTTTGGTGTTTTTTTACTCTTTCGACCATAATCGGGGAGGCATTGAAGTTATCACGGCGGTGAATCAGATAGACCCGATTGGCGATTTTGCTCAAAGAATCTGCCTCTTCCATGGCACTATCACCGCCACCGATTACGCAGACGTCCATATTGCGGTAAAAATTACCGTCACAGACTGCACAAGCGGAGATGCCACGATATTTGAACTTGTTTTCGCTTTCGATATTCAAAAATCTCGGAACTGCACCGACGGCAATAATCAGAGCATCGGCTTCGATAATTCTGCCTGAAGATAAGTGGATGATTTGTTTGCCGCCGTCGGTCAATTCGGCTTGCATGACTTCATCGTATTCGATTCTTGCCCCGAAAGTCATTGCCTGCTCCTGAATTGAACTCATAAGTTCAAAACCCTGAATGCCGTTGCTGAATCCCGGATAGTTTTCAACAAGTGTAGTTTGCGTCAGTTGTCCGCCAGGCAGTTTGCCGCAGATAACTAAAGGGTTGAGTTCTGCTCTGGCGGCATAGATTGCCGCACTTAAGCCTGCAATTCCGCCACCGATAATAATTAATTTTTCTTTATCCATAAACTCCTCCTTTCCCTCTCAATTTATGGTTAAAATATGGTAAAATACAACCCAATCAAGAAAAATATAATCCCTAAAGCAATGTACAATCGCTTGAATTGCAACAGATTGCTTTTGCGTTTCAACGGGGAAGTGGCAAACTTTCTATATCTGTTACTTTGCAGATACTTGGCAAGTTTCTTTCCCCGATATTTTTGCGGTATTTTCTGTTTGGGTTTACGCATATTTGATTGAACTATTAATTAATTCCCGGGATAAATTCCTCATCTCCTTTGAATGAAGCAATTGTTTCGGTCAGAATTTTAATAGCATTTTCAACATCACGAATATCACAGATTTCTACTTGAGAGTGCATGTAGCGATTAGGAATGCTGATTAAGCAAGTAGCAACTCCGCCTCGGGTCATCTGCATTTGAGCTGCATCTGTTCCGCCTGAAGCACGGTGTGAAGCAGTGTCCTGATAAGGAATTTTATGCTCTTTAGCAACCTTGCGGACGATTCTGCCCAAAACCACATTATTATCGGCGCTGCGACTGAGTTCAGGACCTTTACCGAGCTTGATGTCGCCCAAAAGTTTTTTCGGAATATCGGGTAAATCGGTTGCGAAGCCGACGTCAATTGCAAATCCGACCTGCGGATCGACGGCAAAAGTTCCTGTGGTTGCACCACGCAAACCGACTTCTTCCTGTACTGTCCCCATGCCGTAAACAGCGACATTGAGTTTGCGTTTTGACAAATTTTTCATGACTTCCGCCACGATGAATGCACCGACTTTGTCATCCATGCCTTTGGACATGAAGCGATTTTTGCTCAAAAATTTGAAATTCGGAACCATGGCAACCGGATCGCCGATGGTAACAAGTTTCTCTGCTTCCTTGCGATTGTCAGCACCGATGTCAATCCACATATCGCGAATTTCTACTGGTAGATCACGTTCTTTAGCGGAAAGCAAATGAATCGGTTTTTTGCCGATTACACCTCGAACAACGCCATTTTCAGTAAGAATATTTACTTCACTTGATGGGATATTGAGTTTGTCAATTCCGCCGTTGGGACGGAAATAGCAAAGCCCCTCATCAGAGATATAGACGATTTGAAATCCGATTTCATCATAGTGACCAGCCAGCATAACTTTGAGTTTGGCATCTCGATTAAGCACCCCTGCGGTATTTCCGAGGACATCGGTTTTGACTTCATCACAGAAAGTTGCGAGATATTTTCTAAAAACTGCTGCGGCTTCTTCCTCGTATCCTGACGGACTTGAACTCATCATCAAGTCCTCTAAAAATTTCAAACTTTTTTTATCCATTTTGTAAATTCCTTAAATTTTAGTTATTCAACATCACTTAAAACAATACTGCAATTTGAACCGCCGAAAGCGAAACTATTTGATATAACGTGTTTCATATCAACATCATAGCGAGTTTCGGGGGTAATGTTTGCCCACTCGTAACCATCCATCGGCTCTTCGTAATTTAAGTTCGGCGAGATGAATTTATCCTGCAACATAATTGAACTGAAAATAATTTCCGCCGCTCCGGTTGCTCCGATCATGTGACCGGTTTGCGATTTGGTGCTATTGATAATGATTTTTTCTCCGAAAACGCTTTTGATTGCATCGAGTTCCAATGGGTCGCCGACACATGTTGAGGTGCCGTGGGTATTGACGTAAGCAATATCTGACGGTTTAAGTCCGGCATCCTCCACTGCCATTTTCATAACCTCTGCATTAGTCGGAGCATCGGGGACAACCATATCGGTTGCATTACTATTTGCCGCAATTCCTGAAATTTCGGTAATCGCTTTCCCCCCGCGTTTTTTCAGGTGTTCTTCGGATTCAAGGATCATCCATGCCGAACCGGAAGATAGAACAAAGCCATCACGTTTTTTGTCAAAAGGACAGCTTGCTTTGCTCGGCTCATCATTTCTATTTGAGAGTGCTTTCATCGCATTAAACCCGATTGCCTGCGACCAGTCAAGCGGCTCTGAACCACCGACAATTACAATGTCGTAAACTCCGTATCTAATTAAGCGAGCGGCAGTTATGATTGCCAAAGCACTGGTTGCACACGCCGCAGAAATGTCGTAAGATTCGCCTTTTAAGCCGAAAAACATTGAGACAACTGAAACCGCAGTTGATGGCATAATTCTCGGAACTCCGAAAGGAGAAACAGTACGAATGCGGTGCTCTTTCAAGTAATTATTAGCATTTGCAATTGTCTCCTCGCCATTGCCGTTTGCAACTCCCCCGATGACTGCCACACGCATTTTAGCAAGTTCTTCACGAGAGATTCCTGCTTCTGTAAGTGCTTCATTTACAGCACTTACTGACATGCTTGCTGCCGGCGGAGCGAAGCGAAGAAATTTGCGATCCATCAAATTGGAGTCAGGAGTTGCATCGGCAACACCTGCAACTTGCGAACCGAATTCCAAGTCGATAAACGGTTGATAGGCGACAATGCCTGATTTGCCGGACTTCAAAGCTTCACGGTTTGCTTCCAAACCTTTGCCGAGCGGAGTGATTAATCCGCGCCCTGTGATAAAAACTTTATTCATAAATGTTCCTTAAATTTTCTTAAAATTACAAAAAAATATCTAAATACACTATAATATATTTAGTTTTTTAAATTTTGCAACAAAAAAAGTTGGAATATTTCAGAATATGCGTTATATTTTCTATAAGAATGAATATTTTTGACAAAAAATTAGAGAATTTTATGAAATTATTGGATGTAAAAAATCTTTGCATTGACTTAAATGTCGGCAAAAAAAGAGTACCGGTGGTAAGAGATGTGAGTTTTTCGCTTAAAAAAGGCGAGATTTTGGCTTTGGTCGGGGAATCAGGTTGCGGTAAAAGTTTAACAAATTTGTCATTGGCAGGTCTGTTGGATGAAAAAGTTGCGTCCGTCAGGGCTAATTCCATTGAGATATGGCGTAAAGACGGACCGTTTGAAATTATTAATGCTTCTCCTCGAGAGATGCGTAGTATTCGAGGCGGTACAATAAGTTATATTTTTCAGGAGCCTGCGGTATCGCTGAACCCGGTTTTGAAGATAAAAAATCAGATAGCGGAAGTGCTTCGATTGCATCGTAAAGATGTAAAAAATGAGCGTGAGGAGATTATAAATTTACTCAAATCAGTCGGAATCGTTGACCCCGAAGGTCGCTTGAATGCTTACCCTCACGAGCTGTCAGGGGGTATGCAGCAGCGTGTGATGATTGCTATGGCACTTGCCGCAAATCCTGAATTGCTCATTGCAGATGAACCGACTACCGCATTGGATGTAACAATTCAAGCACAGATTTTGGAGTTGATAAAAAGACTTTGCAATGAGCGAAATATGGGGGTTATTTTGGTAACTCACAACTTGGGAATTGTGGCACAAATGGCTGATTATGTGGCAATTATGTATGCAGGGATGATTGTGGAAAAGGGCAGAACTGCGGACGTAATTAACTCTCCATTGCATCCATACAGCAAAAAATTATTGTCCACAGTCCCCGTCCTCGGCAAGAAATTAGATACTTTGCCGACTATTCGCGGCACAGTTCCTGCGGTGGGCGAATATCCCGCCGGATGTCGCTTTTACGGGCGGTGTGATGAGTGTAAGGGTTTGAGCGATAATGTTTTAGAGAAATGTAAATTTTTTGTGCCTGATGAAGTCGAGTATGCAAATGGTCGTTTCGCACGTTGTCACAAATTGCAGCAGCATGAGGGGAGTTTGGATAAATAGATGAAAAACAGGCAGTTTATTTTGTTGATAATTTTGCTGGCAGTGGTTTTTGCTTTGACAGCAGTGGTTATGAAATTCTATACACCTAAAGACAAAAGCACGGACACGCAGGAACTTCAAAGTTTACGGGAGCGTCAGGAGATTCAAATTCTGCTCGGGCAGGCGTATTTTCTGATGTCCAATGGGGATTATGTCTATGCGGAGAATACATTGAACAGACTTTTTGAGAAGTCTCCGAATAATATTTTGGCATTGCAGATGCAGGGGCAGATATATTTTAATACTGCGAGATATGCAGAAGCGGAGAATACGTTTCGTAAATTGATTTCAATTAATCCCGAAAATGCGTCAAATTACAATAATTTGGGGCAGGCATTGGCGGCGAAAAATGATTTGAAAAATGCGATAGTTTATCTGAAACGGGCAATTGAAATTGCACCTGAAGTGGTTATGCCTTATTTTAATTTGGCAGAACTCTATTTGCGAATCGGGGATAAAAAAGCGGCGATTGAGAGTTTGCGGATAGCATTTGAAGTTGCCTTAAAAAATCGCACTTTGATTTTGAATTTATCGGCGTTCAGTGCTTTGGAGAGTGAGGCGGAGTATCGGAGTTTGATTGCTGAATTGCTTGAGAAACAGCTTAAACTTCCTGCCGAAAAAATTGTGGAGGACTCAAAAAATGAGCAAAATTAAAATAATGCCCGAGAGCTTGAGCAACAAAATTGCCGCAGGTGAAGTCATTGAGCGTCCCGGTTCAGTCGTCAAAGAACTCATGGAGAATGCTATCGATGCCGGAAGTACCGTCATTAAAGTTGAAATTGAAAAAGCAGGCTCGAAACTTATTCAGGTAAGCGATAATGGTTGCGGCATGGATAGTGATGATGTCATGTTAGCTCTTGAGATGCACGGAACGAGTAAATTAATTGATGAAAAAGATATTTTTAATATCACTACGATGGGATTCCGGGGTGAAGCATTGCCCTCGATTGCGGCGGTTTCCAAGTTTTCACTTACCAGCAGACGCAAAGAAGATTTGGAGGGAACGCAGTTAAAAGTTTCAGGTGGAAAATTTTTAGAGATTGCACCTGCGGGGTGCAGTGTCGGGACGGTAATCAGAGTTGAGGATTTGTTTTTTAATATTCCTGCGCGAAAAAAATTTTTGAAATCAGTGTCAACAGAGGAGTTTCATATTCAGGAAGTTTTTATGATGCTGGCATTGATTTATCCCTCGATAAGTTTCCAATTAATTATGGACAAAAGGGTGGTTTATAATAGCAGTGCGGACAATAAACTTGACAGCCGCTTGCGAACTTTTTTCGGCAAACACTTTGCCAATGAGATGCTTCGAATTGATTACCGAAGCGGAAATTATCGAGTCTATGGGTATATTGCTAAAGCTGGATTTACCAAGAGTTCACGCCGTGAACAGCGAACTTTTGTCAATAACCGCATGGTTGAATCGCAGGCAATTTATCGGGGAATAAGAGATGGCTATGCGACAATTGCCGAAAAAGGCAGATATTCGCCTTGTGTGCTGTTTGTGGAGGTGCCGCCTGAAGAACTTGATGTGAATGTTCATCCCGCAAAAAGGGAGGTGAGATTTAAGCATGAATATCATGTCTCTTATGCTGTTGAGGAGGCGATTAAGGGGGCATTGCAGGCACTGCAGAGAGATTTTTCGGAAAAAGCTGAAACTGTATTGGATGTGGCAGGATTTTCTCAAGGGAAAGTTTCGCTTGCTTCAGTGATGTCAGATGCTTATCAGACCTATAATCCTAAAGATAGCGGGGAATTTGAGTTTTATCCTCAAACTGCCGTTTCGAGTGCGGAAGATTTAAAAAATTCAAAACCCGAAGCGAAAGTGCTTGAAAATACTCCTGAAATCAATAGTGCTTGTGAAGTCGTAAATGAGAGAGATTTTATCTATCCTGAGTTTAGAGAGGAATTGCAGGAAGAAGTGATTGAAAAAATCTCATCTGAAGTCCCCGCTTGTGAAGTAGCAGATACTCCCGATGATGATTTGGTTGATTTCCAAATTGATAATTCATTGAGCTACCCTGAAAAAGTTTTGGCGATTTTGAATAACTCCTATATCCTTTGTGAGGGGGAAAAGGGGTTGATGATAATTGACCAACATGCCGCCCATGAGCGGGTACTTTTTGAGGAACTGCTAAAAAAACACGGAGAAAATTCTGTTTCGCAGGCGTTGTTGATTCCTGAAATGCTGAATTTATCGCCATCGTATGCAGTGGTTTTGTTGAAAAATATTAAAACCTTTCAGTCGCTCGGATTTGATATTGAACCGATGGGCAAAAACAGTGTTATGCTTAATGCGGTGCCGATTTCATTGAAAATTACTGATACTTCGAAGTTGATTGAGGATATGTTAAGTTCATTGATTTCCGAGGGAAATACCAAAAATACCCTGACATTGGAGTTAATTGCTCAAGCGGCCTGCAAGGCGGCGGTAAAATTCCATGATAATATCACGCTTGACGGGGCGAAGTTATTGCTTAAGCAATTGAAAAATTGTCAGCAGCCGAGTCTGTGTCCGCACGGACGACCGACGATAATTGAAGTCGGCTATAATGAATTGATTAAAAAATTCCAGCGTTAAAAAATTGAAAAAGAGAAAAATTATAATTTTCATTGTAATAAACAAATAAATCCCTGTAAAGGAGAAAGCATGCAGAAGTTATTAAATCGTATTTTTCAGGTGTCTGAAAATGATAGTACCATAAAAAGGGAGATGCTCGCCGGCTTGACTACATTTCTGGCAATGGCATATATCCTCGCTGTAAATCCGACGATTCTCGGCAGTACGGGAATGGACAAAAACGGTATCTTTGTTGCCACCGTTCTGGCGGCGGCACTTGGTACGATGTGTATGGCACTTTGTGCAAATTATCCATTTGTACTGGCACCGGGGATGGGATTAAATGCTTATTTTGCATATACTATCGTCGGGCAAATGGGATTTTCATGGCAGTTTGCATTGTTTGCGGTATTTTGTGAGGGGATAATATTTCTGCTGCTGTCGGTAACTAATGTCAGAGAAACGATCTGTAATGCGATACCTCAGCCGTTGAAGCATGCAGTTTGTGCCGGAATCGGGTTGTATATTGCTTTTATCGGGTGTCAGAATTCTAATTTGATTAATGATAATCCTGCGACTTTGATCAGTCTTTGTTCATTCAAAATTGCTGATTTTTCCAATAGCAGTTTAGCGGCATTGTTGGCATTGATCGGCTTGATAATAACTGCGGTGCTTTTAAGTTTTAAGGTCAGAGGGGCGTTGCTGCTTGGGATTTTGATTACTTGGTGTATGGGGATGTTAAGTCAATTAATCGGACTTTATCAAATCGATGTTGAGAATGGTTTTTATTCGCTCTATCCGTCATTTGATATGGGGATGTGGCAAGATCTCTGGGGAGGCTTCAAAAATGTCTTTATGCAGGCATTTTCGGAGAAAAGCTGGACTCGTGAAGGCTCAATCGGGTACGGCTGGGAATTGGTTTTCAGTCTGCAGTTTATTGTGATTATTTTTGCTCTGCTTTTTGTTGATTTATTCGATACTTTGGGGGTGCTTACGGGTACGGCGGCTCAAGCGAATATGCTTGATAAAGACGGCAAACTTCCTCGTATTAAAGGTGCATTGCTTGCCGATTCCATCGCCACCGGAGCAGGGGCGATTTTGGGAACATCCACCACTACAACCTACATTGAATCAGCAGTCGGAGTTTCAGTCGGAGGGCGTACAGGATTTACAGCATTTACCGCGGCGATACTTTTCTTGCTGGCGTTGCCGTTTGCTCCGTTGTTTCTGGCGATTCCTGCCTTTGCGACAGCACCGATTCTGATAATTGTCGGATATATGATGCTGGGAGCGGTTCAGAAAATTGATTTTTCGGATGTAACAATCGGAGTTCCGTCATTTTGTACTATGATTGCGATGCCGTTTTGCTACAGTATCAGCGACGGAGTATGCGTTGGTATCTGCTGTTGGACGATTATTAATACCGTAATGGGGAAATTTGAGAGAATATCCTGGATGTTGTGGATTTTGACAATTCTTTTTATTGCCAAATACGCCATGCTGTAAAATTTTTTCGGACAAAAAGGCAATCAAGTTCCGAAGTAATGAGTTTTTCGGAACTTGATTTTTTTATGGTGCAGTAACTTAAATATCTTTGCATTGTTGGAAAGTTAAGTTGAATTTCTCCAGGTATTTACCCAGACGGTCGGAGTCATTCAAGCTATTGCGTTTAATGCGTGATACAGCAAAAAGTTTTTTTCCTGCCTCTGCCCGACTGTTGCTTTTTCGACAAACTTCGACAACTTTTCGTAATTGACAGAGGTCAAATTCATCGTATTCCGAGCGGTAATTGTCGCCGAGAAGTTTGGTTAATAACTCATCTGAAGCGGAAGTTCGGCGGTTTTTATTAGACCTGGTAATCTCATTTCTGACTATGACTTCATCAATTCGTCCACCTGAAGAGAGGGTTGCCATTCGGGTTATCATCGCATTCAAATCCCGGAAATTTCCTCGCCATGAGTTTGCCGGGTCAAGTGCAAAGTGCATAAATTCCGCTCTGGCTTCCTTATTGAAAGTTATGTGTTTGCCGCTTTTTTCGGCAAAGCATTTAAGTTCATATTCCAAATTTGGTTCAATATCTTCACGGCGATCGGCAAGTCCGGGCAACTGAAAGTCCCACAGGTTTATTCGTGCCAATAAATCGGCACGGAATTTGCCCTCGCTTACTGCTGTTTCCAAATCACGATTGGTACCGCAGATTAGTTCGAAGTTGCTTTCGCTCTCGACATCTGCACCCAATGGAAAAAATTTCTTTTCCTCAATGGCTCGAAGCAGCATTGCTTGTTCGTCAATCCCAAGTTCCCCGATTTCATCCAGAAAGAGGATTCCGCCGTCAGCTTTTTTCAACAACCCCGGGCGGTCGGCAAGTGCTCCGGTAAATGAGCCTTTTTTGTGACCGAAAAGCACACTCATTGCCTGATCCCCACGCAAAGTTGCGCAGTTGACATTTACAAATTCGCCTTTAATTTGGTTGTTGAGTTTTTTGAGTTCGTAAATTCTTTTGGCAAGCTGGGATTTACCTGCACCGGTCGGTCCTGTAAGCAAAATCGGTTCAATTGAACGAATTGCTACTCGTTCAATAGTCTCAATAAGTTCGTTAAATTGCTTGTTTTTGGTGGCAATGCCCGACTTCAGAAAGTCCAAATCATTTTCACGCTCAATGGCAAATCGCTTGGCAAGCATATCGTAACGGGAGAGGTCAAGGTCGATAATATTGTAGCTGCCCTCGGGACTTTCCCCCGGTTGGGTTTGAATGAGTTTGCCCGGCAGGTGGTGCGATTCATTAAGCAAAAAGAGGCAAATCTGTGCAACGTGAGTACCGGTCGTAATGTGGATATAATAGTTATCACTCTCACTTGAAAAGTCATGTCGCTGACTGAAGTCATACAATTTACTGTAAACTTCTTCAAAGTCCCATGGATTATCCATTTTTATTGCTTCGGGGATAATTTCGGTTGAGGGGGAACAAGTTTTTATGTCCTCGGAAATTTTTTTCATTAAACGCTCATAATCGGGCGGATAAATCATAAAATATCTGTCAAAATGCAGATCTTCCTGCATGGCAAGTGCGACAGACGGACGCCATGTATTCCAGCGATTTAAGCCGTATTTGTGTCCTCGCTGGTCGAGAGTAGTTCCTAAAATTGAAATTAAAATATTCATTTTTCTATAATTCCCTATATTGATATATAAAATTTTATATAAAAATAATATAACATTAAAAATTGAAAATGCAAGCGTAAAAAAAATAAAAAAATTTTTTAAGTTCAAAAATGTAAAAAAATTAACTTTTTTTGAAGATTTTTTTAAAGTTGGCACGCTATTTGCTAAATAAAAGACAGAAATTGAAAAATTTTGAGTTGTTTGAAAAAAAGTGAGGTGAGATTCCGGGTTCAACGAAACTTTTAGTGAAGTCTTGCACATGTGACCGGAATAAATTATTCCTCATTTATCATATTGTAATTAAATAACGAGGGTGCTGAAAATTGTTTCAACGTAATGTCGGCAACGAATGGGTTGTCTTTCGGTGGCAATAAGTCCGGTAATTCTATTTTACTTTTTATTGTCACGGTGCAATAATCTGTTGCTCAAACTCAAATTTATAGGGCAGCGGATTTGTGGTTTACACATATTTTTCCTTTATTCCCTCGTTTGTTTTAGTTTTTATGTATGGAGCGATAATTAGGGTTGCAACAAATGCAAAGGACTGAAAAATCCTTGTCGTTGCTGAATGAGTAATTCTCCATGCATTATTTTGAATAAATGGTAATAGAGGTGCATTTGTTTGGTTCAACAGATCCATGGCCTATGCTCTCCCCAAGGCGATCGGGTTGTATCGATTAATTAAGGAGAGGCAAACAATAATTATTCCTCTATTATCTTTTTAGAAGTTTTATTTATCGCCCTGAAGCAGGGCAGAAAGGTTAGTTATTATGAAAAATATTATCAGTGAATTGGAAAATATTAGGAATTATAAAGATGCTGATACCTTGAACCATGAAAATTTTCCGGCATGGACAATGAGTGATTCCATGCGTTTAGAGCAGTTGGCAATGACCGGATCGCTCGGTAATAGTTTTTACGTATCAAAGTCAGCACTAATTGCCGATGCACTTGAGTTATTGGAACGTGCTGATGCCGAAGAATTGGCACGAGTTATTGTTCGCGGCAGAAATGAGGGTTTTATCCGTACATTTCCTTTGCTTGGATTGGTGGTGTTATCCAAGAAATCACCGCAGCTTTTTCAGCGAACTTTTCCCAAGGTTGTATTGACGGGAAATGATTTGGAAGACTTTATCTCCATGACTCGTCAAATGCGTGGATTCGGTCGCTCAATTAAGCGTGCTATCCACAGTTATTTGCGTGAATCGGTAACTCCGTATTATGCGATGAAGTATCGTCGTCAAATAGCTGATGCAATTCGTATCAGCCGTTTTGATGGTAATGATCCGCTTTATGCTTACGCTCTCGGTGCTTATTCGAGAGTAAAAGGGCTTGACGCAAATAAAATCAAGGAAGTTTATTCGGCGTATAGTGAATTTGAGGCTCGTAAAACGTTTCTGGAATTGCTTGAAGCAGGCAAAATGGTTGAAGCTGCTAATGTTTTGGTGAAAAATCGCTTGGATGTCGATAGTTTGAGTGCTTATTATCACAAGTTTGATAAAATCATTTGGACTGCCGTTGCGGAAATTACGCCCGTTATGCGTTTTTTGAAATATTTGGCAAAATTCGCCCGTGAGGGGGTTGATGTCAGAAAATTTGCAATTAAAAAATTGACGGTTGATTCACTCAAGGCGGCTAAAGTTTTTCCGTTCCGATTGTATTCTGCTTATGAGGCAATTCCGAGCAATTTGGAATTTTCCCAAAGTGATACATTGTGGGGGAAATTGACAAACTTCACATTCGATGTTGAAAATAAATCTCAAACAATTGAAGATATTTTGGAAAATGTATTGGATGATTATACACTTGAGTATGATTGGGAAGAATTTAATGATTACAGCTGGGTGATTGCTCCTGATATGTCAGGTTCAATGATGAGCCGAATTGCCGGTAGCAAATTGACTTTTTCAGAAGTCAGCGGCATGTTTACAGGTTTTTTCTCCAAAGGACTTAATCAGGTACGGATTTTGCCGTGGAATACAATGGTTTTGCCGTATGGCATTGAGAAACACGCATCGGTAATTGAACAAATTGAGTACCTTCAAAACAGTGTCTGCGGTGGAACTTATATGGAAGTTGCAGTTGATTATATGCTTAAAAATCGAATCAAAACTGATTATACAATTTTTATTACCGACTCCATGGAATACGGACAAGGCTGGCTCGCCTCATGGAAGCAATATCGCCGTTTCAATCCGAATGCCAAAGCATTTTTGTTGAGGTTGGATTGTTATAGCACTCAGCCGATGTCGGATGAAGATGCGAAAAAAAACGGTATTTATCAAATTTTCGGTTGGAATGATAATGTTATTGAATATATTAGGTATGTGATTAAACAAAATAAGAAATAGTTAAAGAATTTATAGAGTATTAAAATTTGAAAATACAAGCGTAAAAAATAAAAAACGAAAGGATGTTGATTATGCTTATTACATTGGCTCAAGCCCTCAAAGAAAAAAATCGTATCGCCGGTGAAATCCGTGATTTGTGGAACTTGGTACAGAGTGAAAATGCGTGCTGGGAAACTCACAGCCGCAGTATTAACATTGCTGAAACAATGCAGACCATTCACCTCTATACCGAAAAACTTATTGAATTGAAAACCAAAATCGGTAAAGCTAATGAGGGCAATTTGGCAAATATGTATGCTTTGGAAGAGTACAAGAGTCAAATTAGTTGTTACGGCCATATCGATACCGCAGAAGAGGTACGTTATTTGGGCGAAAATGAAGACCGCATGTTGACCAAAACTTGTGTAATCAAAAATAGCGATGTGCTTAAATTGCAAAAGCAGTTGCAGATTAAATGCAACCACCTTCAAGATGAACTTGATGTATATAATGCAACTCACAAAATTGAGTTTGATACTCCGTTGAAGTGATTGCATTATACAAAAAGTCAAACTGACATTTTTTGTCAGTTCGGCTCGGAGTAAACTGCTATTCCGCCATTCCTAAGGGAGATAGATGTTGATACGAATGCGATCCTGCAATTAAAATTTAAGGGTTAAGGACTTAAGAATCAATCATTACTTCTCAAAACTTAAAACTTTTTTTAGGAATGGCAGTTTCTCCCATCGGGTGGGCGGTTGCCGTTGGAATGACGGAAATTTCCACCCCCCCGAGGCTCTTTTAATTATTAAGAGAAAGGATAAAAAATGGAAATTATAAAAAGTGATGGACTCTCCATCCCAATAAAAAGTTGGTGTCGGGATATTGAAGCAGTCGCAATGGCACAAGCAGAAAATCTTGCCCGTCATGTCGCATTGCGTCATCATGTGGCACTTATGCCTGATTGTCATTGCGGTATCGGTATGCCGATCGGCGGAGTGATTGCCGCCAAAGATGCAGTTATCCCTGCCGCTGTCGGAGTTGATATCGGGTGCGGTATGATTGCAGTTGAAACTGATGTCGATGCGGATAAACTTGCCGAAATGCGTTTCCGTCGGGAAATTCATTCACGGATAAAGGAGTTTATTCCGCTCGGCGAAGGACAACCGCACAAATCGGCACAAACTTGGGAGGGTTTTGAAGAGTATTTAGATGCGAAAGACTCAAATTCAGAACTCATCACCAAACTTGACCGTCACAATCTCGGAACTCTCGGCGGCGGAAATCATTTTATCGAAATTCAGAAAAGTGATTCCGACAAGGTTTGGATAATGATTCACTCGGGAAGCAGAAATCTCGGTAAAAGGATTGAAGAGCTTTATCAGCAAAAAGCAATGCAACTTTGTGAGAGATTTTATACGCCGCTTGCGAATAGCGATTTGGCATTTTTGCCGATTCAGGAAAAAGAGGGGCATGATTATTTCCGAGATATGAAATTTGCGTTGAAATACGCCTTTGAAAATCGTCAGCGAATGATGAGAGTTTGCAAAGAGGTTTTAGCGGAATTTATCCCGGAAGTCAATTTCCTGCGTGAAGTAAATATTCACCATAATTATGCCGCATTTGAGGAGCATTTCGGCGAAACTTTGTGCATTCACCGCAAGGGTGCAACCAGTGCTAAACTCGACGAAATCGGTATTATCCCCGGTTCAATGGGGACGGCAAGTTATATTGTGCGAGGTTTGGGTAATCGGGATAGTTTTATGAGTTGTTCGCATGGAGCAGGTCGCAAAATGAGCCGTACCGCTGCTTGTAATAACTTGACGGTTGCCGAATGCGATGAGGCGATGCATGGAATTGTTTGTGATCGCTGGCAGACAGTACGCCGTTACGGAAAGCATAAGAAAACAATTGATTTATCTGAAGCACCGCAGGCTTATAAGGATATTGAGGAGGTCATAACCGCCGAAAGCGATTTGGTTACTCCTTTAGTCCGTTTAACTCCGTTGGCGGTAATTAAAGGCTGATATAAAAAATACATCATCGGGGTAGCTCAATGGTAGAGCAGAGAAAGAGCGAGTGATCGTCGCTGAAAACGTATGGGTGAAGCGTTTTTCGGTGCAGGGATTTTCCGTCATCAGCGTCTCGTATGTGGGTTCGACTCCCACCCCCGATGCCCGATTTTTTAATTAAAATTAATTCGCCGCGTGATAACAATTTTATTTATTATCAAGCGGCTGCATTTTTTTATTTTTAAAATATTTCAGAATGATTAGTTGATTTTGTGATAAGTTATGGTATATTTCATTCCACGCAGAAAATAATAATCAATAATAAAAAGAGTAGGGGGGCAAAGTAATTTGATTTTTGCAAAATACTTTGCTCTTTTTTATTTTTCACCACAGCTATCCCATAAAAATATGAATTAAGAATGCGTCTTCCGCCGTCAGAGGCTATGGAGGACAGGGGAATTATAAATTATTGCAGGTGTTGCTCATTAAAGAACGATAAAGGGCAAGATTGAAACGGCTCGTAATTCTGGATTCTTCGC
The DNA here is from genome assembly GCA_017456285.1 of Lentisphaeria bacterium. Taxonomy (GTDB): domain Bacteria; phylum Verrucomicrobiota; class Lentisphaeria; order Victivallales; family Victivallaceae; genus RGIG5270. The sequence continues at coordinate 16,101 of JAFTJQ010000072.1, forward strand.
TTCGCTCTGAATGACGATGGGCGGACATGCCGCAATAGCAATGCAGAACCAAATCCGTCATTCAAAGGAGCGATAGCGACGAAGACCAATTTTCTAATTTTTTTTATTAAATTTGCTTATAGAAGTAGAGCAAGACACTGCGTTTCGCCATTTTTTTGCGAATATAACGGAAGTCACTGCCTTTAATTCTACTTGTTGTGTTGCTTGCAAAGTCTCTTACTTCGTAAGTTGCTTCCGAATCAATCTCATTCAGTATGGCAATAAATTCATCATCTTCAGTTTCAGGACGGCTGAAAATAAGCACATATCCTGATTTTTTTGCCTCGTCATGTGCCTGCATGGCACAAAATTGCGAGAGGTCTTCAGAGTCTTTGGTGAGTTGGTAATAATTGCCGTCGATCAATAATTGCCGCATTTCTTTGATTGCAAACAGATGCTTACGCATACTGTCAAAATCATAATCTTGCGGTATCGCTTTCAATGCAGGTGCAGTGTGCCAGAGACAACTTGCTACTCCCGTGCCGCAACCGCTTGAGAGCATAGCGTAACTGTCGCCATTGGGCATCCATGAAATTAAGCTATGCAATGGATAGACTTCATTGAGATAGAAATTCTCCAGATGCAAGCAACTGTAATTAAAGTCCATAAATGTCTCATAATCGCTTTGGCATAACGGAAATGAGTAAGTTGCAAGCATATAATCCAAGCGACGTCCTCCTGAAGCACAATTATCAATAATCATGTCAGGACGTTTTTCCCGCAAAGTTCTCCAGAAGCGATAGAGGTTATTGATGTGTTTCATCTCGTGGACGCCGACTCGGTCGGGAGCATCGTGTGCTGCCCAAAATTCATAAAAGTTGATGTTTTGATCTTGGCGGTAGTATTCAATTCGCTCATTTTCAAGGAATTCCAATACCCAGTTGGTGATATGGTTGCATGCCTCATCATTGCCCAAATTATAAATTAAACTTTGGAATTGATTATCTAAAAACCATTCGGGATGTTCTTTGATAATCGGGGAACCGCAATCACGGTGGCAACGCTCCAATTCAAACCACAACATCGTTTTAAGTCCGCATTCTCTCGCAAAATCGGCAATTTCAGACATGCCGTTCGGGTGTGCATAGTTATTAATGCGGTTGTTGCCGACTCGAATCGGCCAATCAGACGGCGGATCACCTTCCTTGAGATCGCAGAAATGCGGACATGGTCCGTCATGGCCCTGCCAGCCCGCATCAATCCAATGTACTTCAAACGGCAACTCTTTTTCTTTGCAAAGAAGCAGGGATTTTTTCATATCTTCGGTCGGAGAACCTCCCCACGAAATCATGCTCAAAGGCGGCAAAAGGAGTTTGCCTTTGCTGTCGTATGGAGCATGATGGGTCAGCATGAAACGGCGGTGAGTATTAATGAAGTTTCGGACGGTAACATTATTTCTGAAGCCGATAAAATATCCCGGAAGACGCAAAGTTTCATTCGGTTCGACACAGAAATGGGCTCTTTGCAAACCTGAATTTACTTTCCAAGTTTTGCCGTATTTAAAAGCGTTTATGAGTGAGGTTTCACTTTTTAATGAAAAATCCGCTTTCCAGCCGCCGCTCCAGCCGACTCCGATGTCGTATCCGTTGAGGTCATCAAAGTCCACTCGGAAAAACGGCAAAGCTCTTTCGCTCGTGCGGGTTAAAGATTCTGAGTTAAGCTGAAGAGAATCCTCTCCCGGTTGCGGATACAGGCGACGGTCGATTCGAATAAAGTCGTGGGCGGTACAGAAAGTTCCCAAGTAATAACTTACTTTTAAGCGATTTCCTGCATGTGAAAAGTTAGTTTGCGGCAAGGTCATAACTCCGTAATAGGCTTGCTCCGCAATTCCTTGCAAATCGAGAGTTTTAATTTCTTCAATAATACCGCTTTTGCTATCGCCGGAGTTATGGACAAAAGCCTCGTATTCAATGTACGGGAAATTTTTGAAAATTTTGAATTTAAGTTTGAAAGAAATTCCGCTGTCAGTCAAAAAGTATTCTAATTCGGTAAGTTCTTGGGATTCAGTTTGTCGAGTGCTGTTAATTTTGCAATCAAGTTCGGTTGAAAAAATTTGCTTTCCGTCGTAAAGAAAAGAGAATAGATTGCGTTTATTCTCCTTGAGTTCCTGCCAGAAAATATCTCTTTGTGCAAAAGACTCTTTCATACAATTCTCCTTTTTTTTGGGGGGTGGATTTTGTGAATAATTTTCATTGTGACTATAATTTAACATGATAAAAAACTTTTTCAAGGTAGATTTTGTGAATAATGTTAAATATTCAATTAAAAAATCATTTTCTACAAAATTATAATTATAATTTATAAATAAAATCTTTTGTATTTTCAATTTTTTAAACTATATTTATTATAAGTGATTATTTTCAGCCATAAAAAATTAACTTCTTCAGGAGAAAATTATGAAAAAAAATTATTTTACTTTTAAGGAATTTTGTGTAATTATTTTCACTGTTTCAATTGCAGCAACTTTGGTTTTTTCTGCATACAGTGAGCAATTGAATATCAGCAAAAAAACTATCTGCTCTGCAAATTTACAGCGGCTTTATTCTGCAATGCAGTCTTACGCAAATGACAATGATGGGTATTCATTCAGTTATCTTTCTAATGGTTCACTATGGTGCAGTGCCAGTGCGTATATCAGATTAGTGCCGTATGTGAATACTCAAGTTGCACTCTCATCCTTGCTTAAAATGAACTCAAATCAGCGAGATAACTTGTGTCCTAAAGAGTTTATTTGTCCTGATGTAACTCCGGCAAAAGGCAATTTTGTTTCCCAATATGCCTATGCTTTGCCATACAGTTTCAAACACCAAACTCCGTACAGGCTTTTTGCTCACACTCAATGGAAAAGTCCAAACGGGTTAATTAAATATGCTCCGGCAAATTTAATCATTGCCGGCGACAGTCAAGTTTGTAATAATAATTACAGTGCAAAAAATTTCCGTGCGGTAAATCTCTCTCATGAAAAATCTGAAATCGGTTGTTCAATTCTCAAACTCCGCCATGATAATGAGTGCAATGTAGTGATGCTTGACGGAAGTTGTCAGAGTGCAAATGAAGATGCTCTTTTTGATGACAAAGCGTTGCCGGTTATGAATTCACGGGGAATTTTAGTCGCTAATAGCCTTACAGCGATTTTTTCAGCTGATAACGAGATAATCAATTACTAAATTTTAAGGATATATTTGCATGAAATTTTTTCAAAAAATATTAAGTGTACTCTTGTTGTCTCTATTTGCACTCTCGGTGATTGGTGCAACTAAGTCAGAAATTACCCGCAAAAATGGCAAAGTGCAATTTCTGATTAATAACAAAGTGTATGAACCAATTTTGTATAACTACCCCTACAAATGGCCAATGCAGAAAGAGGCTTTTCGTCGTGAATTGGAGATGTTCAGAAATGCTGATGTGCATTTGTACACGGTCTGTTTTCAGCTTCATGAATTTGTAACTTGGCCTGATGGCTCAAATAAACAGTGTTTTGCGCCTGATAAAAAGGTGGCACTTTTTGAGGTAGATAAGCGAATTAAAGATGCCTTGGATGCCGATCCAAATGCGTACATTATGTTTGCTATTACTGCTGGGTATCACACAATTTGGTGGGAAAAGGCACACCCGGAGGAGTGTATTGCTTATCCAAATACAGAGGTTGATTATAGCTGTAATTATGATGGGGGCAACTACATTACCCCAAGTATGGCAAGTAAAGTTTGGCGAAAAGATTTGTGTGATGTTATTGCACAAGTTTGCGAACAGATAAAAAAATCTCCTTATGGAGACAGAGTTTTTGCGATAAGAATTGACTTCGGCTCTTCGAGAGAGTGGTTTCTCAATGGCTTCGACTATGATTTGCAGCCAGATGTATCCAAACCGATGTTGGAGGCATTCAGAGCCTATCTGAAAGAAAAGTACGGCACAGTTGAGAATTTGCGCAAAAACTGGAGCAATGACAGTGTAACATTTGAGACAGCTCAAATCCCGTCGCCAAGAAAACGCAGAAAAACTTCTGCTGGATCACTTCGCCACCCAATAGTTGAGGGTGATGTGCTTGATTATCTGGAAACAATTCAGAAAGAAGCATTTGATTTGCAAATAGCATGCAACAAGGTTGCCAAAGAAGCCTTTGACGGCAGATTATTAGTTGGTAATTACAGCGGATATTTTGGCGGAATTCACATGGGCGCGGAACACCGTCAAACTCTGAATTATGAGCGTTTGATGAGTGATTATGTTGATTTCCAGATTGCTCCGCCGATGTACAATGATGAATTTCGTGGCATGGGCGCACCGAGTTTAAGTCAGGCAACTTCTGATTCTCATAAACTTTACGGAAAAATGTCAATTTTGGAGAATGATACCCGTACTCATTTGGAGAAGGGCAAATTCCAGAAGTTTGCCAATAATCAAGCTGAATCAAATGCTTTGCTTATGCGTGATTTCGGAATGACTCTCGCCAAAGATACTGGCATGTGGTTTTTGGATTTCGGGCGTGATTTCTATGATACAAATGAATTTAGAAAACTTTTCCAAGAGATGACTGCCATCAAAAAACTCCCAGCAACTGGCAAAAGTACTGCCCGCGTTGCGGTAGTTGCCAATTATGGAAATTTGCTCAATATGTGCATTAAAAGATGGGATCCTATGGCGTATATTGCAGTAAGCCGTCTCCTTTTGGAGTTAAGTTACAGCGGAGTGGCGTGGGATTGCATATCGATTGAGGACTTGAAAGTCGCACGTGATTACGATGTTTACTTTTTCCCGAATTCATTTTATTTGAATGATAATGACCGATTGTTGATTGAGAAGTTGAAGCAAAAGGGCAACAAGACTTTTGTTTGGACTTTTGCGCCAGGTTGGCTCTCTGACAAGGGTGATGATTTGCAAGGCATTGAGCAAGTCAGTTCATTCAAGGTAAAAGTTATCGACAAGCAAATTGCCGATAGAACTATTAAATTAACTGCAAATAATAAAATTATTCAGCACAAGTTATTGAAGGTTGGTCCGTTTTTTGCGATTGAAAATGCAGATAAAAAAATTGGTGCCACTGATAATTGTGTCTCTATCGGAGTTAGAAAAGATGATACTAATACACATTATCTTACTTCGGTAGGACTCTATCCCGGCGAGGTGGTACGACAAATTCTCGCAGATGCCAAGGTGCATATTTACTGTGATAATCCCAAAGATATTATTTTTGCGAATAATGATTTTTTAACTCACCATACCGCAAATGGCGGAGAGACTGAAATTAAATTACCGACTCTCAAAAAGGTAAAAATGGTCTATCCGAAGGAGCAGGATTTTGGTGAAACACAACTCATTAAATTTACCGCAGAACCTAAATCAACAACGATATTTTATTTGAAATAATTGATATATTTTAAGGAAATAAAAATGGCAAAAGTAAAAATTCAAAAAAAAGAAAAATATAAAATTTCTCCATATTTGTTCATGCAATTTGCTGAACCATTGGGAAGTTCTGATAGTTCTATTGATGCAGCATGGGATTGGGTCAATGAGTCATGGCAGCCGGGAGCAGTGGAAATGGTAAAAAAACTTGCTCCGCCGATGATTCGCTGGGGTGGATGTTTCGCAAGTTATTACCACTGGTACGAGGCAGTAGGTTCACAAAAAGACCGTGTCCCCATGTTGAATTTGTGTTGGGATGGATATTATGCAAATATGGTTGGTACTTGTGAACTTGCCGAGTTGGCAAAAGAGGTTAATAGTGAATTGCTTTTTTGCGTGAATTTCGAGTCTGACGGACGTAAGCACTGGGCTTACCCTCGTCCCGATATGAATCGACTCGGTGATGCGGATGAAGCGGCTGATTGGGTGCGTTACTGCAATGATCCTGATGATGCCAGACGTCAGAGCCACGGTTATAAAGAGCCTTTTAATATCAAATATTGGCAAATCGGTAATGAGACAAGTTACGATGTCAGAGGTTTTAATGCCGATGAAAATGCGGCACTTGCACCGAAGTTTATTAATAAAATGCGTGAAGTTGACCAGAGTTTGAAATTTATTATCTGGGGTGACGGATTTAATACTGATTGGCGTCCTCGTTATAAAGAAGGTTTAACTTGTGATTGGACGGAGAAAGTTTGTGAAAGTACACAGGATAGCAATCACTTGGTTGCTTTCCACAATCACTTCGGCGATACTCCTGCGTATGCGGTTTTGGAGGGAATGAATTATCGACTGGATGCGGATGCTACTTGGGAAGCAACTTTGCTTGCGGCAGTGGATTTTGAGGATAGAATCAAGTATATGCGTAACTCCGTTGCGCCATACAATAATAAATTGGCAATCACCGAGGGACATTTTATTATCAGAGGTCGTCATAGAGGGGATTATCTCTCTTCTTGGTATGCGGGAATTGCTTATGCGAGATGCGTTAATGTCTTGCAACGTCATGCTGATGTGGTGGAAATTGCAACTTTGGCAGACTTTATGGGAACTCGTTGGCAAAATAATGCAATTATGCTGCCAAGTCCGTGGAGCAACGGCGGAGAACCTTACTTCCTGCCTGCGGGTACAATTATGCGTTTAATGAGTCAGCATATCGGCAAATTTGCTGTTGATGTGGAAGCTGATAATAATATTGATGCTTGTGCAAGTTGCGACGGCAATAAATACTATTTGCACTTAATTAATCTAAACCGCACCGAAGCACAGAAAATTGAATTGTCTGTCGGTGGCGAAAATGTTGTGCCGAAGCGAATTTTGGAAATTTCGAATGATCCGACTGATGAGGTATGTGTTTTAACTCCGAATATTTTTGAGCCGAAAGAAGTTAAAGTTGATAGTTGTTATTATACCTTGCCTGCTGCCGCAGTTGCAGTAGTTGAGTTTGAACTTTAATTAGTGAAAAATCAGGATAAGTGATATATGAAGCACTTTATTTTAGGGACGGATTGGTGGTCAGATTGTGATGATGCAGTTGCCTTGAGATTACTTCTGAATTTGCATAAAGCCAAGAAAATTTCACTTGATGCAATTATTGTTAATGCCTGTATGGAGTATTCTGCTGCAGGTATGGACGGATTTTTGACTCTTTCAGGAGTGGAAATTCCGATCGGAATTGACAAAGAGGGAACTGATTTTTACGGCAAAGGATTATATCAGGAGCGATTGGCGAAATCAGCAAAAAATATTAAATCAAATGATGATGCCGAAGACCCGATAAAACTTTATCGGAGAGTTTTGGCAAATTCAAGCGAAAAAGTTCATATCCTCGAAATCGGATTTTCACAGGTTTTGGCTAATTTGCTTAAAAGCGAAGCCGATGAAATTTCACCTTTGAGCGGAGTTGAACTGGTCAGAGAAAAGGTTGAGCAGTTGTGGATTATGGCTGGCAAATGGGGATTCCCGGAGGGGGCGAAAGAACACAATTTTTGCAATAATTTACGGGCGTCGCAGGCGGCGGAATATCTTTGCAAATATTGGTCAAGTCCGATTACTTTTTTGGGCTGGGAAATCGGTAATACTGTTATTACCGGAACGAAACTCGACCATAGTGATTTTCTCTATCAAGCTATGTGTGATGCGGGATATCCTAATGGGCGTTGTTCCTGGGACCCGATGTTGGTACTGCTCGGAACTTCAGGTGATTTGACGGCGGAGGGGTACGATTGCGTTTATGGTCAGGCGAGAGTTGACGGCGAGAACGGCATGAATTACTTTACGGAATCGGCTGATGGCAAGCACCGTTATGTCAAAAAAGTCAAGCCGGATGAATTTTATGTGGATAGGATTGATTCAATGATTAATTTGTAATTATCTGAAAAATAAAATTCATGGATTATCGGTTGTCGCGAAGGAATTTTTTTGGAGCGGCATTTACAGAAAAAACATTATCCACCTTTGCATTTTTCGTAAAGGTGGATAAATTTTTTTTAAAAACTTGCATTTTTAGCGGATTGTTACAATTATTTGTCATTTTGTCTCTTGTGTTTTTTATTTTATATGGTATATTTATTAGCGTGACTGATATTGTGCAAAATATAATTATTTTAAATTTATAATTATTGGTATAGAAAAGGATGAAAATGTTATTCCCGTTTGAAAATTACAGTAAATTTAAGCTTGGTAATATCACGGCTCGATTTTTCCTACAGAATAAGCAAATGCTTTTTTGTATATATCCCAGCGAGATGGAAGACAAACTTGTTGAACACCAAAGTTGTATCAATCATGAAACCGCACTTCAATCTTATTGCAAAGCACTTAAGGTCAATTTTAATCCCGTAACGGTGGAGAATATGATTCAATTTCATATTCAAGGTGATGAACATGCTGATTCCTATTTGACAGGCGACTCTATGGTGAATAACGGAACTGCCAGAAATTTGGAGTTTGTGAGTCAAGTCAAAGCTGGTAATTGTATCAAAACTATCATGAAAACTCCAAATAGAGAAATTTATGCGACTCAAATATTGACAGTTTATCCAGATAAACCGTATGTATCAATTAATACCGAAGTGGAAAATCGTACCGATAATGCAATTACTATTGACCAACTATCAAGTTTTTCACTCGGAATGATTTCTCCTTTTGCTTTTGATGATGGTTCAGACCGTTATTATTTGCATCGTCGTTTGGCATTTTGGAGTGCCGAGGGGAGATTAAAAAGTGATTCAATTGAGGATTTAGGGTTTGATCGTTCTTGGACTGCAGCAGTTGGTAGAGTTGAACGATTTGGTCAGCAAAGTACCCAGGTAAGCAAGAAGTATTTTCCTTTTGCGATTGTGGAAGACCGCGAAGCAAAGGTTTTCTGGGGCGTGCAATTGTGTGCAATTGGTCCATGGCAAATGGAATTAGTGCGTCGTGGAGATTATTTGAGTTTAGTTGGCGGTATGACTGATAAAAATTTTGCCAATTTTGAGAGAATTTTAGCTCCAGGAGAAAAAATTAAGGGAATGGAAGCAATTGTTTCAGTCGCTTCAACTGCTATCGAAAATGTAATGAATAATCTGGTCGCATACAGTGAAGATAATAATATCGGTTACTCTCCAAACGAAGTGAATTGTCCAGTTTCTTTTAATAACTGGTGTACCCATTGGGGAACTTTTACTGAAGATGATTTGCTGAAAACAGCAGACATTCTGAAAAATAAAAATATAAAATATTTCGTAATTGATGCTGGTTGGTTCACTGATAAAAACAATTCAGAAAAAAATCCTGAATGGTCTGTATCAAAAGGCGATTGGTATGTAAATAAATTCCGCTTCCCGAATGGGATTAAACATACGATAGATATGTTAAAGGCAAAGGGCTTTGAACCGGGGATTTGGTTTGAAATTGAGCAAGTGAATGTTGCTTGTGCCGAAGTCGCAAAAGAACATCCAGAATATTTTGTTCAATGCTATGGAGTGCCTTATACCTATGATAATTCCAATTGGGTATTGGATATGAGGAAAAAAGAGGTCAGAGAATTTTTACACTCAAAAGTAACCAATTTTTTAATAGAGAACGGTATTAAGTACTTAAAAACAGACTATAATTATTCTATGATTGGAGCGGATTCAAATAATGGTAGTACGCAAAATGGATTGTATGAATATTGTGAAGCGGTTGAGTCTTTCTATCGAGAGCTAAAGGAGCGAATCCCTGACTTGACTTTGGAAATTTGTGCTTCAGGAGGTCATAGATTGTCTGCGGCATGGATGACGATTGGAGATATTGTAAGTGTAACTGATGCCCATGAAGGAGAAATTGTGCCTCTCATTATGGCGGAAACTGCTATGCAGATCCCGATGCGAAGCAATCAATGTATAACAACCATTCGCAGTTGGAGTGACGAAAAACGTTTTCATTATTGCTTAGCGGCAGGTTTTATTGGCAGATTATGCCTTTCCGGCGATATTGAAGATTTGACTAATGAGCAATTAGATTGTATTCAAAAGGGTATCAATTTCTATGAAGAGATGAAACCTCTCGTCTTTGACAGCAGAAGTCGTGTAGAGAAACACCTTGATAATAAATCATGGACTTCACCTAAAGGATATCAACTCTATTTTAGAGAAAATAACAATATACTCGCAGTAATAGTTCACACTTTCTTGAATGCTCCAAACGAAATTGAATTTGAGTTGGTAAAGAATGTTAAAATAAAAAATGTCTTTAAACGCTTAGATGTACAAGTTGAGTTAAAAGAAAATGGTAAGGTGAAAATTTCTAATTTACAGACTTATGACGGATTGGCAATATTATTTGATATTGAGAATGGGTTTTAACTTTTAGGATAAATTATGAATAACTGTACTAAACAACCCCAAAATATGCTTGATAAAAAATATCAGGAAAATATTGTGCCTGCTGAAAAGCAAAATGGTAAAAATATCTATCTCGGCAATAGTTGCGGCAGTCCCAAAGTGCTTTTTGTCGGTAATTCCGTAACCAAACATGGCGTGAAAGAGGATATCGGCTGGTTGCGAGATTGCGGAATGGCGGCAAGTTGTGCGGAGTGTGATTATGTGCATATTGTTGCCGAAGAATTTCGCAAAAAACATCCGCAAAGTTCTTTCGGGATTTTGCAGGTTGCAAGTTTTGAACGTAATTTTGATAAAAACTTTAATATTCTTGAGGAGTATCGGGAAGTTATTGACTGGCAAGCAGATATTGTAATATTATTTTTCGGTGCCAATGTACAGGCAAATTACGATGCAGGTTTGCCGCACAAAGCAAATTTCGGTGCGGAATATGAGAAATTACGCAATTTATTGAATTTAGGTAATACTGTATTCTATCATGTCGAAGGATTCTTTTTGCGTCCGGAAGTTACTAATGACCGCTATGAAGTTTGTCAAAAATATCATGATACATGGATTTCATTAGAGGGAATTAATGATCTTGCCGAAACCCATGGTTTATTTAATCACCCTAATGACTTGGGAATGAAACTTATTGCAGAACGGATTTTGGAGAATATTATTACTGAATAAAAAACAAAACAGAGGTTTTTATTGTGGATAACAGTCAAAAAATTGTATTTAATCAAAATGGGTATTTGCTTTCGCTTGTTTTGAATAATATTGAATTTATCAAGGCAAATCATGCTGAAAGTCTCTTTATTATTCAGTTGAGAGATTTTATCGGCAGTCCTTTTCAGCTGTCTGCATGTGATTTCAGAAATGTGGAAATTTCTGAAGCTGATGATAGCGTGCAAGTTGTTTATTCTGAATGTCCGAGATTGCCGGGTACGATGATAATTGTCTATGCCGTAATTGAAGAAAATTCTGTCAATTGGCAAATTAGAGTCGAACTTGAAAGCAATGACTATTCTCTCGAATGGGCTGATTATCCCAGATTGGTGCTTAAAGCCAATGAAAATACTAAAACTTTGCTGCCGTACGCAGAGGGAACTCTCGTAAGTAATCTCAAAACCCGTGAAGAAAAATGCAATTTCCGTTGTGAATATTCAGAGTATCCGCTTACGGGACTCAATAACTTCTATTCGGGCCCTGCGGCAATGCAGTTTGAAGCAGTTTATGACAACAATTCAGGACTTTACATCGGTTGTGAAGACCCAACTCACTCGCCCAAAACTATTGATGCTGCAAGTTGCGGCGATGACGGAATTATTTTGATGATTCAGAGTTTTACAGGCGGAGATAATAAACTATCTTATGCAGTTAAGACCTCCAGTTTTGAAGGAGATTGGCAAACTGCGGCAGAAATTTACCGCGCCTTTTTGGAGAAATCAGATCCATTTTTGCCTGCCAAACTGAGTGAAAGAATGCCTGATTGGCTTCGCAAGTCGCCGATTATTCTTGCTTATGCCGTCAAAGGCAACGGAAGTGACCACGGCGATTTGAGTCCAAATGAATTTTATCCCTACATCAATGCTTTGCCGACGATGGAGAAATATCAGAAACTTTGGGATAATCCGGTGATGGGTTTACTTATGCACTGGGAGGGGACTGCTCCGTGGGCACCGCCATTTGTTTGGCCGCCATTCGGTGGAGAATGTGAACTCAAAAAATACGTCGATGCCATGCACGAAAAAGGTAATACCGTCGGCTTGTACTGTTCCGGAATTGCTTGGACTCAAAGAAGCATGATTGACCACTCTTACTCCCTCGAAAAACGCTTTGTAGAAGACAATGTAGCAGAGTCAATTTGTATCGGACCACGCGGAGAAACTTGGTCGAGAGTTTGCAATAATCCCATGGGGCAGAGACTTGGTTTTGACCTCTGTCCGGAAACTGATTATACCCATAAAGTTGTAACTGATGAGGTCAGTTCTGCGGCAAAGCTGGGGGTTGATTATATGCAATATTTCGACCAGAATCTGGGATGTTCTGCACCATTTTGTTACAGCAAAAATCATAATCACCCGAATCTACCCGGTTCATGGCATACTGAATCAATGAGAAAATTACTTTTTGACGCTCAAAAAGCTGCAGATAAAACTATCCTCGGCTGTGAAAACGGTGCGGCAGAACCATACATGGAAGTTTGTATGCTAAATGATTTAAGAAACCATTTGGCATGGGGTGCAGGCGGTAAACCTGTTCCGCTCTATCCATATTTATTCCACGAATATGTTTGCGGTTTTTCAGGTAATGGTTGCAGTTTAAGTGCTTGGGTTGATTTGAAAAAAACTCCTTATATTCTTCATTGGATTATGGCTTGGAATTTCGTCAATGGTAATCTTCTCTCTCCTGTTTTGAAGGAAAAAGGTGAAATCTACTGGCATTGGAATTTACTTTGGGATAGGCATGAAAAACCTGAACAAGAGTCTTTAATTGAGTTAATCGGCAACTTGTCAGAGTGGCGAAGAACTCTTGCGAAAGAATTTTTGATTGACGGCAGAATGGAGATTTGTCCGGAAATCGAATGTGAGAAAAATATTGTCTATTTGAAGCAGAATAGAACTGAAAAAATTCCCGCAATCGAGAGTGCCGTATGGAGCAATTCAAAGGGAGAAAAGGTACTTTTTCTCGTTAATTACAGTGATTGTGAAATTGCTTGCCGAGTTGACTTAAAAGGCATTGCTGTCAATCTGGCAGGGGATGAGCAACGATTTGAGGGTGGAATAATTACCGTACCGAAATTCGATGCAATTATGGTCAAGTTAAAAATTAAATAAATTTAGGAGATAGGTTATTTTGAAAAATAGAATTTATGCAGTAACAAAAACTGATATTGATACTGAAAATTATGACGTGAAACTTAATGGAGTAAATCTCGAACTTAATACTGCCAGAGTTTCTGCATATCCCTTTAATCGGGCATGGCCGGGACATCAGCGGCAAATTGAGCAAACTGAATTGGTGAATTTTGTCTCGTTTGCTTGCGAGGGTGAAAATATTCTGGAAATCAAATCGAAAGAGAGTTTTGAAAATGTAATTATCCGTCCGCAATCACTGAAATTCAAGCATGAAGTAACAAGTGACGGCACTGTAAAAGTTTATATGACCAAACCTGCGTATTTTACAATCGAACCTTTCGGACGTAAAAATGCTTTGCATATTTTCGCTGATCCGATGATTGAATACCGCACTTGTGAAAATGAAGAAGTTATCTACTTCGGCGAGGGTGAACATGAAGTCGGAGTTATTGAATTAAAGGATAATCAAACTCTCTTTTTGGATGAAGGAGCTGTGGTTTATGCAAGAATTCATGCCCTTGATGCGAAAAATATTAAAATTGTCGGACATGGCATTTTAGATAATAGCCATAACAAAGCGGAACTGCTCTTTGAGGCAAATGTTGAAAATAATGGGTTACACTCTGCCTCAAATGCTATTCGCCGCCACACCATTCACTTGGAATACTGTGAAAATATTGAGATAAAAGGGATTACAATACGAGATTCTTTATTATTCACTATTGTGCCCGCAGGTTGCAGAAATGTCGAAATTAAAAATGTAAAAATTATCGGCAACTGGCGTTATAATTCCGACGGAATTGATGTGATAAATAGCGAAAATATTCATATTGCTGATTGCTTTATCAGAACTTTTGACGATTCAATTTGCGCAAAGGGATTTTCAGCAAAAAGTGTCCAAAATAAAGAAGAGCAACTACATGAATTAATATGTCATAATGGCGGAGATTATTCTGTTTTTAAAGATGTCTTGGTTGAAAATTGCGTCGTTTGGAATGATTGGGGCAAATGTTTGGAAATCGGCGCAGAAACTTGTGCAAACGAAATTTGCAACTTTAACTATCGAAATTGTGACCTTATCCATGTTACAGGAACAGTAATAAGCTGCTTAAATGTTGACTGGGCTGATATACATGATATTAATTATGAAAATATCAATATTGAGTATGACGACCAAATTTTAATTCCGAAAATGCAGAATAGCGATATTGATAAATACGAGAGTCATGATTTAGATTTTGCGCCTGAAACAATCGGACTTGAAATTGCTTACAGCCCGGCTTATTCTTCAATGAACGGCGATAGAGAGCAGCGTGGTAAAATCAGAAATTTCTCCTACAAAAATATTTGTCTTTACAGCAGACAGCAGCCTTTTTTGTTTTTCAAAGGATTTGACAGTGAGCATCAATGCGAAAATATTACAATTCAAAACTTTTATCACAACGGCAAAAAGTTGGATGATTTAAGCAATTTCAAACTTGAAGTAAATGAATTTCAAAAAAATATAGTTATAAAATAAAAGGAAGTTGATTATGAAGAAGATTTTTAACACCGACAAAAGAATTAAATTAGGGCTTTGGGGTTTGGGCAGAGGTACTGAATCACTGCTCTCTATGAAAAACTTGAACTTCGATTTGGTTGCAGGCTGCGATTACAATGCGGATATGAGAAAGGCTTTTTCAGAAGCAATTCCTGATGCCTTTGTTACCGATAATGAAGAAGAATTTCTCTCACAAGATATGGATGCGGTATTGATTGCTACATTTCTTTTTGACCACACCAAACATACAATCATGGCGTTGGAGAGAGGCTTTCACGTCATGTGCGAAGTAACCGCCTTTACCTCGCCTGCCGAGGGGGTAAAGTTGGTCGAAGCAGTCGAAAAAAGCGGAAAAATTTATAATTTCCTTGAGAATTACCCTTTTACCAAGAAAAACATGTATCTTCGTAAACTCTGGCAAGAGGGATTTTTCGGTGAATTTCAATACGGCGAATTTGAATATCTCCACGAAGAGCGGGTTCTCCAATATTGTTATAATGCTCCGGGCGGCCCTGCAATTGAACCCGGCTGGACTTGCCATAGCTGGCGAGGTACAATCAAACCTCACACCTACATTACCCACTCCCTTGGTCCATTGATGAATATTACGGGGCTTCGTCCGGTTCAGGTTGCGGCATTGAGATGCGGAGTTGGTTTGCCGGGGTACATGTTGTATGAAAAAGATGCTGTCGGTGGAACTGTTGCTCCGTCATTCTTTAAAATGAGTAACGGCGGTATTTATCGCAACTGTCAGGGTAGTTCGACCAATAACTACCACATGGGTGCCAGAATTTGGGGTACTCGTGCAGGTGCGGAACATCTTTATGATGATACTTTCAAAATCCGTGTCGGGGCTTTCGGGGACGGACTTTTGCTTGATGTTGACCCTGAATGGCCCGACTTGGCAGAGGAAGCTGAAGCCGCAGGACACTCTGGCGGAGATTTCTGGCAGTTGTACTATTTTGCACGAGAAGTTCTTTATGGCGAAAAAGCTCCGTGGGATATTTACAGTGCTGCGGATTTGACTTTGGCAGGAATTTGTGCCAATCGTTCAATGGAACTCGGCGGACTCCCCGTCGATATTCCTGACTTCCGTAAAAAAGAAGATCGTGATAAATACCGTGATGATTACGAGTCAATCGTGATAAAAGATCGCAACCCCAGAAAAATTTTCCCTGACGGACACGATACAAATATTACCAAAAACTTTACTACACTTATGACTAAAATTTATCCGCTCTATTGCGGTGAACACGGTATTAAACTCTATTATCGTGCAATTGACGGTATCAAGTTGTATGAAAATATCGCTGACCCTGCCCAGAAACTTACCGTGGTTAATGCGGTTAATAAACTCATTAAGCACCTGCCTGAATTGTCTAAAAATTGCAGTGAATTAAAGAAAATCGGCGATATGTATCCCGATTGCCCCGCAGGTTGGATGATTGCTAAATTCCTCCGTGAAAACGAAATGGATAAAATTTTTAATTATGAACAAACTATTAAGGATTTGCAAAATTGGCTTGCCTCACTTTAAGTAAAAGGGTGTCATAAAATGAATATTCCAATAACTTTTCACAATTATTTGGCAGAATTTTCTGAAAAAACCCGTCCTTTTGTCATGAAAGAATTTGCGGCAAACGGGGCGAAACACTTGATTATTTCAGATCAACTGTTTTTGCAACTCATGCAGGATAGCACTTTGGCAACAAAACTTATGCAGGAAATGGCACAGGAGGGGTTGTCCTTTGTTGACGGGCACGCTCCGTCAGGCAGGCTTTTGGATTTAAACTGCCCTGATTTGAGTTTCAGGAGTGAAATGATTAATCGTCACAAAATGGTATTGAATATCGCCGCTTCAATGGGGGTAAAAACTGTAACTATTCACTGCGGATTGGATTTTGTAACCAAAGAAGTCCCGTTGGAAACGCATGTTGCACGGACAAAAGATGCTTTGGAGAAACTTTTAGATGAAGCCGAAAAATGCGGAGTGATTATTGCCATTGAAAATATTTGGACCCCAAATTGTCATCCTGATGTGCTGCTGGACATAAAAAAAGATTTTCCGACCGATTATTTGGGATTTTGTTATGATTCAGGGCACGCAAATTTGCTGGATAAGCGTCATGTAAATTGCTTCAATCAAGCACAGAATGACTGGATGAAAATTCTTAATTTACCTGAAGTAAAATGGGAAGATAAGGCTTTGGAGAAAATGCTTCCGCATGTGGTAAGTTGCCATTTGCACGATAATGACGGCTCCTGTGATCAACATAGACTTATCGGCACCGGAAATATTGATTGGAAGCACATTAAAATTTTGCTTATGCAAGCCCCTCGTTTGCAGTGTATTCAAAGTGAAATGGCAAATGATTCAATTCGTGAGATCTGCGAGGCAATGAATTTTTTTGAAGCACTCTAAATAGGAGAAAAAATGAATATACCAATAACATACCACTACCCATTGTGGGACTTTGATGAGCGTACTCGTCCTCGAATTATGCAGGAATTTGCCGCTAATGGGGCAAAGCACCTGATTGTCGGCGAGGGATTATTCAGAGTAATTATGCAAGATAGCACGTTGGCAAAAAAGCTTATGCAGGAGATGGCACAAGCAGGGTTATCCTTTGTTGACGGGCATGCTCCTTTTGGTAAATTTTTGGATATGAGTTGTCCCGATGAGAGTTTGAGACGGACGATGATTAACCGCCACAAACTGGCATTGAATATCGCCGCCTCAATGGGGGTTAAAACCTTAACAATCCATTGCGGAGTTGATTTTCATACTCCGGACGTGCCGTTTGAAGTGCATATTGCACGAATAAAAGAGGCATTAGCTGAATTATTGATCGAAGCCGAAAAATGCGGCGTGATTATCGCTATTGAAAATGGCTGGTATCCACTCGGACAATCTGTTGTATTACTGGATATAAAAAAAGATTTTCCGACTGATTATTTGGGGTTTTGTTACGATTCAGGACACGCAAACTTGCTTGATAGAAATCATGTGCCGCCTGAAAACAGGACTGAAAAAGATTGGTTAAGTGTTACCAAAAAGAATGAAGTCAAGTGGGAAAATGATGGATTGGAGAAAATGTTACCTCATGTCGTAAGTTGCCATTTGCACGATAATGACGGTTCTTGCGATCAGCATAAGCGTATCGGTTCAGGTAATATTGACTGGAAGCACATTAAAAATTTACTTATGCAAGCCCCTCGTTTGCAGTGTATTCAAAGTGAAGTTCAAATCTATATGGCAAATGCTTCAATTCGTGATTTAGTTGCTGATATGAATTATTTTTGTAAATTGTAAAAAGGGAGATTGAATTATTATGTTAGCAGGAATTATGGTGACGTTGTTAGTCGGATTTGTTTGGATGCTGGTCGGAGTGATTTACAGCAGAGCTACTAAAGATAAGACACAATTTAATCTATTTATGATTAATTTTGTTATCTTGTATGCAATCACCGCATTTACACTTCCATTGCTTGCTAATTTGGGAATAGTGCAGGAGTTTATTCCGCTCAAATACATGCCGGTTAAACCTCTGACGCAAATTCCGTGGAGCGATTTGTGGAAATTGGCACTATTGACTGCACCGGCAACTCTAACAGGGTTTGCAGGATTTTTCATTCTCTCTTTTGCGATGCGAAAAGGTTCGCACAGTGTGGCTTGGGGAATTATGCAGTCAGCCATTGTGCTGCCGTTTCTGACGGGGTGGTTAATTTTGGGCGATAATGTCAAATGGGGAAATCTCTGCGGTATGTTGATAATTATTCTATCATTGGCAATATTAGTTTTGGGTAAAATTGCAAGTGGCAAAAATTCTGCAAATACGGAAGAAAAATCAAATAACACAAGAGATTTTCTGATTTTAACTTTTGTGGCGTTTTTATGTACCGGGATTCAGCAGTCATGTACATTGCTGCCTAATAAAGCGGATATTATTTTCCCAAATACTCAAGCATTTAATGAGGCGGTTTTAGCTTGGCGTATTCCGCTTGGCAGTTTGGGAAGCGTAATTACTTGGACGATAGTATGTTTGCTTGCGAGAATTAAATTCTCATTCAGTCAGTTCAAAAACAGTCTTTTGTATGCGGTAGTAGTTTGGATGGGACATACACTATTTTATTTAGCGGTGGATATTTTGTCAAACTATAAATTATCGGGGATTGCCTATCCGCTGGCAATCGGGTGCTGTATCATCTTTTTCTCACTTTTCTGCGTAATTATCCGCCATGAAAAACTGCATATTTTGGAAAAAATCGGCATCGGAGTTCTATCTTTAGGGCTTTTTGTACAAGCATTAGCAACGCTTTTTTAATAAAAATTATTAACCCACAACAAAGAAAGGTAAAAAAAATGAAAAAAATGTTGAAAAAAATGTTGTTGCTGTTTTTTGCTGCAATGCTTGCTCCACTTGCAAGTTCAGCAGAAATTCGGCTAACCGCTAAAGATTTCCGCTTGGGAGAATTTAATGAGCATGGAGTAAAGTACAAAACAAGTTTCGCTAAAGGTATTTTGACTGTGGAAATTGACAAAAGCTCAACTCTCAGCAATGGTACTTTCGGGGCAATTTTAACCGCTCCTGCGCAAAAAATGATCGGTATGGGTGTTCGTTTCCGTGGTGAAGTCCGCTATACCGACATCGGGTCAGATGCGAAAGGTCCATTCTGGGGCGGCAAAATCATGGCAACCAACTTCCGTCAGGGTCAGTATAACTTCTTTGTATCACCTGTTTTGCGTGGAACAAAAAGTGAATGGCAGCCGATTTCGCTTGAGTGCGATTTTCCTGCTGACCAGCAGTCTGCACACATTGTTTTCGGTATGCAGCAGGCATACGGCAAAATTGAATTTCGCAATCTGGTTTATGAAGCATTTCCGATTGCTCCGATTACCAATGTCAAACTTCCTGCAAACTTCAAGTGCCAATATACCAAAAGAGTAACTGAAAATTCTGCCCGTCGTGGGGTAATGAGTCCTGCTTGGGCTCGTTTGACCGAACAGGATATTCACGATTTGGCAAAATGGAATGTGAATTTGATTCGCTATCAAGTGGTTGACGGTTGTCCGAATGTCAGAGATATTGCTGTATTCAAAAAATGGTTCTATTCCGCACTTGACCACATTGAAAAATTGATGCCGTTGTTGGAAAAATATGATATTCAGGTAATTATCGATATGCATGGTGTTGTCGGCGGTCGTTGCGGCAAATCAAGCAAATTCGATCCCAGCCACTTTATGGCAATGGAAGACACCAAATATCGCAATGCCTTTATCGAAATTTGGAAAGAAACTGCAAAGCGTTTCAAGGGCAATAAGCAAATTTACGCCTATGACCTCTGCAATGAACCGATTCAGCACGGCAAAGCAAAACACAGTTTCTGGGATTTGCAGTATGATGCGGCGAAAGCAATTCGCACAATCGACCCCGAAGTGCCGATTATGGTGGAATCTAACCACATGGCAAATCCGATTTTCTTTGAAATGCAGCCGATGCCTTTGAAGAATATCATCTACTCAATTCACATGTACGCACCGGGAGACTACACTCATCAAGGGGTAAATGATACCAGCTATACCAAGCAGTTTTATGCGAAAAAATATGATTATCGCAATGCGGGTTGGGATCGTGCCAGACTTGCTAAAGCAATGGAGGCAGTTCGCAAATTCCAGAATAAATACGGTGCAAAAATTCAAGTCGGCGAATTTTCTGTCGCAATCTGGGCACCCGGCGGTGCAGCTTATTTGAATGATTTGGTATCGATTTTTGAGGAGTACAAGTGGGATTGGACTTATCACGCTTTCCGTGAATGGGACGGCTGGTCTTTGGAGCATGAGGGCAGACCTGATGCTATGTGGAAAGCAAAACAGCCTACTGACCGCTTGAAAGTCATGCTTAAGTATTGGGAAAAAAATAAACAATAAGGATTTTTTTTAATGAAAAAAATATTGCTTTTAATTGCTATGATTTTCTCTTTGCCGCTTTGGGGCGGCGAAGAGATTGCATTGGGCAAAAAAGATTTTAAATTGGGTGATTTCTGGTGGAAAGCAGGTAAATATTCTGTAACTTATGAGGACGGAATTTTTACTGTAGATATTCCGGTTCAGCATGGGATTTCCAATGAAACTCGTGGTGCAGTGTTTAATATTCCGGTAAAAAAATTGCTGGGCAAAGGGGTTCAAATTCGTGGTGAAGTCCGCTATGAAAATATCGCTTTTGACAAGGGCAATGCACATGCCGGCGGTAAAATTTTAGCGTACAATGAAAAAGCCGGGCTTAAAAACTTCTTTGTTTCTCCAACTTTGAGAGGCACTCAAAAAGAGTGGCAGCCAATTATGCTTACTTGTGAGTTCCCTGCCGATATAGATGATGCACAAATTGTTTTGGGGATACAGCAGGGGTGGGGCAAATTGCAGTTCCGCAATATGCGTATTGAAGAGTTTCCGATTGCCCCGATTATCAAAGCCGATTTGCCGCCGAATTTCCGTTGCGAGTACACTGATAGAGTTACCAAAAACGTTGCCCGTCGCGGGGTAATGAGTCCACCGTGGAGCAGAATGACCGAGCAGGATATTCATGATTTGGCAAAATGGAATGTAAATTTAATTCGCTACCAGATTGTTGATGGTTTAGTTGATGCAAAAAATATTGAAGGTTATAAAAAATGGTTCTATTCCGCACTTGATCACATTGAAAAAATGATGCCGTTACTTGAAAAATATGATATTCAAGTAATTATCGATATGCACCATGTTGTCGGCGGACGTTGCGGCAAAGTAAGCGGTTTCGACCCCAGTCACTTTATGGCAATGGAGGATAGTAAATACTTGAATGCTTTCGTGGAAATCTGGAGAGAAACAGCAAAGCGTTTCAAAGGCAACAAGCAAGTTTACGCCTTTGACCTCTGCAATGAACCGATTCAGCACGGCAAAGCGAAACACAGTTTCTATGAAATGCAATACGCTGCCGCCAAGGCAATTCGTGAAGTTGACCCCGAAGTGCCGATTATGGTCGAGGGTAATCACATGGCGAACCCGAACTTCTTTGAAATGGAGCCGATTCCATTGAAAAATATTATCTATTCAGTTCACATGTATGCACCCGGTGATTACACGCATCAGGGGGTAAATGATACCAGTTACACCAAACAGTTTTATGCGAAGCGTTATGATTATCGCAAAGCAGGCTGGAATCGTGAGAGATTGGCTAAGTCAATGGAAGCAACCCGTAATTTTGAGAAAAAGTACGGTGCTAAAATTCAGGTCGGTGAATTTTCTGTGGCAATCTGGGCTCCCGGCGGAGCAGATTACTTGAATGATTTGATCTCAATTTTTGAAGAGTACAAGTGGGATTGGAGTTATCACGCTTTCCGTGAGTGGACGGGGTGGTCATTGGAGCATGAGGGTACTCCTGACAAAATGATTAAAGCCTCAAAGCCGACTGACAGACTTGAAGTTATGCTTAAATATTGGCAGCAAAACAACAAGAAATGATTGGAGGTATGCATCCAAAATCAGCAATTTTATTGCATTTTTACCGGATTGTTACATTTTATTACCATATTGTTTCTTGTTTTTTTGAAAAAATGAGGTATAATATATGATGTGACCGGAAATTAGCAGTTTTTGCAAGTCAATATACTTGAATTGACAACCAACACTGCTATAACGGTAAAAACATTAAATGACGTTTAATAATACACGGGGTATTATTGAAATAGGAATGAGGGCTGAAAAAAAGCAAAATCAAGCTCAAATTCTGAATATTAATGAGGACGGTATTCCCATTGATATTTTAACAAAAACCTTAACTTGAAAGGAATTAAAAAATGAAAAAATCACTCTATTTCACCTTAATTGAATTGTTGGTGGTCATTGCAATCATTGCGATTCTTGCAGGAATGTTGCTTCCGGCACTTAACAAAGCTCGTGAAAAAGCCCGCACAATTTCTTGTGTAAACAACCAGAAACAAGTTGCTTTGTCAGTAACTCAGTACACCATGGATAATGGCGATTCATTGCCTAATAATCGTTCATGGCTTATGGATTTCTGGACTCAGGTTCGTCCTTACATCGGCGGTATGACTGATTGGCCGACCAAACCGCACAACTTGTGCTGCCCGTCTGCAACTTTCCTCGAAGCCGGTGCTGCTAATAATAAATACATTGCAACCTATGTTCCGACTGCTATCGAAACTGAAGTTGCTGCTGCTGAGGCTAAAAACGGTTGGTTCGGAAACGACGGAAAACCCCGCAAATTGACCACACTTGATCCTGCATCTGCAATTTTCGGTGAACAGAATTATTTGTATGGAAATGCCGGATACTATCGTGCTTATGGTTGTGATAATGCTGCTTGCCCGGGTTTGCAGGCAACGCAAACTAAAGGTACTGAAGGTAATAGTGCTCTTGCTACCCACTTTATCCACGGCGGTTCTGCTAACTTCGCATTTGCTGACGGTCACGTTCAGACTGTTAAATCTAATGGCAAACAATTATTTAATCAGAAAGATTCAAGCGGTACCTCTTGGGGTCTTGTACAATAATAGTTCTGTTTAGAATTTAATTCAAAAAATACTGCTTCTCAAATTTGAAAAGCAGTATTTTTGTATTATAGTAATTACTTGCAAAGTAGTTTTTACAGTTAAAAAGGGAAAAAACGGGAAAATGAAAAAAATCATAATTTGGGTGATGTTAGTTATGAGTATGTGTCAAATCAGTGCAAATATGCCGACGGAAGTATTCAATAGTTATCCGACAGTTTATGCAATCGGAAATGAGTATCAGATTATCGTTTCGGTAAAAAAATCAACTCTCATGTGGGTTGAAGTTAATGGCAGAAATTATTATGATGACTCAAATGGAATTTTGCGTTCAGAGAGCCCCACACATATTTTGAAAGTGCCGATGGCTGAACTTGATAAAGCAAAAAAATATACAATTTGCTATCGGGAAATAGTGGGCGAGAGATTACCGTATTTTAATAAAACAACTGAACTCAAAAAAATTAGTTTCAATTTTCGTCCCGTCCAAGGAGATAATATAAAAATTTATTCGATTGCTGACGCTCATAATCGGGTTGAAACTCCCGTTGCCGCAGGAAAATTCTGGGGCGATGATTTAGATTTGCTGATATTAAATGGCGACATCCCTGATGACGGCAGAAAAATTGAACATTTTGTTACAATTCATAAAATTGCAGGCAATATTACCAAAGGTGAGATTCCCGTAATTTATTCTCGCGGCAATCACGATATGCGTGGCAAATTCGCCGAGAAATTAAGCGAACACTCTCCGACTCAAAATGGAAACAGTTATTTTACTTTCCGAGTCGGTGCTTTGTGGGGAATTGTCCTTGATTGCGGTGAGGATAAACCAGACACCAATGTGGAGTACGGCAATACGATTGCCTGTCATGAATTTCGACTTCGCCAGACAGAATTTTTGAAGCAAGTTATTGCTAATGCGGAGAATGAATACAAGCAGAATGGCGTAAAATATAAACTCGTGGTTTCGCATGTGCCGTTTTCACAAGTTCCGAATCCGCCCTTTAATATCGAGCAGGATATTTATCGCGAATGGTGCAAACTTTTGCGTGATGAAGTTAAACCGCATTTGATGATTTCAGGACATAAGCATAGACAGTATGTGATACTTGAAAAATCAGAAAATGATCATTTGGGTCAGCCTTGCCCCGTAGTTGTCGGATCTCATCCGAGCAACGATTTTTATCGTGGTACGGCGATGGAGTTTGCCCCGACTTCAGTTGAGGTGCTTTTTACTGACGATAAAAAAACTGTACTTGAGAAATATCAATTCCCGATTAAGTAGATGCTTGGAGGGCTGGAAGCATGGCGTCGGTCGCTTGCTATAAATATGGGAAGCTCTGTGAGGCATTCGGTCTGCGAGCCGTTTAAGGCTCGTATGTAGTCGCTCTGAAAAGAGCGACACCTTATTTCGGCTATGAATCCATGCGTCCATGCAGCTAAAATCGGCAATTTTATTGTATTTTTACCCGAATGTTACACTTTATTACCATATTATCTCTTGTTATTTTTGAGATATGGCAGTATATTAAATAAGTATAGAATTTGTTTTATAAAAAAATAGAGGTTTTTATTGTGGATAACAGTCCAAAAATTGTATTTAATCAAAATGGGTATTTGCTTTCGCTTGTTTTGAATAATGTTGAATTTATCAAGGCGAATCATGCCGAAAGTCTCTTTATCGTTCAATTGAGAGATTTTATCGGCAGTCCTTTTCAATTGGCGGCAGGGGATTTCAAAAATGTGGAAATTTCTGAAGCGGATGATAGCGTGCAAGTTATCTATTCTGAATGTCCGAGATTGCCGGGTACGATGATAATTGTCTATGCCGTAATTGAAGAAAATTCAGTTAATTGGCAGATTCGAGTCGAACTTGAGAGCAATGACTATTCTCTCGAATGGGCAGACTATCCGAGATTGGTGCTTAAAGCCGATGAAAATACCAAAACTTTGCTGCCATACGCCGAGGGAACTCTCGTAAGTAATCTTAAAACTCGTGAAACAAAATGTAATTTCCGTTGCGAATATTCAGAGTATCCGCTTACGGGAATCAATAACTTCTATCCCGGCCCTGCCGCAATGCAGTTTGAGGCTGTTTACAACAATAATTCAGGGCTTTACATCGGTTGTGAAGACCCAACTCACTCGCCCAAAACTATTGATGCTGCAAGTTGCGGCGATGACGGAATTATTTTGATGATTCAGAGTTTTACTGGCGGAGATAATAAGCTCCCTTATGCAGTTAAAACCTCTTATTTTGAGGGAGATTGGCAGAATGCGGCAGAAATTTACCGCAACTTTATGGAGCAGTCTGATCCCGTTTTGCCTGCCAAATTGAGCGAGAGAATGCCCGATTGGCTTCGCAAGTCGCCGATTATTCTTGCTTATGCAGTCAAAGGCAACGGAAGCGACCATGGCGATTTAAGCCCGAATGAATTTTATCCCTACATTAATGCTTTGCCGACTATGGAGAAGTATCAGAAACTCTGGGATAATCCTGTAATGGGCTTGCTTATGCACTGGGAGGGAACTGCTCCGTGGGCTCCGCCATTTGTCTGGCCTCCTTACGGCGGAGAGAGTGAACTCAAAAAATACATTGATGCAATGCACGAAAAAGGTAATACCGTCGGCTTGTACTGTTCCGGAATTGCTTGGACTCAAAGAAGCATGATTGACCACTCTTACTCCCTCGAAAAACGCTTTGCCGAGGACAATGTGGCGGAGTCAATTTGTGTCGGCCCACGCGGAGAAACTTGGTCAAGAGTTTGTAATAATCCCATGGGGCAAAGACTTGGTTTCGATCTCTGTGCTGAAACAGATTATACCCATAAAGTTGTAACTAATGAGGTCGGTTCTGCCGCTGATTTGGGGGTTGATTATATGCAGTATTTCGACCAGAATCAGGGATGCTCCGCACCGTTTTGTTACAGCAAAAATCATAATCACCCGAATTTGCCGGGTTCATGGCACACTGAGTCAATGAGAAAATTACTTTTTGATGCTCAAAAAGTTGCAGATAAAACTATCTTGGGTTGCGAAAACGGTGCAGCCGAGCCATACATGGAAGTTTGCATGCTTAATGATTTAAGAAATCACTTGGCGTGGGGGGCAGGCGGTAAACCTGTGCCGCTCTATCCATATTTATTCCATGAATATGTTTGCGGTTTTTCAGGCAATGGAGTCTGTTTGAGTGATTGGGTTGATTTGGATAAAAATCAAAATATTCTCCATTGGATTATGGCTTGGAATTTTGTCAATGGTAATCTCTTGTCACCGGTTTTGAAGGAAAAAGGTGAAATCTATTGGCATTGGAATTTGCTTTGGGATCAGCATGAAAATCCGAAACAAGAACCTTTGATTGAGATTATCGGTAATTTGTCAGAGTGGCGAAGAACTCTTGCCAAAGAATTTTTGATTGACGGCAGGATGGAGATTTGCCCGAAAATCGAATGTGAGAAAAATATTGTCTATTTGAAGCAGAATAGAACTGAAGAAATTCCTGCAATCGAGAGTGCGGTATGGAGCAATTCAAATGGTGAAAAGGCACTTTTCCTCGTAAATTACAGCGATAGTGAAGTTGCTTGCCGAGTTGATTTGAGCGGTATTGCCGTCAATCGGGCAGGGGATGAGCAAGAATTTGCGGGTGGAGTAATTACTGTCCCGAAATTCGATGCAATTATGATCAAGTTGTAATTTAATCATTTAATTTATTGAGAGATGCGAAACTTATTCCGCATCTCTTTTTTTTTGTGGCGATTTTTTTGATAAAAAGTAAATAAAAAAATCTCTTCTATTATTTGAAAAATTACAAAATTGTGGTATATTAATTAGGTTATTGTTTTATTTGTAAAAATATGGTGAAAATCATAAAAATTAAGGGTATTCGGAACTATGAAATATCAATTGACTGAAAGCAGAAAAATTTCTTTGATTTCTAAAAAATCAAAGTGGGCGGTTTTTGTCAATTGTGTGATTTACGGGGCGATTATTGCCGTGCCGTTATTGATGCTTCTTCTGGTCTATACCAATACCTTTTTTAAGTTTCCGACTGCAATTTTCCCTGAAGATGTCAAGCAGGTGCTTGCTTATATCGGAATATTTTTGACCGTAAGCAATTTAGCATATCTAATTTATATGTTTTTTTTGATAAAATGCAAATATCGAGAAGTGCCGACCGTCGCAGATGAGGATTTGCCGAGTTGTGCGGTGATTATTCCTGCCTACAATGAGGGCAAGCATGTGCTTTCATCTCTTAACAGTATTTTAGAGGCGGATTATCCTCCCCATAAACTCGAAATCATTGCAGTCGATGACGGCAGTACCGATGATACTTGGGAGTATATTGCAAGGGCTGCGGCGGAATCAAATGGCAGAATTAAGGCATTGAAGCAACCTTGCAATATGGGCAAGAGATTTGCAATTCAAGCAGGCGTAAATGCTTCAAACGGCGATATTATTGTAACAATTGACAGCGATTCAATTATTTTCGGTGATGCTCTTAAGCGATTGGTTTCCCCGTTCGTAAAAAATGCCAAAGTCGGTTGCGTCGCAGGAAATGTCAGAGTTTTGAACTTGGATGAGGGAATATTGCCGAAGATGCTGGAGGTAAGTTTCCTTTTCAGTTTCGAATTTGTCCGTGCCGCACAGAGTGCATTCAAAGGGGTTTTCTGTGCACCGGGGGCATTAGCGGCATTCAGGCGCAGTGCGGTTTTAAGCTTCATTAAAGAGTGGGCAGAAGAGATGTTTCTCGGTAAACCTGCGAATATCGGCGAGGACAGGGCATTAACCGGTAGAATTTTGAAAAATAATTACGATGTGGTTTTTCAGAAAAATGCAATTGTTTATACTTTGGTACCGACAACTTACAAAGGACTTTGCAAAATGCTCATTCGTTGGGAGCGGAGTAATGTCAGAGAGAATTTTTTGATGATTCCCTTTGTTTTCAATCGTTTTGCTTTTAATTCTTTTAAGTTTATTTCGATACAGATTACTCTATTTATGCAGTTGTTGTGGTCGATAATTCCTCTTTTTACCGCTTTTTTGTATATCTACTGCATGATTGCAACTTTGGGGTATTTCTTTGTAATTGCCTCTCCGATGGCGGTAGCATTTGCGGTATTGCCGGCAATATTGTACTATCACAGGTGCAAAAATATCAATGCTTTTTTGGCGTATATTTATTCATTATTTTATTTCACGGTGCTTTTTTGGATTACTCCGTATTCCATATTGTCATTTCATCGTTCAAGCTGGCTTACGAGAGGCGAAAAAAAGCAGAAGTTGAATAATGACGGACGAGTTTAAGAAAAATTGAGAAAAAATTACAAAAATTTGATAGATTAACTTGATATTTTGACAAAATAGGGTTATTTTTCATTTGGTACGAATTATTGTTAAATTATAAAAAGATTAGGGTTTTAGAAAGTGCGAGTATTAAATTGGTATATTACAAAAAGTTTTTTGGTTACATTCGGAATGGCAATATTTATTTTGACATTCTGCATGACCGGAGCGAGAATTGCGATCTACTTGGACACAATTGTTAATGGGATCCCATTGGATACATTTTGTAAATTTATTATATATGTGATGCCGGTAATGTTGACCTATACGATTCCATGGTCAATTTTGGCTGCTGTAATGTTGATTTTCGGTCGACTCTCGGCGGATTCGGAAATTACGGCGATGCGAGCTTGCGGAATTTCGATTTTGCAGATTGTAGCTCCGATTATGTTGATTGTTTTTTTGATTACCGGGTTGTCTTTTTTCATGCATTTGGAGTTAGGACCGGTCGGATTATGGAAGTCCAGAACCTTGATGCAGACCGTAAGTGTCGAGTCTCCGACGGCACTATTTGAACCCGGAAAACTGGTGAATCCTCCTAATACGGGTATGTTAGTTTATGTCGGCGATAAAATCGGACAAGACCAACTGAAAGATATTCAAATTTTTATTTCAGCTGCCAATGAAGAAGTAGCACAGGATATTTCTGCCCCGGAGGGATTTGTGAAAGTTGATAAAGAAAAAAAGATTCTTACTCTTGTTTTGAAAAATTGTTTGACGATTAACAAAGCAGATAAGGAGATAACTCGATTAATCTCTGATGAATTGCATTTTTCTATTGACTTAGGGAAAAAGGCTAATTCAAAAGAGCTTTGGCGAGATGCCAAATACATGCGTTTAGATGAGTTGCTTGCCTATCTTCGTATGATAAAAAGAAGTTCTACACGCACCCCGGTAATTGAGTGTAAGCTCGAAAGTGAAATAAGTAAGCGTATTGCTTTCGCACTTTCTCCGATAGCGTTTTTGCTTATCGGAATTCCTTTGGCAATTCGAACCGGTCGCAGAGAGACTTCGGTCGGGTTGTTTTTGAGTGTGATTTTGGCGGGAGTCTTTTTCCTTTTGATTATTTTTATTCAGGATCTGCATAAGGAACCGAAATTGTATCCGCAGTACTTATTGTGGATTCCTAATCTTCTTTTTCAGATTGTAGGTGCGATTTTGACCTATCGAATATCGCAGAGATAAGGAGTTGCGAGGGAGAGTTGATGGGGCGTTTAATTACAAATATAATTCTTTTTTTGCTATTGGCATCAGTAATTATCATGGGGATTGCTGTTGTTAATTCCAATGATCGGCTTTACTTCAGCAATCAGCAAATTTTGCAGCAATTTGAGCAGTTGAAGTCAGAGGTAAAAAATCAGCCGAAAACTTTTAATGCGTCTGCAAGTGCTGTTAGTAGTGTCAATAAAAAAAATCAAAATATCGCCAATGCGGAATTTTTTGCCGCCGATGCCGAATTCGGCGGTAAATTGGTGCGAGCAATTTCAGCCGACACTCAAAATTTGAATGCTATTATCAATAATGATTTGACCGCGGCGGAATTTAATTCTTTGTGCAGTTCAACTTTGGCAGAGAGAAATTATGCCAATCCCGAAGTTTTTCAGCCGCTTATGGCAGAGAGTTGGAGTATCCTTGATGGTGGCAAAACCTATTTTATCAAGTTGCGGAAAAATATGTTTTGGCAATCATTTAATGATGTCGATACAGGAGCGCTGGTTGAGCCGAAAGAAATTACGGCAGAGGATTTCAAATTCTATGTCGATGTAATCAAAAATGAGGATGTGAATGCTCCCGTATTGCGGACTTATTACAAGGATTTGGAAAAAATTGAGATTTTGAATGATTACGAATTTTTGGTCAGGTGGCGTGAGAAAAGTTACGGTACGCTTGAGTCAACTTTGAGCATGTCGCCGCTGCCGAAGCACTTTTACTTGAAATCGGGAGAGAAGTTTTCGCCGGAGAAATTCAATAATGATAATGTCCGAAATCGCATGATTATTAGTTGCGGGCCGTATAAATTCGTCAAGTGGGATAAGGATTCAAAGGTTATTTTTGAGGCAAATGAGACTTATTGGGGACGTGATTACGGAATTGCTCCGCCGATAAAAGAGCTGGTTTTTGAACTTATTAAGCACCCGAACAGCCGATTCCAAGCACTTTTAAGCGGGAAATTGGGACAATTGGGGTTAACTCCTGAACAGTGGGTAATGCGTTCAGAGAGTGAAGAATTTAAAAAAGCGAAATTGCAGAAATACAAAGTGCTTGCTCCGAGTTATTTCTATATCGGCTATAATCTCAAAAAAGAGTTGTTTCAAGACAAAAAGGTGCGACAGGCATTAACAATGCTGGTCGATAGAGAGCGAATAGTCAAAGATATTTTCCGTAATGAAGCAGAAATTGTAACCGGACCGTTTTTCCGCAACAGCAAGTATTATGATTCAAGTATCAAACCTTATCCTTTTGATATTGAGAAAGCCAAGCAGTTACTTGCTGAATCAGGCTGGAGTGATAGTGACGGCGACGGAATTTTGGATAAAAACGGCAAGAAGTTTGAGTTTACGATTTTAGCAGTGTCATCGCATCCGATTCAGGAGAAAATGTTACCGATTATCAAAGAAGACATGGCAAAAGCCTCGATAGATATGAAAATTCAAACTATTGAGTGGTCAGTCTATTTGCAGAAGTTGCAGAATAGAGATTTTGAAGTTTGTACGCTCGGATGGGCAATGCCTTATGAGTCTGATCCCTATCAGTTGTGGCACTCAAATCAGGCGGATATACCCGGCAGCAGTAACCACATCGGCTTTGCGAATAAAAGGGCAGATGAGTTGATTGAGAAGTTGCGACAGACTTTTAATATGGATGAGAGAATTAAATTGGCACATGAATTTCATCAGCTTATCCATGATGAACAGCCTTATACTTTTTTGGTAGCACCGTATTCGCTCGGTGCTTTGTCGGAAAAATATGGTAATTTGCGGATTTTCGCTAATAGTGTGCCAAGTATTATTTGGTATGAAAAATAGTAATTTATTAAAAATTTAACGAATAAAGGAAATTAGAATTATGATCAAAGTTGCAGTTGTCGGTGCGGCAGGCAGAATGGGCCGCAGATTTGTTGCGAATATTTGTGCAAGCAGTGATATGGAACTGTCAGGAGCATTGGAAATCAGTAATTCTCCGTTTATGGGGCAGGATGCAGGAGCAGTAGCGGCATGCGGAGATTGCGGTGTAAAAATTTCTGCTGACAGTGAAGCGGTTTTTGCCGCCAGCGATGCGGTAATTAATTTCTCAACTGCAGGCGTGCTTGAGTCAACCAAAATTGCTTTGAAGCATGGTTGCAAGGTGGTTATCGGAACTACAACCTTGAGTGCTGATGAGAAAGCTGAACTTAAAGAGTTGGCGAAAAACGGTGCAATTGTTTTCGCTCCGAATATGAGTATCGGGGTTAATTTACTTTTTTACTTGAGCAGAAAAGCAGCAGAGATTCTGAATGAAGATTTTGATATTGAAATTGTTGAAATGCACCACAATCTCAAAAAAGATGCTCCGAGCGGTACTGCGGTGCGTTTGGGCGAAATTCTCTGTGAAGCAAGAGATTTGGATTACGATAAAGATGTTCGCCACGGTCGTGAGGGTTTAGTCGGCGAAAGAACTAAAAAAGAGATTGGCATGCATGCACTTCGCGGCGGAGATGTGGTCGGCGATCACACTGTGATTTTTGCTGCGAACGGCGAGAGAGTGGAATTGACCCATAAAGCCTCAAGCCGGGATACTTTTGCGCGCGGAGCATTACAGGCGGTTAGATTTTTGATGGACAAAAAATCAGGTCTGTATGACATGCAGGATGTTTTGAAGTTAAAATAAAAATTTTTGAGTAGTTATGGATAAGCAGGAAAAGAAAATTTATATTTTCGCAGGGGAGTCATCAGGCGATATTTACGGAGCTAAATTGGCAACTGAAGCCAAACGAATTGCCGAGGAGCGTGGCGTGAATTTACGCATTTCCGGTATGGGTGGTGAAAGAATGGCTAAAGCAGGCGTGGATTTGCAAGTTGACTCAACCGAGTTGGGGGTAGTCGGAATTTTTGAAATTCTGAAGATGATTCACGTTTTTATCAAAATTTATTTTAAGTTGGTAAAAATGGCAAAAACGGAACGCCCTGATGCGGTTGTTTTGATTGATTATCCCGGATTTAACCTTGCTTATACATTTGCGATGGCGAGATTGAATATTCCCATAATTTGGTATGTCAGTCCGCAAATTTGGGTTTGGGGCAAGTGGAGAAAGAAGCATTTGGAACGTTTGTGCCGAAAAATGTTGGTGATTTTCCCATTTGAAACCGAGGTGTATAATCGTGAGATTTTGAATGTTGAATTTGTCGGGCATCCGCTTTTGGAGATTATTGACAGCCGAATTGATCGCAATATCGTGCGTGATGAGCGAACATTTGTTTTGCTCCCCGGTAGCCGAAGCAGTGAAATTACCCGCTTACTGACTCCGATGTTGGATGTGGTTCGTGAGATTGCTCCGAAGCACCCTGAACTTGAGTTTGTAATTTCTGCCCCCAGAGAGAAAATGGCGAAACTTTGTGAGAAAATTCTAAATAAGTATCGCAAAAAGCATAAGGATTTGCCTGAAATTAAACTCACTTGCGGAACAACCCACTATTATCAGCAGAAAGCTGTTGCCGGCTTGGCTGCCAGTGGTACGGTAACAGTCGAATCGGCTTTGACGGGACTTCCGCTGGTAGTAATTTACAAAATGAATTTTTTCACTGCATTGCTGGCATTGGTTCTGGTAAAACTCTATCGGGGATTTTTTACGATGGTAAATATTATTCTCAATAAAGAGGTTTTTCAGGAGTTTGCCCAGTACAAGGTGAATAACAAAAATTTGGTGCCTGCGGTTGAAGCAATTTTACCCGGTGGCTCCAGACGGAAAGAAGTAGAAGCAGATATGATTGAACTTAGGAGAGTTCTTTCAAGCGATCATAAACCATCCGAGAGTGCGGCAATTGCCGTTTTGGATGAGATCAGCAAAACTGATAAGTAATTTTGATAATTAATTTGAATAATATAAATATAGTACAAGAGGTAAAAAATGGATTATGAAATTGTTATCGGACTTGAAGTCCACGCACAAATTCGTACAGCAAGCAAGATGTTTTGCTCATGTCCGAATAGATACGGTGCAGAACCGAATACTTTGATTTGTCCCGTTTGTATGGGATACCCCGGAACTTTGCCGGTGCCGAATAAAGAGGCTATTTACAAGGCGGTGCAGGCAGGCTTATTGACAGATTGCGAGATTGCTAAATTCAGTAAATTTGACCGTAAAAGTTATTTTTACCCCGATTTGCCGAAAAATTATCAGATTTCGCAGTATGATTTACCCTTTTGCTCAAATGGCAAAATTCAGCTTTCCGGCAAGGGCTTTTCAGGTGCGATGCTTCCTGACAAAACTATTGGGATTACCCGTATTCACTTGGAGGAAGACCCTGCGAAGTTGATTCACTATGCTCATCAGAGCGGAGCTGATTACAACCGTGCAGGTGTGCCGTTGATTGAAATTGTCAGCGAACCTGATATGCGTAGTGCGGATGAGGCTTATGCTTATTTGACTCAACTTAAAGAGATTCTCCAGTACGGCGGCATCAGTGATTGCGATATGGAGAAAGGTCAGATGCGTTGCGACGTAAATATCTCACTTCGCCCCGTCGGGCAAAAGGAATTCGGAACTAAAGCCGAAATCAAAAACTTAAATAGTTTCAGTGCTGTCCATAAAGCCATTGAGTATGAGGCATGGCGACAAGCAAATATCCTCGATAACGGCGGCAAAATCCGTCAGGAGACTCTGGGTTGGAATGATGAAGCAGGTGAAACCTATCTTATGCGTTCAAAAGAACAGGCACATGATTACCGTTATTTCCCCGATCCGGACTTGATGCCGGTAACATTTACCGATGAGGAAATTGAAGCAATTCGTGCGAATTTGCCGGAATTGCCTGCTGCAATGAGAGCGAGATTGGTTGCTGATTACGGCTTGACAGAATATGATTCACAGGTGCTTACCTCTGAAAAGGCGATTGCCGAGTATTTTGAAAAAGCCGCTGCAACTGCGATTAACAAAAAAATTCTCGCAAACTGGATTATTTCTGAACTTCTGCGTGAACTTGGTAATGCTAAAGTTGATATTACCGAGTCAAAAGTTTCTCCGGAGAATTTGGCAGAGTTGGTCAATTTGATTGAGAAAAAGGTAATTAACGGCAAAATCGCTAAAGATGTTTTTGTGGAAATGTTTGCTACATGTGCTAAAGCCGAGGATATTGTTAAAGAAAAAGGATTGGTGCAAGTTGCTGATAGCGGAGCGATTCGTGAATTTGTTATTGAGGCTATCAAGGCTAATCCGAAACAGCTTGAGCAGTACAAGGGCGGTAATGAGAAACTTATCCAGTTCTTTGTCGGTCAGGTTATGAAACTCAGCAAAGGCAAAGCAAATCCGCAGATGGCAATTGAATTGTTGAAAGAAGAATTGAATAAGTAATTTTTTTACTTGCCGATTTGAAAGGTAGAAAATGTTTACCGGAATTATTGAAAAACAGGCTGAACTTGTCTCTCGCAAAGTAATGGGCAAAGCAGGTAAATTAGTTGTAGAAATTGCAGACGGCTATGATAGTTTCTCTGATTTGGTTATCGGAGAGAGTATTGCGGTTAACGGCTGTTGTTTGAGTTTGGAAAAATACTCTGCATCATTGCGGACGCTGGAGTTTCATACTCTGGCGGAGACGCTTGATAAAACTAATTTGGGGAGTATCAATAAAGGCGGCAAATTGAATTTAGAGCGGGCATTGACGCTCAATTCCCGACTTGGCGGGCATTTTGTTTCCGGTCATATTGACGGAACGAGCGAGGTTATTTCTCTTAAAAAGCAAGGCGATGATTATGAATTGAAAATCGCTATGCAGGAGGAGTTACTGCCATACATGGTACCTAAAGGCAGTATTGCCATAAACGGCGTATCTTTGACTTTGGTTGAGGTTAATGATAAATTTTTTACCGTGCATTTAATTCCTTTGACTTTGGGTGATACTAATATCGGAAGTTTCAAAGGGGGGGAATTGGTTAATTTGGAGACTGATCTCATTGGTAAATATGTGGCATTTCAGCTTAAAAGTCTGATGCCGCAGAAAAAAAAGAGTAATATTACCATGGATACTCTGGCTCAGGCGGGATTTTTTTAGAGAATGGAAGCAGAAGCGATTGAAAAAAATTTTGAAGCACTTGATAATTCGGGAGTTTATCTGGCAAGTTCAGATAAACTCGGAGAGTTGTCGCAATTGCTTGAAACTGCCGATGAGCGAGAGATAAATATTTTGATTGAGGGAAGTCTGCTTAATGACAGCAATTTTGTTGCAAATTTTCGTAAAATTGTCAGCGATTACTCTGATAGTGTGAAGTTGTCGGTGCGTGAATTACTGCCGAGTTCGATGTTCAAACTTATGATGAGTCAAAATGAGAAAATGAAACTTGATTTTTTAGAGTTGTTTGAGAGAAATTTGCAAAAAGTTCAGGAACTTGGGATTGGTAAAATTATTCAAAATTTTGATTTACTGGAGACAATAGGGAATAATAAAGATTTTTTGGATGCGATTTACGGCAGATGTTTTATGCGGCGAATTGAGTTAAGTTTGTCCTTGCGGATACCGTTATTAAATGGCAAAAATTTACTCTATATCCATGAACTTATTCGTCACAGCATGTACAATAATCTCAAGTTGATATTGGATATTCATGTGGATGAGAATGGTTTTCTGCAAATGGATTTTGCTGAAGAGATTAAGCCATTATTATTTGACATCGGGGCGGTTCATTTTTGGTGTGAAAGCCGTTTCGGTAATCGTATCGAAAAATCAACCATTGCCGAGGTTAGTGAAGTTTGCCGAAAATTCAATCGTAATTTGGAAGTTTTTGTGTAAATGGATGCTTTTTTTAACGGCGTGAATGGTATTCAATTATTAATTTTGATTATCAGTGCCATACTTATCGGAATCAATAAAACCGGTATGCCCGGAATTGGGGTATTGCCGGTTATTATGCTCTCAATATTTTTCCCTGCTAAATACTCGACGGGACTTCAATTAATTATGCTCTGCATGGCGGATTTCATGGCAATGCTTTATTATCGACGCAAGGGAAATTTGAAGTTGGTTTGCAAAATTTTGCCATGTGCCTTGATCGGGTTAGGGGCAGGGAGTCTGTGTTTGAAATTTTTGGGTGATAATGAGGGCGGATTAAAAGTTGTTATTGCTGTAATCATTTTGAGTTTGAGTATTTTAAACTATTGGAGATTGCATTATTTGAAAGTTGATGCTCTGCCCGAGAGTTTTCTTTTTGCCTCAATTGTCGGAATTTTTGCTGGAGTTACAACTCAAATTGCTAATGCCGCAGGCCCGGTAATGGCGGTTTATCTGCTGGCTTTGCGTCTGCCGAAAGACGAATACATGGGAACAAGCGTCTGGTGTTTTTTTATCTTAAATCTTATCAAACTCCCGATATTTATTTGGGAGGGGAGAATAACTTATCAAGCATTCAGAACAGATTTGAGTATGTTGCCATTTATTTTGATTGGAGCGATAATCGGCATTTTCTTTGTGCGAAAAGTACCGCAAAAACTTTTTAATTCAGTAATCGAAGTTTTGGTGCTTGTTTCGGGGATAAAGTTACTTTATGACGGCATAATGCTGTTGTAATAAAGGTTGCTTATCAATAAATTTTATTTGCGGTAATTTTTCTTGTTTTTAGAGAAAAATTGTCGATTTTTGCCTTCTCCGCTACGTCTTTTTTTGAGGACTTCAATCTGCGGACGGCGCTCTGCCAAACCTCGATTAACGTGTATTTCACTGCCGTCGGGGGCAAGTCCGCTGTAATACATGGCGGCACCCATGGTCATCGGCAATGGGATATAATCCTGAACCTGCTGCAAACTCCATTTATTTTGTGACAAGAAATCATCTACAATTTTCATATCTTCCGCAGTACAGCCGGGGAAGTTGGAGATAAAAAGCGGTATTAAATACTGTTCTTTGCCGCATGCCTTTGACTCTTTTTCAAAAAGTTCTTTGATTTGATAAAATTCGCAACTCGGATTTTTACGCATTAAACGCAAAACATCATCAGAAAGATGTTCCGGGGCAACTTTCATGTGGCCTGACACATGGTGCTGTACGATTTCACGGAAAAGCTCTTTCTGACGCAAAGCGAGGTCAAGTCTGATTCCTGAGTTGATATAAACATGCTTAACTCCCTCAATCGCACGGACTTTGCGAAGAAGTTCCAGCACCCGCAGTCCGTCGCAGTGATAGTTAGGACAGATTTTTGGGAAAAGGCAGCTTGCCCGTTTGCATTTAGCACAAATTTTTGTATCAGTAGTGCTGCCGTAAATATTTCCTGCCGCACCACCGATGTCGCTGATTGTACCTTTGAAGTCGGGACTTTTTGCCATCTGGGTAATTTCATTAATAATTGATTCCTCACTTCGGCTCATTACATGGCGGCCCTGATGGGTTACGAGACCGCAGAATGCACAACCTCCGGGGCAACCGCGAACTGCCATAACGGAATCTTTTACCGTTTCAAAAGCAGGTACTCTGCCTTTGTACATCGGATGAACTTTTTTGGCGAAAGGCAGTGCATGCATTGCATCAAGTTCATCACTGCTTAAGGGCATGGCTGGGCGTTCAATTAAAAGAATTCTATCGCCGTATCTTTGAAAAAGCGGTTCCCCACCGATACTATTCATCTGGGATTCGACAGTAATTGTTGAGTCGAGCAGAGCCTTTTTATTAACCAAATGCTCTTCATAGGATGGCAATTCCAAATAATTCGATGTGTCAAAAGTTTCCGCCTCTTTTTTACCTAAAAATACTGCTGTTCCGGGGATTCCTCGAAGCGGTTCATTATTAACCAATCTGCGGAAAATCTCCGGCATGGTACGCTCTCCCATACCGAAGCAGAGAATATCGGCTTTGGAATCAACCAGAACGCTCGGACGGATTTTATCCTGCCAGTAATCGTAGTGAGCAACACGTCTTAAACTTGCTTCCAATCCGCCGATAACGATTTTCACACCGGGGAAAGCCTGTTTGGCAAGTTGAGTATAGACAGTCAAAGCATGAGGTGGTCGTTTTCCGGTTTCGCCGTTTTCGCTGAAAGCATCATCTTTGCGGAAGCGGCGACCTGCGGTGTAAATATTTACCATTGAATCCAAGTTGCCGCTGGTAATACCGATACCGATTTTGGGACGCCCCATAATTTTAAGTGATTCGGGATTTTTCCAGTCAGGTTGAGCGATGATTCCGACGGTGTAGCCGCAATTCTCTAAAACTCTGCCGATAATGGCAATCCCGAATGACGGGTGATCGACATAAGCATCTCCGCCGATTAAAAGAATATCAAGTTCCTCAATTCCACGCTCAATCATATCCTCACGGCAAGTCGGCAGAAATTCTAAACGGCTTACAACCGAATTTTGAGTAGGTGCAGATTGCTTTGATTTTTTGAAGTTTTTAGCCATCAGAAGTTTCCATCATATTTAATCATGGTTGAGTCTTGCGGAGTTTGTCCGTTTAAGTTTTTGAATGGCAAAACTACTTTTGCTCGGTCGATCGGCTGAAAATTCGCATGCAGTTCATAGGAGGAATTACTCATATTTGTATCGACGAAAAAGAGCAGGAAAAAAATATCACTCTCTCTTTCGGGAGTTATTTTGTCGGTAGTGTATTGAAAACCATTGTAATTTTTTTGAATTGCGACAGTCGGATAAAAGTTATTATTTACCTTTAATTTGTAGTCAAAAATTGAAATTGTCCGTCCTGGGGCGAGTCTGACTGCTACAACCGCATAGCAACGAGCAGAATCCACGCCGAAAAGGAGTTTGCTGAAATTTTCAATCGCCACCTTTTGAGTAGTAAATTCAGCATTCAAAACTTCGCCTGAACGAAAAGGTATTGTTTTGCCGAAGCAGGCGGCAAAAAGCATAAAAGCCAATAAACTCAAACATATTTTTTTCATAATAAGCACCTTTAGTGAAAAATTTTGTATTCTTTGCAATAATATAGCATATTTTTCCGAATTTACAATATTTTTCGCATCTTATCGGATAAATTTTTAGTTCGCCTTTAATTCCTTATCCACTATTGCACATACGCAGGCGTCAGACCAAACATTAATCGCAGTTTCAATCATGTCGATAATTGTGTAAATCGG
Source organism: Lentisphaeria bacterium (assembly GCA_017456285.1). Classification (GTDB taxonomy): domain Bacteria; phylum Verrucomicrobiota; class Lentisphaeria; order Victivallales; family Victivallaceae; genus RGIG5270. Next base: position 55,958 of record JAFTJQ010000072.1, read on the forward strand.
CAGAATTATCCCCATAATTCCAATTGGAGCGCCGATTCCTGCCATCAGCGAGAGGGTGAGGAAATAACAACCCATCGGCACGCCGGCATTGCCGATTGCTGAAATTACGGAAATTAATATCCACAAAGCAATCACGCCGGGGGTAAGTGCAATATCGCCATTTTGCATAACGAAAAGAGAGGTAATCAGCACAAATGCGGCACAGCCATTCATGTTAATTGTACAGCAAATCGGCAGAATAAATCTGGCAACCTCTTTTTTGGCATTGAGGTTATTTTCGGCGGAAGCGATTGTTACGGGCAAAGTTGCGGCAGAACTTTTGGTAAAAAGTGCCATCAATACCGCAGGGAGCATACCGCGGAAAACTCTAATCGGATTAACACCTCGAATCAGCAGAAATAGCGGTAAAACCACAAAAAATTGTAATAAGTTGCCGATTAAAACAACCGCAACATACTTGCCGATTGAGCCGACAATAATCCCCTCGGACATCTGGGCTGACAATTGTGAGGCAAAAGCGACAATTCCGAGCGGCAAAGTCCAAACTAATGCTTTGATTAAAGTAAAAAGCAACTCCTGAAGCCCCAGCAGTCCTTTAATAAGCACTTGAATATTTTCTGAACTTTTCATTACCGCCAGAGTTAAGCCGACTGCCGCCGCGACCAATAGGATGCTTAAAACATTTCCGCTTGAAATCGGGGCAAGGATGTTATCAGGCACAACTGACAAAATATGGTCGTAATAAGAAATTTTGCCTAAATTTGCAGGCACATCATTTTGTCCTGCGGTAATTAAATCCTGTGCCAAATTTTCGGGAGCGATTGTCAGGTACAAAACTGCTCCGAGAATAGATGCAACCAAAGTTGTAAGGAAAGTGTATAGCAGTGTTCTGCGGAAAATTTTGCCGATATCCTTTTTCCCACCGAGCAGTGCCAAAGTGGTTGTAATTGACAGTGCAATCGTCGGTACTGCAATGAATTTGAAAAGTCTGGTGTAAACCGTCGCAACGAAATTCAGGAAATTATTGAGCCATTCATAGCCTAAAGTTCCTAAAAAACCGCCGACTATCAGTGCTGCCATCCAGATTAAAAATTGTTTAGCATTAAACCCGTTTTTTTGTTGTATATTTTGCATGATGAACTCCTGTGTGTGTAGGTATTTAATTTATATTTTTTTATCGGAAAAATGGTAAAATTTCCCTTGTTTACTTTTTAGAAAATCAATGACATTACTGTATGTAAGTAGTTTATTATCAAGCAAATAATCAATAGTATTCTCGTATGGCGTAATAAATTTGCTGATATTGCTGTAGCGATTAATATCATCTTTCTCCAGGGTGATTTTGTATGAAGTGATCATATCATTGAAGCGTTTGCGAGTGATGAATTTCTCCACATTATTCAAAACATTTTCAATTACTTCAAAGGTAAATTGCAAATTTTCATCGCTGACCTGAGTCAGAATGTCCATAGTGGCAAAGTTGTAACTGAATGATGGTGCACCGCAATTGACGAAGTAGGCTAAAGCATTCTCCTCTCGTACGGTGCGAAATAGCGGACTATCCATGCCTTTGGAGAGTAAAGCACAAGCAAATTTGGCGTAAGGAAGTTCATTTCCAGCCAATTGGGTATGCAGATGCACCACGGCTTTTTCCTTGAATTCACTCTGTTGCTCAAGTTTCAACGTGCTTGAATTGCTGAAGTTAAAAATTTTGTTGCAATCAGTTGTGGCAAAATCGAGTTTGAAATCAATCGGCTTACTCCCGACATAGAGCAATTTATCAGGCTTGCTGAAAAAAGTTTTCTGAAACTCTAAATACTGCTCGTAACTTAAATTCTCCAAATCCTCACGATACCCGATAGCACCGCAGTAGTCGTAGTTAATACGGCTTTGATTAAGCAGATAACTTGAGATTTGATCGGTGAAGCAGTCTTTGTATTCCTCCAAAACAACTTTGCGTTCACGCTCAAAAAGTTCACGGCTCGGAGTGAAGCTCATAATTTTAGTAATGAAGTCCTCGGCAAATTTTTTAACGTAACGCTCCAGCCCCTGCAAATAAAATGATACATACAACGGCCCGGTGCAGGCATTGCTGATGATTCCGTATTTATCGTATTCACTCTCCAAATCACGCACCGCATAGGACATCAGGTGTTCTGCCAAGTGGCTGACTCCTCTGAACGGTTTTTTTTCATGTATGACTTTCCCTGAATAAATCAAGTTGATAGAACTTAATTTAGTCGGACTTTTTGCAAAAATATTCATAATTCACAATTCCTCAATATTAAGTAACAATAATTATAGCACAAATTCTGAAAAAATCAAATTAAAAGCTATGGAAAAATCCTGCTATTTTCCGTAAAAAAGGGGTAATATAGGCACTATAAGCAGTTTTTTTCAAAAAGAAGCGGAAAATTTCTTGAAATAATGGTTTTTAGTGGTATCTTAAAAGGTGATAATATTTTGCAGCAAGAGAGAGATATTTTTATGTTTAAGAAATTGAAAGCAGAGAATTTAGAGCAGTATTTTCTGAAACTTATCAAAAACCGCAAACCAGAGGGATTTGAGAAGTTTCTTTTGTGTGTGCTTTTTGTTGCTTCTCGTTTCTATCGTATGGCGGTACAAATTCGAATTTGGATGTACGAAAAAAGAATTATCCGCAATCGCTCAATCGGCTGTTTGGTTGTAAGTATCGGCAACGTAAGCTGCGGCGGAACGGGCAAAACTCCGGTGGTGGAAGTTTTTGCGAGAAGTTTGACGGAGCAGGGCAGGCGAGTAGCGATTTTGAGCCGCGGCTACCGCAGTAAATCATTGACATTCTGGGAAAAACTTGAGAAGCGTTTTGCCCATAAAAAAATTGAACTTCCGCCGAGAATTGTCTCTGACGGCAATGAGGTCATGCTTAATCCCCGTGAAGCAGGCGATGAACCGTATATGCTGGCATCAAATCTGCAAAAAGTGGCAGTTCTGGTCGACAAAGACCGAGTTAAATCGGGTTTGTATGCGATTGATAAATTTGAAACCGACGTATTGATTCTCGATGATGGTTTTCAGTATTTGCGGTTGAAACCGCATATTAATATTGTTTTGGTGGATTCGACTGATCCATTCGGCAATGGGCATGTGCTTCCGAGAGGAATTTTGCGTGAACCGGTAAAAAACATTGCCAGAGGGGACTACATTTTTCTTACTAAATCAAGCGGCGGTAATAAAAATAATCACTTACGGAAGTTTTTGCGTAAGTACAATAAAAGAGCTGAAATTATTGAGTGCTGTCATAAGCCGCAGTATTTGCAGCATGTATTTAATTGCGAAGAGAAGTATCCGCTTGAGAGTTTGCGAAATACCCGAGTGGCGGCGATTTCTGCTATTGCCCAGCCAAGTAGTTTTGAGGGCTTTCTTGAGAAGCAGGGGGCGATTATCGTGGAGCGAATCCACTATGCCGACCACCATGCTTACAGCCAGCAGGAGATTATAGATTTTATCAATCAAGCGAAAAAGGCAGGAGCGGAATATATTATTACTACTGAAAAAGATGCAGTTAGAGTGCCGAGAATTGATCGGCAGGATATAAAAATGCTTTTTCTGCGAATCCAAATTGATATTTTGAGCGGACAGGAAAACTTTGAACAGTGTATCAAGCGAATCTGCTTTCTTTAGTTATCATTACTTGCTCCCCCACCCAAAAAAACATTCGTGCATGTATTCAAATTATATCGTTTATGTATAAAAAATGGCATCAACTTAAATCCAAGTTGATGCCATATAGGTCACTAAAATTTATTGACCGAAGCGGTAAGCAAAAATATCTGCATCCTGCAATTCATAAAGAATGCGAATCGGTTTACCCGCCAATTTGCTGACATCTGATTTGCCATGCCAACTTACAATGCGGTCAAGTGAGTCATCATAGATGACATCGCAGTCTGCAAGTGAATATCCGAGAATTGCTTTACCGGTTTCAGCATCCTGTAATTCAACTCTGATTGAACCGCGGGCAGAAGTTGAGCAGTTAAGAAGCAACATGGTTTTGCCCCACGGCAAGCGAGTCGGGAAAGTTGCATTCTGCTGACCGTCAGCACTTAAGCGGTCAATCAAAGGTACTGCACGCTCGGTTTCCATGGTATATAAAACACCTTTTTCTTTTGCAAGATCAAGAGTTTTTTCTGCGCCGTTTTCAGCGAGAGCAGCGATCTCCTCTGCCGACATTGCCCGTTTCAAAATTAAAATATCATCAGCGTAGCCGATAAATGGACTGTTTACCATGCCATTCGGAGGATAATCATTAGCGAAACGGATATTGCCGAGACTTGAATTTAAGTCAAGATCCTTGCGGTCAATATTATTTTCCGCCACTAATTTGCCATTCATGTAGAGTTTAATTTTGCCATGATCGACGGTTGCTGCGAAGTGGTGATTTTTCTGCTTTGCAATTTCTGCTTCGAGTGCGTGTCCGCCGAATTCAGCTTTGCCGAATGGGGTAAAAGCGAAACGAACCAACGACAAATGATGCTGATTTTTGTTCGGAGCTAAATAGATATGGAAACAAGCTTTCCAGCCGCCCGGCTGTTTGTCATTTGAAGAGAAAAATCTTCTCTCTCCGCCGCGGCTCAAATAATCTGTCTGCAATGCGAAAGTTGCAGTTTTGCCCAGGTTCTGGGTTTCGGGGATTTCCAATGAAGTCGGTTTGGATGCCCGGAAAACTCCGTTGCCGAAGTGGGTAATTTTGCCCTTGATAGACGGTCCTCTATCAATTGTAATCGGAGTAAAAAGCGGGTCTTTCGGGGCTTCTTTGACTTCATTATCGGGAGTTGCCTTGAAAGTTAAAGGTGTGGTTAAAACAGTACCTTTTTTTGCTCCTGCATGGATTGAAGCAAATCCGTCTATACGGAGAGTGCAGCGGCGGATATTGACTTCACGTCCTTCAAAGTAGCCCTCGCTGAAATAGAGTGATAATTCCTTGTTTCCTCCGGGGATGTCAGTCGGAGTTTCGATAAGTCCGCCCCATGCTGCATAGTTATTGCGATTGTACCAGCGTTCACGATTTAAGCCGGGACGGAGGAACGCTTCTTCAAAAAGATAGAAGTTCTCACCGTCACGACTGCTCATAAATCCGCCGTCGCCAACCCCGATACCCAAGTTGCCGGGATATAACCTGCCGTCACGGAATAACATCGGGAAGCCCAGAAGATACGGTGCTCTGCCATACCGCATAATCGCATTGGTGTAGAAATTCTCATCTTTACCGCCGTATGAAAGCATTTTTCCCTCGGTCCAGTTGATAAAGTCTTTGCTGGTAGCAGTGGCGATTCCGCGATTTTTTTGCGGAGATTTGCGATAATAGGCGACATAAAGACCTCGGGCATTATCGTAGAAAACCAAGTTCTGTGAGTCAAAGTTACCGCCGGTAATAATTGCTTTATCTGAAACAAGTTTCCAGTTGATTCCGTCGGGAGAGACAAAACCGAAAAGTTGTTTCGGTGCTCCGTGGTCAAATGCTACTGCTTTATAAATTTCATCCGCAGGACAATCGGGATTAGTGTCCTTAAATGGAGTGAAGCAGTGAGTCCAGCGGGCAGGGACGGGGACGATGTTATTCGCTTTTGAGCCATTAAATTCGACTTTATTTAAAATCGGGCGAGTCCAATTAATTCCGTCGGTACTCTCTGCCAAACAGGTAAATTCAGGGTGCTGTTTTCTGGCAGTACCGATAATTCCCCATTGAGCGAAGTGTCCGCCGTTGTAATACATGCGGTATTTGTCGCCGTCTTTGAAAATAGTGAAGTAGCATGAGCAGTTACCTTCGTGCGGTTGATCGAGTTTGAAAGTAATTTCTCTCTCAATCGGGCTATGAAGTTTAATCTCTGCATTGTCCATTTTTTCAATCATTTGATTATCGACAAAAAGTTCACGATCGGAACCCAAATTTGCCACATCGGCAAAAAGTGTACTTGCCATTGCCAATAGCGATAATGAAAAAATTTGTTGTTTTTTGAGCATGTTAAAAATTTCCTTTCACTTATTAAGTTTTTTGTGTTTTTACAAAAATATTAAGCGTAAACTTGGGTTTTTCTTAAAATATTGCATGCAATTTTACTGATTGGAAAAATTGGAGCGGTTGGAGCAACCACTCCATAATATTGATTAAAAGAATTAATCAGCGATATGAGTCCATATACCTTTGTTAGTGGTCGGAAGATTGTCCACATCCATGGCTTCAACATGACCATCACACAAAATCATATTTACATTGTCTCCATGAATCTTCCAGAGAGGTTTGCCTTCGCCGATATTGGGGCTCATTAAATAATCTTGACCTGTTGCAGTCTCACAAATAAGCATTGTATCAGTAGGAGATTTAATGCTTGCAAGGGCGCGGGTTGTAGCAACATCCCAGTTGATAACACCTGTTCCGGGAGTTCCCCAGTCTTTGTTATATCCGGCATGAATAGCATAAGTCAAGAATAATTTACCTTTATCTCCTGTTGCTAAATTAAAGTCGCATTTGTTGGTGGCATCTCTAAGGGCATAACTTCTGCTCGGACAGGTCAATTTATTGACACTTGCACCTTTGGTCAATTCTGCAACTTTTACATCTCCACCGACATAAGGGATAAGTTTGAGCATGTAAACATCCGTATTATTTTTTAAAACAGCATTACGAGTGGTAGTAATCATATCCTGATTATCATTGCAATACATAATCATTGCAGTACCGACTTGTTTCATATTGCTTGTGCAGGAAACAGCACGGGCTTTTTCGCGAGCCTTGTTTAATGCCGGAAGCAGCATGCCGGCAAGGATTGCAATAATTGCAATGACAACTAACAACTCAATGAGTGTGAAATAAAGAGATTTTTTCATTTTTTTATCTTTCTTTTTAATGTTTTGGGGTTTGTTTTTTTTATTTTTTCTACAAATTGCAGTGACAGTTGTTACTGCAATTGCCTTAATTTGAGCTTAATTGTGTTTTTTTGTTAGAATTAATTTTTTTTGTGTCTTTTTTCCTTTCTTTTTTGTTAGTTATAAAAGTTTATTAAGAATTAATGCTATAAGCCTGAATTAAACTTTTTATTTGCTTTGTTTTTTATAATACTTTTTGAGTATATGCCTTTAATGTTAATAGTTGTAATTATTGTTAACTGCCTATAGTATAGCACAAAGAATGCAAAATGTCAATAGTTTTTTTGAAAAAAATTGCAATTTTTTTTAAATGTTATTGCTGCAAATAAGGATATTTTTAGTCGTAAAGTGTTTTTAATTAATGCTTTATATGGGTTTTGCCGTGCTTTGTCAATGAGTGGGCAAAATGAATTATTTGCATGCAATTATTTATTGTTTTTTTATTTTTTTTGCCATATTGATTGTTTTTTATACTATCCGTCGCACTTGGATATTTGCAAAAAAATTACAAAAAGCGTTTGCGGAAAGTACATTTTTGGCAGAATGGTTCAGAAACAATATTATCGGCAAAATTTTTGACCATGTTTTGCAGTCTCGGAGCATTTAAGATTTTTTGAAAATCTGTAACTTCATCGATATTGCCGAGCGTGATTGCTCCCTCTGAATCGAGACAGCAAGGCACCACACTACCATCAAGCAAAATTCCTAATTGCGAACTTCCGCCGTGACAGAACCCATGAACAATTTTTTCTGATTCAGTGTTTTGATTCGGCAAATCAGCAGGCCAATCAAATTTTTTATCGACATTGAGATATATTCTATCTAATAACTTTTTGCTTCGGCGATTATTTGGTATTTGAATTGATTCAAGCTGAAAAAAATCGGCAATTTCGGCTAAAATTATACTGTTTTTTGCCTCATCGCTGCTTGAATAGTTCCATAATCGGTAGTTTACAAAAACATCATCACGCTTTTGCATAAGTAATTCGGAGAAATGCAAAATTCCCTGCATGACTTCGCCGTGAATTTCTGCATCATTCAGGGCATGCAGTGAGAAGTTAATTTGCTTAAAAAACGGATTTTCGACTAAAGCAACTTTTTTTGATTCATCTAAAAGAGTGCCGTTTGAGGTTATTTTAAAATTAATTTCATACTCTGCAAGGATTGTAAAAATTTCCCTAATTTCACGGTGCAGCAAAGGTTCGCCGAGAATATGCAGATAGACTTCATCGGCGAATCCTGAAATTTTTTTCAGCCGCTCCCTGAACGTCTCAAGTTTGATAAAACCCTTTTTACGTTTGGTAACGGTACAAAAATCGCAACTCTTGTTGCAATTATTGGTTATTTCCAAATAAATTCTCAAGCAATTGACCTATAAAGAGTTAGATTATTTGATAGTTCCGCCGTCGAGAATTGTTCTGATTGCCTGTGCCATAGTTGCCAAGCGATGCGGTTTAGCGAGAAAACCCTGTGCACCTGCTTCCAGCAGATTTTTGACCTCTTCTCCGCTTACGAAACCGCTTGAAAGCAGAACTTTGGCATTCGGATCGATTTCTTTAATTTGCTTAAATGCTTCGTATCCATTAAGTTGAGGCATAATCATATCCAACAGTACCAGGTCAATCTGCGACGGATTCTCTCGATAAATTTCTACCGCATCCAAACCATTCTCTGCCAAAATTACTGAATACCCTAATTCTTGCAAAGCTTCACTCAAAAAATCCCAAATATCATCATGGTCGTCAACTACCAGAATTGTCTCATTCCCTTCGGGTAAATTCTCCATAACTTGCCTCCTGCAAAATTATAATTTTTTAGCCAAACGGGCTTTGATTTTTTCAGCGATTTCAGCGGCTTCGCCGTCCTCGTACTTGAGCTGACGCCAATTCCAGTAGAAACCATCCTCAACTCCTCGCGGGACAACGTGCAAGTGTGCGTGATTAACCACTTGACCTGCGGCAGTGCCGTCTGCTAAATGCAAATTAAATGCATCATAATCGCATTCACGTCGCAGAGCGATACCGATTTGCGAACCGACTTTGAACATTCTGCCTGCGGTTGCTTCGTCAATTGTTGAGCTTGATTCATTGTGTTTTTTGGGGATCACCAGCACATGCCCCTTATTAATCGGGGCAATATCCATAAAAGCATAAACTAAATCATCTTCATAAATTTTAACACTCGGAATTTCTCCTGCAATAATTTTACAAAAAATACAACTATCCATTTTTTCACCTCTTTCTATGTTAATCTTGCTTAAAAACTGATTCAATCGCACGGCGGCTGCCGAAAACTGTCAATACATCCTCCGCCTCCAAAACTACATCCGGACTCCAAATATCCTCATCAGGGCCATTAACCTTTTTAATCAAAAGCACCGTAATGTGGTAACGATTTCTAATATCCAATTCCCGCAAAGTTTTGTTCTGCATTTCTTCAGGCACGCCGACTTCGGCGATTGCATAATCTTTGAACTTGAACATATCCTGAATATTGTCCATGGTCAAGCGTTGAGATAAACGTTCTGCCACATCAAGTTCGGGTTGAATAAGTTCATCGACTCCGATTCTGGAGAGAATTTTCCCCTGAATTGCGGTACTTGCTTTGGCGTAAATTTTTTTCACGCCCTCCTGTTTAAGCAAAGTTACCGCCAGCACCAATGCTTCAAAGTGCGAACTCATGCCGAGAATTACCGCATCGTACTCTTTGACATTAAGTTCACGAATAACCTCTTCATTACTGACATCGGCGACAATTGCTTCTGCAACATATTCCCGACACTCTCTTACTTTCTGCTCATCAATATCGACAACGACCACATTGTTGTTGCCTTTGCTTAATTCAATTGCTAAAGTTTTACCGAATGAGCCAAGCCCGAAAACTGCATAATTCCCTCTCATAAAAAATCTCCTTTGCTATCCTATAATGATTTTTTCTTCCAAATATTTCAAGTGACTCTGTTTCTCTCTCTGCATTAAAAATAAAAACAAAGTCAGCGGCCCGATTCGACCTATAAACATGTAAATAATTACCAAAATTTTTGAGCTGAATGTATTTGAAATTGTTGCCCCGAGTGATAAGCCTGTGCCACCTAATGCTGATGACATTTCAAAAAGTGACCGTTGCAAAGTCTCTCCAGTTGCGGACTGAAAAATCGCTCCCCCGATAAATGCCAAACTGATAAAAATAGTCGCAATTGTAAAGGCTTTCAAAATATTGGTCATCGGTATCTCCCGTTTATAACAGATGATTTTCTGCTTGCCGCTGAATGTCGCATAGAGTGCCATGCAAATCAGTGCAAATGTCGTAACTTTCATTCCTCCCGCAGTTGAACCGGGTGCACCGCCGATTAACATAAGAGCAATTGAAATTGCCACACTTCCTGAAGATAGTGTTCCCATGTCAACTACGTTAAACCCTGCCGTTCTGGCAATGGCTGATTGAAAAAAGGCGTCAACATAAGCTATCGGAGTTCCTGCTTTGTATTGACAGAATTTAATTCCTACCGTACCGAGGATTAGCAATAAAAAGGACATGAATAATATCAATTTGCTGGTAACAGGCATGTTGTGGAATGCCCTGCTGAAACTATAATGTTTATTGTTTTTACGCATTGATTTAATTGCAATGCAAACATCATGCACTGCGTACATGCCGAGTCCGCCGAAAACTGCCAGAAGTGCAACTGCAATTTTGATCAGTGCAGACACTCCGATTAAGCTATTATCCAGATGACTGAACCCGGCATTGCAGAAAGCCGAAATAGAGTAAAAAAGTGAAAACCAAAGCGAATCATAGATATTATATCCATCCGAAAGAAATCCTGCAAGCAGTATGAACATGCCGATCATCTCCACGATAATGGTGTAAATTGTAATCTCCTTAAGCATATTTTCCATGCTATTCTGGCTGTTGCTTTCGGTGATATTGGATATTAATTTATTGGTACTCCAGCCGACGCTTTTGCCTAAAAAAAAGATAATCGAAGCACTCATGGTCATAATGCCGATTCCACCGAGCTGGATAAGCAGCATGATAAAAACTTGCCCCAAATAACTGAAGTTGCTTAATGGCAAAATTGCCAAGCCATTAACACACACTGCACTTGTTGAGGTAAAAAAAGCGTCAATCCACGATAACTTGCCGAAGCAATCTTCATTGTACATAATCGGTAATTTGAGCAATAATGTTCCGAAGACAACTAATACGGCAAAGGAGAGAATAAAATAAAATTGACTTTTTTTAATTGAACTTAATACCATATTTACCCCCTCAGGGATTTTTACATACAAACTATCAACCTTGCCGGTTTATAAGCAAGTACAGCAGTTTTTCTATTTTTACCACGCCTCAACAGTTGATTGAACTATTTTTGCCGCCGCATCACGGCATGCCATCATCGCTGCTCTCTGACGCATTACGTCAGTATCAGCTTTCGCCTGAAAATATGATATACCGACAGCCTGTGAGCTGACAAGCGGAGTTTTCTCTCCCGGCACGATTACTGAAAATTCGACAACAACTCTGGCACGCCACTCCATCGGGTGATAGACTCCGTCGCCCCAGTCACGACCTGCTTCCTCTGAATATCCGACTGAAATGATTCTGGCGAAAACAATTGCATCAGCGACCCGACGATTTGCCAATTCAACAGAGCCGTCAGTCATAAATTCTTCGGCTAAAAGCTGTTTTAATTGATAAGAAAGGTTGTATTCAGCAGTGTCATTAATTATATCCCCGATTGCGATACTTTGAATCTGCGGATGCATCAAACTGCCGACTCGGTAATTACAGGCAGTAAGCAGACAACTCATTGCCGCACCGAGTATAACTAAACGGAATAATTTTTTCATAATTTCACCTCTATTTTTCGCTTGAATTTACCTGTAACTCATAGACGGGAAGCATAAACCCCTTTTTTGACTCAAGCGGATGTACCAAAAGTTTTTTCTCCTCATCAACCATTCGGAAAGTCTCGTAGGACTGTAATCTTGATTGAATTTCCGGAGTTACGCTTCTTGGGATATATTTTTTATCCATTTCGACCAGTAATTTTTCGGCTTTTTCGGCATGAATTGAGTCCGGATATTTGGAAACCACCTCATTTGAATAACGTATTGCCGCCTCGATTTTGCCGCTTTTTCTGTAAAACTTTGACATCTCCAAAAGTCTTTTTGCCTGCAAATCTTTAATTTTCAACAACCACTTATCGACCATGTCATTTTCTGTGGCATTCGGGTATTTCTGTTTGAATTTTTCGCAAACTTCAATTGCTTCCTGGGCGTAAAAATTGTCGCCGTCGCCCTTGTGGGCAAGGAACATTAACTGCTCTGCAAGCAGCAAGTAAGCGTAACGGAAATTAGGGTCAGAATCCTCTAATTTAACAATTTCACGCAGGTGCTTGAGGGCTTCGTCGTTTTTCTTGTTTTCAATTAAAAATACCGCCAGACGCATTCTTGCTAAGTGAGAACCCTCTGCAAAGGGACCTTGAGCCAAAGCTCTTGCATAAAGCTCCTCGGTTTTGTCCTCTCCATGCAGCCACGGAATCCAGCGAAGCGACCAAAATGAAGGCTCTCTCTCGCCTGCAAAATAGGCATTGCCGATTTCGAAAAGCCGGTTAATCTGCTGTACGGAGTCAGTGTAGTTGCGATAACAATTAATCATTTTCTCAATCGCATTGAACTCCTTGTAAAGCATTCCTCCTGCACGATAACTGTCAATTGCTAATTGCAACGAGTTTGCTTTCATTACGCTATCGTTTGCGGCTTCTTCGGCTTTCAAAGCAAATTCACCTGCTTCATCATAGTCGCCGGCTTCAAATTTTTCTAATGCAGTGTTGTAATAATGCTTAAAATCCTCACTGCTTGCTCCGACTTCCGTCGTATCTTCTGCCCAAAGATTGACTGAAGTTGCCAATAGCAAAAACAGTCCGAAAATTTTAAGAAAACTGCATTTCATAAGTTTTTACCTCATTAATTCATTATATGCGGCAGGAGAAAATTGAAGAAACAATAATTCCTTTAGCACCGATTGCATAAAGTTTATCCATAATATCGTTGATCTCCTTTTTGGAAATCATCGATTTAACCGCTACCCATTCAGGGTTATTCAGCGGGGAAACGGTCGGAGATTCGATTCCGGGAGTAAGTTTACAGCCCTCTTCGAGATTTTTCTTCTCAATATCATACTCAATCATCACATAAGAGCGAGCAAGTAAAATTCCTCTGACACGAGCGATTAATTTCTGTACCGCATCCATTTCAGCAACTTCCTGATTGCGGGCAATTAAAAGTGCTTCAGAGTACAAAATCGGTTCGCCTGTAATCTCTAAACCTGCCTCAATTAGAGTTCTGCCTGATTCAACCACATCGGCAATGCAGTCAGAAACGCCGAGTTGAACTGAAATTTCTACCGCACCGTCCAAACGGACAACTGAAGCATTGATGTTGCGTTTTTTCATGTCGGCTTTAACAATTTCAGGGTAACTTGTAGCGATTCGTTTCCCCTCAAATTGGTCAATGGTCAATCCTGAAATTTTCGGCACTGCATAGCAGAAACGGGATTTACCGAATTCCAAACCGAGCAATTCAATCACATCTACACAACTGTCAGCAGTAAGGTCACGCCCGGTAATTCCCAAATCGACCACACCGTTACCGACGTAAACGGCAATATCGCGGGGACGCAAAAAAATAAAATCAATCTCATGTTCGCTGTCGTGTACAATTAATTCACGACCGTAACGAGAACACTTGTATCCTGCCTCTTTTAATAATTGAACTGCACCCTCGGAGAGAGCGCCCTTATTCGGCAATGCTATCTGCAACATTTATCGTAATCTCCGTTTCTATAAATACTTGTAAACATCTTCAAGCTCTAAGTCATTAGCAATCATCATTACTTGCAAATGATAAAAAAGCTGTGAAATTTCTTCGGCGGTTTTTTCTTTGCCCTCATATTCAGCGGCCATCCAAACTTCGCCTGCTTCTTCGACAATTTTTTTGCCGATGAAGTGTTTTCCCTTGTTAAACTCTTTAACCGTTCCTGAATTTTCATCTTGAGCGGCGATTTTATCCTTTAACTCAACAAAAAGTTCTTCAAATCTTTTCATTTGTCCTGTCCTATTTATTAATAAGCATTAAAAATTAATACACAATATACTGATATTGTAATATAACACTAATCAAAGAGTTTTGCAAGTTTTTTCCATGAAACTTTTAAAAAAAAGCACAGATATCCCATAAAATATCACAAATATCCCATAATTTTTTAAAAAAGGAGATTTTCTTCTGTTATTTGAGCAGAGACTTTTTATATTTTCAAAAAGTGATTTTGTCAGAAAAAAACACTTCAATGTATATATTGAGTTAAATCAAAAAAAACAATGAAGACAATATTGACAGCTTGCTCCGAGAAATACTTAAAGAGGTTTTTAAGAGCAAAACCGTAAAAGAACTGCGGCAGGAATTAAAAAAATAAGGCAGCATTTTGTGGTTGAAAGTTCTGCGGGGAAGAAACAGGTTCTCTTCCCCGCACCCCATCTTCCAAAAACTTTCGGGTGGAATTGTTTTTATCGTGCCGATAAAAGCAATTCCGGCTTTTTACAAATCTTTCGTGAGATCATCGTAAAAAGGCAGTTTTTCAAGCGGAACATCACGCATATCGACACCGCTCTTTGCAGAAAGTGCCGCCATGGCTCCGCAAACTTCTCCGGTCGCCATACAGACCGCCTGTACCCGCAGTCCGGCACTTGCTCCACGGGTGGCTGAAATGATCCTGCCGGCGGCTGCAAAACGGTGGCTGCCGGCGGGAATCAATGCACGGCGCGGAACAGTGGGAATTATATCTAATCCGATTTTTTTGGCGTTGATGTGATCGTCTTCGTGCATGTCCATTGGATACCACGCCCGGCAGACGGCATCTTCAAATACCCGCCCGGAAGCATAGTCTTCATCGGTAATGACATATTCTCCGCGGATCACACGGCTTTCCCGGATACCGCACTCAAATGCGACAGAGTGTAACTTCAGATTTTCCAAACCTTTGCGGCCTCTGTAAAAACGGTACGCCCGCAAA
>JAFTJQ010000073.1 GCA_017456285.1 Lentisphaeria bacterium
ATAAAAAACGGTGTGCCTTTGTCATTCAGAGAGTTGAACGCAAGGGATTTTTTAGCTGGAATATACTCTTCATACGCGCTGAAATAGCGGACTCCGAGATATTTTTCAATAAAAATGTAAACACCGTAAAGTGTGCCGCGTTTGCCGCCGCCGATGATAACGACGTTGTTTTTATCGGATTTAATGAGCCACTCTTCTTCGGCAAGTTTACTGCCGTCAATGCCGAGTTTCCGGGCTTCGGCAGTATTGCCGATATGAAAAACTGCACTTTTGCCGCTGACTTTGACATCATTGGCACACAAGTTGAGATAATGTTTCAATTCCTCAAGTGCAGTTGAAACGGCGGGGTTGTTTTTTCAGTTTCGCCGATACTCCAAGCCTGCAAATTTATAAGCAGGGCAAAAGCCAAAAATCCGATAAAAAAGCGCATAAAAATCTCCTCTTGTTACTTGATAACAGCGGCAATCGCACCGATTTCAAGTGTCTGTTTATTAAATTTTACTTCCATATAAAGGTCAACATCTCTATTGCCGAGATGTTCAGCCAAAACGGTCGTACTGATGGACATTCCCCAGTTATTGGTGGCAAAAAAGTGTGACGGATTGCCTTTGTTGAATTTGAAAGTGCCGAGTTTGCACCATCTGAAATCGCCGCTGTCGGCGGGTTTTACGGGTGTACCGTTATTTATTTTCTTCAATTTTTCATCACAAATGCCGTTGCGCATGGGATTTTTGAAACTTGCGGGAGCTTTGGTCAAATCGACACGGCAGGCATATCTGAAAAATGCTTTTTCCGACGGAGCAAGGGTAATGAATTTTTTTGAATGGATACGCCACGAAGTCAGCGGCAGGAAGATAACTTTTTTGTCTTTGAATATTTCCGGCAGAGTTGAATACTGCATTTTCTGATAATCATTTTTCACATCGGCAATAAAGCGTTCAGATGTATTTATCAGATTTTTACGCTCTTTCGTGTAAGTATCAATAAGCCGTTTTTGAGCTTGATTTATCATTTTGTAAACAGATTCAACCGTATTATTTGCGAACATGCCGAAAAGATAATGTCCCATAAGTTTTTTGGTCAGCAGCAAATCCAGTCCCATGCGGGCGCGGCGTACACGTTGAAGCAGAACTTCATCATTTTTTACTGCATTTCCCGCTTCGTCAAAAAGTTTTTGACATTCGGTCATCACTGCAAAATCAATATAACGGAAACCATTGACCCCCGGCGCAAAATATGCCATTGACGCTTTATTTTTTTGGCAGTATCGAAAAGTTTTTTGCGGTAAAGGATGATTTTATCTGCCGCTTTGCCGTAATATTTGTGCATAAAATCTTGGGTCAACGCCTCAAAATCGGCGTGCGGATTTTCCATATATTTGGCTTCGAGATAGACTTTCAGCGCATACATATCGCCGGTTGACGGACCTTCGTGTTCCATAAAAACTCCGATGACATTATTTTTGGCATAAAAGGCAAAATCAATTGGATAATTGAATTCACTCGG
>JAFTJQ010000074.1 GCA_017456285.1 Lentisphaeria bacterium
AAAAAAAGGCGGTGGCTGATAAAAAAAGGCGACAAGCCTGTCGCCGACCACCGCCCGTCTGCGATAGCAGACAGTTGAATTCTCGACTCAAAAACTTTTACCCAATCAGCCTAATCATCAGCGTGGAGCTGATGATGTACCGATTTAATCACCAATATACACAATTAGGTTTTTTCTGGATTCTTCGCTATGCTCTGAATGACGAATTTGGAATTACTCTGCCACCGTCGCAAAACTTACCCCACGTCATGCAGAGCGTGATGACTATCATGCGAAGCATCCAGTCTACGAGCCGTCAGGCTCGCACTTCGTCGCTCCGAAAGAGCAACACCTACAATAATTTATAATTCCCCTGTCCTCCATAGCCTTTGGCGGAGGGGGATGCATTCTTAATTTTTTATAATTTATTGGAGTTATTTTGCTTCTTTCGGTAACTTCCCGGTGAACAACGGTAGATTTTTTGAAATGCTTTGGAAAACGAAAAAGCATTAGCATAACCGCTTTCTCTTGCGATATATTCAATTTTTAAATCACTTCTCAACATTAACGAAAACGCATTTTCCATTTTCATTCTCCTGATTATTTCATAAGGAGTTTCATCGTATATTTTCTTCGTTACTGCAAAAAAATGCGATTCAGATAAACAGGCGATTTTCGCAAGTTCTTTAATTGTCCAATCCTTTTTTAAATTATTTTTCACATAACTGAATGTTTTTTTCACCCGTTCGATAGTCGGATTGATCTCGTCAGGAATATTCTCAAATTCTTTTTTTAAGTACTTATTCAGCATAAAAATTGTGTCAAGCCCGGACATGTCCCCTGAACGCTCCTGCAAATAGAGAAGTTTCAACAACAACTCAAGTTCTTTGATATATTGTGACGGCCGGCAAAATGGCTCCGTCGGAATATTGAGGTATTCAGGAAATCCCGCCAACTGCGGTCTCAAATGCAGCCAAAACATGAAAAGAGGCTCATCTCCGACGTCTCCGTAAATATGCACTTTTAATGAATTCGGCAAAAAAAACATATCTCCTGCATGGGCGATAATTGTTTGGTTATTATACTTGACATACATTGACCCAGAAACAACAAAAAAAACTTCATTTGCAGAGTGATTATTGAAGACAATTTGATAGCCCTTTGTCGGCATTGAACTTATGCCTCCGCACATCGGAACATGTCGATAGTGTTCAGGTTCGCCGAAATTCCCGAAAGAGATAAAATTCTCTTTGCCGTCTTCCGGAATAATCAGAGTATTGGATATTTTATTCATAGTTTTAACCATTGTTAAAAATAATTTTTATGTCATATTATTAATATATAACAAAAAAAGTTTTTTTCAAGGTCAAATTTATTTTTTGTAATTTTGGATAAAAATTTTTTCCTAATACGGAGGAAGCTGCATGAAAGAAAAATTATTAATCGGACTTGATTTCGGCTCTGACAGCGTAAGAGCAGTCCTGCTTAATCAAAGAGGCGAAAACTTGGCAACTGCGGTAAGTTCTTACCGTCGTTGGAGTGAGAAATTATATTGCAATGCGGCGGAAAATTGTTTCCGTCAGCACCCTTTGGATTACATTGAATCCATGACTCAGGTTTTAACGCAAGTGCTTGAAAATCAAGACAAAAACGCTGTGGCAGGTATCGGAGTTGATACAACCGGCTCAACCCCATGTGCTGTGGATGAAAATGGAGTTCCTTTGGCTTTGTCAGAAGAATTTGCTTCTAATCCCAATGCGATGTTTGTGCTTTGGAAAGATCACACCGCGGTAGAGGAAGCACGACTGATTAACCAAGCGGCAAAAAAATCTGAAATTGATTACACCATGTATTCAGGTGGATGCTACTCGGCTGAATGGTTCTGGGCAAAGTATTTACACATCCTGCGAGTGGATGAAAAAGTCCGCAAGGCATGTCACGGCTTTGTCGAACACTGCGACTGGATTGTTGCTCTTTTGGCAAACAGCAAAGTAAAAGCCGGCCGTTGTGCCGCAGGACATAAAGCCTTGTGGCATGAATCATGGGGGGGATTACCGCCTGAAGAATTTTTAGTGTCAATTGACCCATTACTTGCAGGACGCAGGGCTGAACTTTATACTGAAACTTTTACCGCTGATGTCCCGATTGGAAATTTATCAAAAGAGTGGGCGGAGAAATTAGACTTATCAACCGATGTGGTAATTGCAGGTGGCGCATTTGATTGCCACATGGGTGCAGTTGGGGCATCAATTAAAGAAAATGAACTTATCAAAGTTATTGGGACTTCAACTTGTGATATAATGACAGCATCTTCACTGACTGAATGTATTCCTGGTATTTGCGGACAGGTAGATGGGTCTGTTTTGCCGGGGATGATTGGGTTGGAAGCAGGGCAATCGGCATTCGGAGATATTTTCACATGGTTCAAAAATCTGATTAGTTACGGTTCAGAAGTTTCGATTGAAAAACTATCATCAGAGGCGGAGAAATTACCTGACAATGATATTATTTCACTTGATTACTTGAATGGGCGTCGAACTCCTGATGCAAATCAATATTTAACCGGGGCAATTTTCAATCTGAATTTAGGAAGTTCCGCTCCGATGATTTTCAAATCTTTAGTTGAATCCGTTGCATTCGGAGCGAAAAGAATTGCCGATCGCTTTATTGAAAGCGGTGTTCCGATTACTCAAGTTACGGCAATCGGCGGTGTCGCAAGCAAATCAAAATTCGTCATGCAGACTTGTGCCGACATTATGGGCATGCCGATTCGTGTTGCGGCTTCAGAACAAACCTGTGCAGTAGGAGCGGCAATGTTTGCGGCAGTGGCTTCAGGGGTCTATTCCGACATCAATACTGCCATGAGAGAAATGAATTCAGGGTACAAAACCGAATATTTCCCGAACGCGGCAAAACGTGAATTTTATCAACAAAAATATCTTCGCTACTTAAAACTTGCGAAACTTTGGGAAGATGAGGTGATGAGCAATGTACAGTAAATTACAGCAAGAGTGTTTGGAAGCAAATTTGCAGCTGCCGAAATTAGGGTTAGTCCTTTATACTTTCGGCAATGTCAGTTGTGCCGATCGGGAATTGGGAGTTTTTGCAATTAAACCCTCAGGAGTAAGTTATGAGGAACTTAAAGCCGAAGACATTGTAATTGTAAATTTTGACGGCGAAGTTGTTTACGGAAATTTACGTCCGTCAAGTGATACTCAATCGCATGCGGTGCTTTATCGCCATTTCCCTGATATAAACGGAATCGTGCATACCCACTCGTTTTATGCAACTTCATGGGCGCAGGCAAAAAGAGATATTCCAATTTACGGGACAACCCATGCAGACCATCTGCCTCTCTATATTCCATGTACAGAATTTATGAGCGATGACCGCATTAACGGTGATTATGAGGTGGAAACAGGGTTGCAAATTATTGACCATTTCAAAAAAAATAATTTAAATCCTAATGAGGTCGAAATGGTGCTTGTCGGCGGGCATGGGCCTTTTACTTGGGGGAAAAACGCCACCGAAGCGCTTTACAATGCCAGAGTATTGGAGGAATTGGCAGGAATGGCGATTTTCACCGAGCAAATCAATCCTGAAATAACGGAATTAAAAAAATCAATCATCAATAAACACTATCAGCGGAAACATGGAAAGGATGCTTATTATGGACAGAAATAAGGTATTTTTTATTGTCGGCAGTCAAGACCTCTACGGAGAAGAACCTTTGCGAAAAGTAGCAGAAAATTCGCAGAATATTGTCAATTATCTCAATAAATCAAATAAATTAAGTGCCGATATTGAATTTTTAATGGTCGCCCGCAACCAGCAGGAGATTATCAACGCAATAAAAAAAGCCAATAATGATGATGATTGTATCGGAATTATCTGCTGGATGCACACCTTCAGCCCCGCAAAAATGTGGATCAACGGTTTGAAATTATTACAAAAGCCGATGCTGCATTTAGCTACCCAAGCAAATGAATTTCTGCCGTGGGGAAGTATTGATATGGATTTTATGAATCTGAATCAGGCGGCTCACGGAGATAGAGAATTCGGCTATATTTGTACTCGTATGGGAATTGCGAGAAAAATTGTGGCAGGATACTACACCGATGAAGCAACTTTAAGTGCTATTGAATCATGGATTTGCGGTGCTTACGGTGTCCGTGAAGCCCAAACTTTGCGAGTCGCTCGAATCGGCGACAATATGCGTAATGTGGCAGTTACCGAGGGGAATAAAGTATCTGCCCAGATACAATTCGGCTTTTCTGTTAATACTTATGGAGTCGGCGATGTCGTTGAGTGTGTAAATAGTGTTTCAACTGAAGAAGTTAAAGAGCTGCTGAATTTATACGAAAAACTTTATACCATTCCTGATAAAAGCAAAAACTCCATGAACTCGATTTTTGAAGCGGCAAAGCAGGAAATCGGCTTGCGTAAATTTTTATCTGAAGTCGGGGCAAAAGCCTTTACAACCACCTTTGAGGATTTGCACGGCTTACAGCAGTTACCGGGACTATCTTGTCAGAGGTTGATGGCTGACGGCTTCGGCTTCGGAGCGGAGGGAGACTGGAAAACCGCCGCAATGCTGCGAATTATCAAAGTTATGACCAAGAATGTAAAAACTTCTTTTATGGAAGATTATACCTATCATTTGGAAAAAGGCAGAGAGCGGATTTTAGGCGCTCACATGCTTGAAGTATGTCCGACGATTGCTGCAAACAAACCGACTTTGGAGGTTCATCCTTTGGGTATCGGCGGAAAAAGCGATCCGGCAAGACTGATTTTTTCAACAGCGCGCGGCAAAGCGATTAATTGTTCACTCTTGGATATGGGCGATGAATTTCGCATGCTGGCAAATGTGGTAAATACGGTTGAAGCCGATGAAAAAATGCCTGCTTTGCCGGTTGCTAATGCAGTGTGGATTCCGCAGCCTGACTTCAAAATCGGTGTGCAGAAGTGGATTGAAAACGGCGGAGCGCACCATTCAGTCTATTCTCAAGCATTGTCGGTAGAAACTTTGGAGGACTTCTGCCGTATGATGAATTTGAAAATGATTTTGATTTAAGCAATAACCCAAAGCGGGCTCTTAAAAAATTCATCATTTTTTATCGGCAGTTTTATCAGTTATTTCCTTGAAAAAAATCAACTACGGTGTATAGTAGTAGTATGATTGCTAAAGTTATAATTGATTTGTCGCTGGATAAGTGTTTTGATTATCTGATTGGGGCGGAACTTGAAAAAACTGCCACAATCGGAATGAGGGTTAATGTACCTTTCGGCAACAGCCTTCGCCGGGGTTTTATCCTTGATATTCAGGAGAAATCCGACTATCCCGACTTGAAAAAAATTCATTCACTCTCGCAAGACGGGGTTAAAATCCCCCCTGCTCTGGTGAAATTAGGTCAATGGATGGGAGATTACTATTGCTGCAGCAGAGAGCAGGCAATCCGAACCTTGCTCCCCGGTGCAGTCAGAAGCGGCAAAATCAGCAACAAACTTGAAAAAGTTTATTATATTACCGACACTCAAAAAGTCGCCGATTTCATTGAGCAGAACTCAACAAAAAAGACAACTCAAAAAAGAATTAAAGTTCTCGAATTTCTGCTGGAGAATGGCGACAGTTCCGCTCCGATACTGAAAATTGAACTTGGCGATGTCTCAAATGTGATAAAAACTTTGTTGAAAGATGAATTAATTCAAGTTCGTGAAGAGGTCGTCAGAGCAGATATTTTCGGAGGCAGAAAGACGGTTAGAAATTCTCCCTTGCCTCCCAGTCCTGCCCAAGAGAAAGCACTTGATTTAGTCGGAAAAATCCTTAATGGAGAAGTACCCAAAAAACCGATTCTGCTTCACGGAGTTACCAACAGCGGCAAAACTGAAGTCTATTTGCAGGCAATTCAAAAAGCGATTGACAAAAATCTGCAATCAATTGTTTTGGTGCCCGAAATTTCTCTTACTCCCCAGACCGTCCGCCGATTTCGGGCGAGATTCGGAGATGACATAAGCGTACTGCACAGTCGCTTAAGCGATCGAGAACGCTTCGACGAGTGGATGCGTATTCGTGAACAGCAGGTAAAAATTGTTGTCGGAGCGAGGTCGGCACTTTTTGCTCCGTTTGAGAATTTGGGTTTAATCATAGTTGATGAGGAGCATGAATCAAGTTACAAGCAGGCGGAAGCTCCCCGTTATCACGCAAGAGATGTCGCAGTTATGCGTGGTGCAATGGAGAATGCGGCAGTTATTCTCGGTTCGGCAACCCCTGCGGCAGAATCCTATTTTAATGCCTTGCAGGGCAAATATTATTTAGTTGAAATGAGCGGTAAAATCGAAGATCGCAAGCAGCCGATTGTGCGGATAATCGATCAAACTTTGAATCGCCCTGACAACTTCAATTCCGACACAAAAATTCAAGGTGCGGGATTTTTTTCACCATACTTAATTGATAGCGTATATGACCGAATCAAGCGTGGAGAGCAATCAATTCTGTTTTTGAATCGCCGAGGGTACGCCAGAGTTATGGTCTGTGAGATGTGCGGTTACGAAGCCAGATGTCCCGACTGTGCCGTAAGTTACACTTACAGCAAAAAAAATGAAACCTTAAGTTGTCACCTCTGCGGCAGTGTGGTTGATGCTCCCCAAGTATGCCCAAGCTGTCAATCCCCCGAAATTCGTTACAGCGGAGTCGGTACCGAAAAAATCGAAAATGCCGCCATAAATATTTTCAAAGGTGCCAGAATCGGCAGAATGGACTCTGATACAATGAAAAATGCCGATGCTTACGAGGAGACTTTGAATAAATTCAAGCGTGGCGAACTCGATATTTTAATCGGCACGCAGATGATTGCCAAAGGCTTGCATTTCCCGAATGTAACACTGGTCGGAATTATCAATGCGGACTTAAATTTGGCAATGCCTGACTTCCGTGCGGCGGAGAAAAGTTTTCAATTAATCACTCAAGTTGCAGGTCGTGCCGGCAGAGGTGAAATTCAGGGGGAAGTAATTATCCAAACCTACAATCCCGACAATGAAACAATCCGATTTGCCGCCGAAAATGACTTCAAAAGTTTCTATGAATACGACATGGCGGCACGAAAAATCATGAAATTTCCGCCCTACGGACACCTGATGATTCTGCACTTTCGCTCCGAGGATGAGATGGCTTGTGCCGACTATGCCGAGCGGTTCAAAAACGCTTTAACTCCTTTAACTCATCCCGATATGAAAATGTCCGGCCCCATGCCGGCACCTATCGAGAGAATCAAGGGTAAATATCGCTATATTCTGATGATTCGAGGCGAAAAACTTAAACAGATTCGAGAGTATATCAGAAAAATCATCTTTGAATACCCCCACCCGAAAAATGTGGAAGTTTATCTCGACGTCGATGCGCAATCCATGTTGTAATTTCTTTGAGAAAAATTTTAACTGATGATAAAATATTTAGACCTTTTTAGCGTTTAATGTGGTAAATTAAACAAAAAAAAGGTTTTTTTATGCGGGAAACTAAAAAATTTACTCTGATTGAATTACTGGTCGTAATTGCAATTATTGCAATATTGGCAGGCTTGATCATGCCGGCACTCAATCAGGCAAGAAATAAGGCAAGAAGCACAAGCTGCAAAAACAATATGAAGCAAATCGGCTTGGCTATCGAACTCTATCAGCAGGACAATCAGGCTTATCCTGCCATTAATACCATGCCGAGCATTGTTGACGGAATGGGGATACTTTTCCCTATGAATGAAATTCTGGATAACTACATTGACGAAAATTCCAAAGCTTACCGCTGTCCCGGCGACAGCACCGCAGAGAAAAATTATCCCGACTACGAGTATGATGAGGATAGTGAAGAGTACACCGTTACTTCAAGTTCAACTTTCACAAGCGACCGCAGTTTCTATGAAACCGAGGGCACAAGTTATGACTACTTCGAACCGCCGCCGCATCGCAGAAGCCGTAATCCCTCGCGAATGAGATTATTGCAGGACTTCCGCTGGTTTCACGGTCGAGTGGCTTCCAAAGGGTCTATGAATATATTGTATGGCGATTACCATGTGTCAGAGAATTAAAAAGTTGAGGAGGAAAAATGAGTAATCAAAAAAAATATAAAATCTGTTTAGCCCTTTTAATTGTAGCAATTACAGGAGCAATCATTCCGATAATTATTAATCGGAGCAGACAGCAAGTGCAAGTGGCAAAAGACCCGACTGCCATGGAAGCAAAGGAGATTAGGACTTACTTTGAGTCACAGGAGTTCTCTCGTCTCCCGATTGCCGAAAAAGCAAAATTTTTTGAGGCAATCCCCGAAAAACAACGCCGTGAAATCATGCGGCCGCAACGACCGAAAGAGGGAGAAAAACCGCAGCGTCCGAATTTCAAAGCCATGCAGCAAATGAGAAAAATCCGTGAATACCAAATGGAACAACGGTTAAATAAATTTTTTTCAGCTTCACAGGCAGAACAAAATCGCATGCTTGATGAAGATATTGCGAGGATGAAGCAAATGCGTTCGGAAATGGCACAAAGGCGTGCCGAGAGAGAAAAAAGAAACAATAATAACAATTCCGCAGTCGGAGGCAATAACAACTCTCAACAAAATCGCCCGCAACGCCCGCAAATGGATGAGCAGTCAAAACGTGATCGTGATGCCTCTATGAATCCTGCGACCAGAGCCAAAATGAGAATATATTTTGAAAAACTCCGTCAACG
Source organism: Lentisphaeria bacterium (assembly GCA_017456285.1). GTDB lineage: Bacteria > Verrucomicrobiota > Lentisphaeria > Victivallales > Victivallaceae > RGIG5270. The sequence continues at coordinate 8,698 of JAFTJQ010000074.1, forward strand.
TGAACAGCAGACAAAAAAATAATTTTTGGGAGGGATGGAGGCATAGACGCATGGAGTTTCCGTTGACAGATTATGACTGCGTTGGTCGAAGTTATTGTTTTTTTGTGGGGAGTTGATTGCACTCCCCACACCCCGGCAACCAGCCATCAGGCTGGACAATTGTAATTTGAGTGGGTGCAATATGGCGGTTTGGTGATTGCTTCAATGTGGCAAAATTTTCGAGTTGTCCTCCCGCTTTTTTGCGGAATGACACCTCAAATCTTTTGCCACGAGTTGCCACACAACGGGGGAGATTGCCACTTGTCGCTAAATCGCTCC
>JAFTJQ010000075.1 GCA_017456285.1 Lentisphaeria bacterium
CAATTATTTCATCAATTATCTTCTCAATTGCACCAGTATCAGTAACTTGTTTTAGGCCCTTTTCTTCAACGATTTTACTTGGATTTTCGCCTGTTTCAGCCATAATTTCAAAAACATCTTTGGCCGTTTTACCATTGATGACATTTGAAGTTACAAGCTCAACCAATTCGCCCAAATTTTCAGCCGAAATCGGTGATTGTTCCAAGGTGAGTTTTTTCTCATTAAGCATGGCAAAAAAATCGCCCATCAACCAGTTAGCTACCTTTTTAGCATCATGCCCCTTGGCTGCTTTTTCAAAAAATTCGGCCGTTTCTTTATTTTCACAAATAACTTTAGCATCATAAGGTGTCAAACCGAGCTCTTTTACAAAACGCTCTTTTTTCTCATCAGGAAGCTCAACCATATCAGCCTTAATTTCTGCAATAAATTCATCAGTTAACACCAATGGCAATAAATCAGGTTCCGGAAAATAACGATATTCATGAGCATATTCTTTTTTGCGCATAAATTTAGTTTCTCCGCTTACTGGATCAAACTGACGTGATTCTTGCTCCATAGAACCACCGCTTTCATAAATTTCAAGCTGACGATTAGCCTCATATTCCACAGCCTGACAAGCAAATTTTACCGAGTTAACATTTTTAATTTCGGCACGAGGGCGAAATTCTTTTTCTCCGACAGGACGAATAGACACACTTGCATCACAACGCATTGAACCTTCATCCATATTACCGTCACAAGTACCCAAATAACGAACAATTGAACGCAATTTACGTAAAAAAGCGCCAACCTCTTCTGGCGAACGAAAATCAGGTTTTGTTACTAATTCCATCAAACCTACACCTGCACGGTTAAAATCGATAAATGTCTTGGTCGGCGAAATATCATGAATAGACTTTGCAGTATCTTGTTCAATATGCAAACGTTCAATTCCGATTTCTTTAGTTTCGCCATTTTCCAATTCGATTTTTACCACACCTTCACCAATAATAGGAAACTTGTCTTGTGTAATTTGATATCCTTGCGGAAGATCGGCATAAAAATAATTCTTACGCGCAAAAGCCGAATATTTATTAACTTTAGCATTAAGCGCGATACCTGTTTTTAAGGCTTGACGCACACATTCCTTGTTCAAGGAAGGCAACATTCCCGGCATTGCGACATCAATAAACGACACATTCTCATTTACATCAGAACCGTAAGCAGTTGATGACGGTGAATAAATTTTTGATTTTGAGATAATTTGGCAGTGAATTTCAAGCCCGCATATCATTTCCCAATCGTTGTTTTTACCTTTTAATATCAATGCGCTCATCTTATTTCACTCCCTCAAATCCGGCTTGTTTTTCCAAAGCTGAAGCTGCTTCAAACACGCTTTGTTCATCAAAAGCCTTACCGATAATTTGCATACCCAAAGGCAAACCGTCTTTATTCAAACCAATTGGCAAACTCATTGCCGGTAATCCGGCCAACGATACCGAAACGGTATAAATATCATTAAGCCACATCGCGATCGGATCTTCTTGCATTTTTTTATCACCGACCGGAAAAGCCGCAACCGGCGAAGTCGGTGTTAAAATCACATCACATTTTTCAAAAGCTTTTACAAAATCATCTCTGATAAGACGTCGAACCTTTTGCGCTTTTACAAAATAAGCATCATAATAACCAGCTGACAAAACATAAGTACCAATCATAATACGACGCTTAACTTCTTTACCGAAGCCTTGAGTACGCGAATTAATATACATTTCATCAATACTGTTACCATCAACTCGATTACCATAGCGCAAACCGTCATATCGAGCCAAATTACTCGAAGCTTCAGCCGGCGCAATAATATAATAAGTTGCCAAAGCATATTTAGTATGAGGAAGTGAAACTTCAACAATTTCAGCACCTTTATCTTTTAACATTTCGGCAGCCTTATCCCAATAAGAAGC
>JAFTJQ010000076.1 GCA_017456285.1 Lentisphaeria bacterium
GTGACGTAGTATTTCGCATTTCACGATATTTGTTAAACATTTTGTTGTTTTTATGATTTCGGAAACCAACCACCGGTTTTCCTTGAACCTCTATGTTCTATTTTTTTCGATAATGTTTTGATATAACGATCCAATGTTGAAATTGATACATGCAGTAATTTTGCCAGATCTTTCCTTTGTAATCCCGGGTTATTCGCAATGATTCGGTAAAGCCTGGCTGCCGTTTCTATTGAAAGACCTTTTAACTCGTCATTTAACTCGTCATTTAACTCGTCATTACGCTCAAATAACTCATCATTTTTTGTTTTTAATTCTTCATGTACAGGGACGAGTTGAAGTTTTGTGCTGGGAAGCAGAGTCACTCGGAATTCTGTTAACTTATTTACGTCAAATAGAGGCATGGGATTACCATTTTTTTCCATTTCTGTTTTGACCTTGGCGATACCGCGGTTGTATTTATTAACATAACCCACAACTTTCATAGCTTCTGCCAGCAAGGGATTGCGGTAGTCATTTACGTAGGGAAAGTTGTCCGGATTTGCCTGCCCATATAACCCACCCGGATTGGATAGTTCCATGCGGATATTGTTGTAATCATAAAACTTTATCGGAGCGTTTCCAATTTGATAATCCCGATGAATGACAGCATTGAGCAGTAATTCTCTAACTGCCCAATCAGGATATATAGAAATTGTTTCTTCCTGCAATGCAGAAATTTTTACCGGACGAGGAGCGGCAATACCTACTTTGACAAAGCTGTTTATTTCGTCAATTATCTGCAATAGCGGTCCTTTGTAGGCGTGTTCTGCCAGAATATCTGAACCATTATCACTGCCACCAAATTTTACATACTGAATGTACGCAGAAGGAATAAACATTTCCGGATGTTTGCCGAAAAGAAGCATTCCCAAATTTGTCGGCAGTTTGTGCTGACGATCATAAAAACGCAATGCCGCAAGCTGTTCTTCAATGGGACGGGAGTCTTCATCAATGACTTCAGCTTGAATTGCCCTGGGTAGATAATTATTGCGGAAAAGCTCCAAATTCAGATCTGCTAAACTTGAATCAATGCAGGGCATGATTTCAAAGCGTGTGGCAGAATGAAGTCGCTTTTCTTCCAAAATATGAATATCATCATCATTGGCAAGGCATTTGCGAGGTCCGATGCGAACCCAAATTTGTCCTCTATATCTGATCGGAGGATATGAGGATGGGAAGACTTCAATAACAGCGACATCTCCCTCGTCAAAGGATTCATGATAAATAGTCATTGACGGCGGTGGTAATAAATTTCCTTCCGATTTAAATCCGGCTAATGCTGTCAATTGTTCATCTGTAATACGTTTCCCGGAAAAAGTACCGTCATCCTCTACTCCCAACAAGAGGAATCCCGGTTGTTTACGGTCGCCGATGTCGTTAGCAAAAGCACAGATAGCTTGTCCCATTTTGTCAGCTTTGTCGAAAGCTCGAGTTCTTTCAATATTTTCAGACTCCAGATTGGACATTAACTGTAATATTTTTTCCTTATTTCCCATAAAACTCCTTAATAAAAATTATCTATAAACAAAGTAATATATCATAAAAAAAATATTTTACAAGAAAAGTAACAATTTTCTACAATTTTTATAAGATAGTTGTTTGAATGGCTCATAATGGTTGGAATTATTTTTTTGATAATTATTTGCTTTTCGGTAATATTTTTTCTAAAAAAAGCTTAATATATGCACTTTTTGCCTTGAAATTTGACAAAAGCGGTGTTATATTCATCGTGGAGTAAAATTTTTAAATTATTTTATTAAGGTGAATTTATGGAAAGTAAAAGCAAAATCAGTGCTAATATTCAAGGTTCAAGGACGTTGATTAAACTCGCTTCTGCAAGTACCGTCTTGTCTTTGATTCTGCTTATTGGTTGTTCGTTATTGTCGATAGGTGAAAGTGTTTTCATCGAATCGACAATTTTCAGTATGGGAGTTATCCCATTTGCAATGACTCTCTTATTCAGTGTCGGAGCGTTATTTTACGGTATTCTGGGACTTCATTCGGCACAGGAAGAAGAGGAGAAATTCCTGCTTCGTAAACGCAAAGAAACTGCAAGCATCATCAATGTCGATGAGGATGTCCGCTTCACTGCTACCAAAGCATTTGATAATTACAAACGCTTCGCCCCTTATGTGATGGCGATTGCAGGGGCATTGCTTATCGGTGCGTTGCTGGCATTTTTCTATCATCAGTGGTATATTGAAGCTCCGAAATCAGTTTTGGCAAATGAATTTAATGAATTTTTGGAGAAAAAACATGCAACTCACACGCAAGTAGCACTTATTTCAGTTATTTTAATGGTTGTCTGTGCTTTTGCAGGAGCTTTTTTCAGCGGACAATCACGAGTATCTGTATTCCGTTATTTAAAAGCGGTTGGATCTTATCTCTATGTTGCTTTCGGGGTTATGCTGCTTTGCTGTATCGGTGAACTTGCGGAAAATTATGATGTGCTTGCGTGGTACGGTAATGTCGGCAGAATGATAATTTTTGTTGTATCGGGTATTTTGGGAGTTGAGTTGATTATCAACTTCATAATTGAGTTCTATCGACCGAGAACAATGGAAGAAAATCGTCCGATTTTTGAGAGTAAATTACTCTCCATATTTACTGAACCCGGTGGAGTTATGCGTAATATCGCCGAGGCTTTGGATTATCAATTCGGTTGGAAAGTTTCAGGAACCGGTCTTTACAGTTTTATTGAAAAGGCTTTGTTTCCTTTAATTGTTGTCTGGCTGCTTATTTTGTGGTGTTTTACCTCGATTCATGCCGTTAAAATCGGGGAACTCGGAGTGCGTGAGGAATTCGGAAAAGTCGTCAAAGATGAATTGCTTCAGCCGGGTATCTATTTTACTAAACCTTGGCCGTTCGGCAAAATCAGAACTTTTTCTAATAAAGAGATTAAACAGATATTTATCGGTCATAACCCAAATGCAGAAAGCCACGAGGAAGAGGAAGAAGAGGACGATGGCCACGGACATTCTCACGGCGAGAAAAAGCCGAAAGCCCCCGAAGGTCCGAGATTTGTGGTTACTTGGACAGAAGCCCACACTCACGGCGATGAAGAGGAGGCTTACTTCCTGCTTCCAAGTCAGAGCAGTCAGAATGCACAGGATAAGTCCACAAGCGCAGTTGATTTATTGGCATTTTCAATTCCGATTCAATATCGAGTTCGCCCCGACGGAATTTTTGATTACGCTTATTTGAACAGCAATCCCGATGATACATTGCAGAAATTGAGCGAAGAGGTGGTAATTAATTATTTGGCAAGTGCCACATTGCGTGACTTTATAGCCGTCAAACGCACCGAAGCAGAGAATGCGATTATGAAAAAAATTCAAACTAAAGCTGATGCCGCTAAACTCGGAATCGAGATTGTCAGTGTTAATTTAACTGAGGTTCATCCGCCGATGACCAACAATACCAGTGCCGCTTTTCATGAAGATCGCATCGCACAGGAACAGGCGGCGGCAGCAATTTTGAATGCCAGAATTTATAGTGACACGATTTTGCCGCAGGCTGAAATTAAAGCGTTGCAGATTACCGAAGAAGCGTTGTCTTATCGTGAGGCAACTGAAAAAATCGCAGTTGCAGAGAGTTCCAGATTTGAAACTCAATTAAAAACTTATCAAGTTATGCCGCAGATGTTTATTTTGAATAGTTATTTAGCGTTTTTGGAGCAGGATTGCAAGGATATTCGCAAGTTTGTTTTGAGCAGACTTTTCAAGAATGCTGTATTTGAAATGAATTTTGAGGAAAAGGGTGCATTGGATTTAATCGATATGGATTTGGATGCTCTCAGTCAGGGAAAATAAAATTTGAAAAATAATATAAAATAAAAAATGGAGGAATTTATGGCAAATAAAGGCAAATTTTTAGAACACTGGCCGACTGTACTTTTGGGCTTAATTGTTGGAGTAATTCTGTTAATCGCAGTATTTTCTTATCAGGTAAGCGAAACTGAAACAGCGGTGGTAACCACTTTCGCAAAGGTTGAGGATTACACTCCCGAACCGGGATTGCATTTCCGCTGGCCCTATCCCTTTCAGGATGTAATCAAATTTGATAAACGCCTGCTTTGCTTCGAGGGTAATGAGGGCAAAATCGAGGAGACTCCGATTGCGGACGGTGCAAATATCATGGTCGGAATCTTCGTTATCTATCAAATCAGTGATGCAAAAAAATTCTATGAAACCATTGAAACGGTCAGCAAGGCAGAGGATTTCCTCAATAGCAAAATGCGTTCAGTTAAAAATGCGGTTTTCGGCCGTTACAGATTTGACCAGTTAATTAATACTGATCCTGCTAAAGTTAAGTTGAATGAGATTGAGGCAGAGATTCAGAAAGAATTGCAAGTTGCCGCAGCTCAATTCGGTATTACCGTGGCAGAGGCAGGCGTAAATGCTTTCGGTCAGCCGAGCAGAATTACCGACGAAGTGCTTAAACGTATGGTCGAGGAACGCAAACTTGCCGCCCAGAAGTATCTCTCAAGCGGTAATACCGAGGCTCAAAAAATTCGTATCGATGCCGATACCCAGAGCAGAAATATTATCTCTACTGCCGAGGCTAAAGCAAAAGAGATTCGTGCTAAAGGTGATGCCGATGCGGCAAAGGCTTATGAGGTTTTCAATCAAAACCCCGAGCTGGCTGTATTCCTGCGTAAACTTGATGCTTTGAAGAAAATTATGGAGACCAAAACTACTTTGGTACTTGATACTGATACCGCTCCGTTTGATATTTTTAAGGAAAATTCTTATCAGTTGAAAAACGCTAAATAATTCAGCAGGTGTGATTTATGGAATACGGAAAAAATAAATTTAATAAAGCTGAAATAGACGGCAACTCCTATGACAGCGGTATGAAAGCGCTCAGCAAGAGTGTCCATACGGCTTTCGTGATTTTGCTGGTGGTTATTTTGCTTATGCTGTTGAGATTTATCACTTTCGGCGGCTACTTCGCAGTTAAAGCCCAGGAAGCGGTAATTGTTCTGCAATTCGGTAAATTCAAAGAGTGCCATACCAAAGATTGGCACTGGTATTTACCCTATCCGGTCAATCGTTTTATCAAAATTCAGACCAGTCCCCAGTTTTTGAATGTGAACTTCATCTCTCTGGACGGGGTTATGGCGGAAAATAAGGCGGCACTCAGCTCATTGAATATGGCGAGAGATAAGTATTTGGTAACTGCCGACGGTAATATTTTACACTCAAACTGGACTTTGAGTTATCATGTAAGCGATCCGGAGAAATTCTATCAACGTTGTATGATTACAGGCGAAACTGCGAAAGAAGATGAGATTGTTTATGACGGCAGTGTCAAACTCGGACCTCGCGGGCCCAGAACGATGCTGAAAAATCTTTTTACGGAATCAGCGATTAACGTAACTGCTCAATACACTGTCAGCGATATTTATGACCTGAAACGCAATGAGTATGCTTCAAAAGTCGAAGCAGATTTTGCTAAAAGAATCCTTGATGCGGATTTGGGATTGGCACTTGATTATGTTACACTTAACAGCGTAACTCCGCCTGCCCAGATTGCCCAGGCTTTTAATGAAGTGTCTGTGGCGATGAATCAGAAGGTGGTTTTGAAAAATCAAGCAGAGGAGTACAGCTTAAAGGTGGTCAATGATGCAAAAAATATTGCCGCAATTATTCTCGCAGATGCACAAAATTATCAGACTCAAGTGGTTGCAGATGTGCTGGCGGAGAAAAGTTATTTCAGCAGTATTTTAGGTGAATATCAGAAAAATCCTGATACAGTTTTGATGACACTTTATAATAATACATTATCGCAGATTTTGAGTTTGCAGGAGAATAAATACATCATCGGCAGCAACTCCGACGGCGGTCAGCAACTTCGAATTAAGCTGAACCCCGAAGCTCCGAAACGCAAAGAGAATAACAATAATGTTGAGGGGGTGAAATAAAATGGAGCAAGTTGTGAAAGAAAAAGATGTTTCAAATGAAAATATGGTAATGGAAGCAGACAAAAGTGTTAAAATTACCCTCATCCTGACAGTTTTAGGCGGAATTTTGATTGTAAATTCATTTATCCTCAAAGCGGCTCTCGGCAGTCAGGATATGCCGTCAACTTTCAGTGCGATTTTGGGTGCGTTTGTTTTGGCGTTGCCGATTATTTTTACCGCATTCAAGGATTTGCTTGAGGGGCATGTACGAATGAATGAACTTGTTGCATTGGCGGTAATTGCGGCGATGGCTTCAGGTAAATTTCAGATGGCAGGGATAATTGCTTTTATTCTGTCAGTGGCAATTATTATTGAAAGCCGAACTGCGACAGGGGCACAGCGATCAATTGAGGATTTGATTAAACTTACTCCGACTACTGCATTGAAAATTGCCGATGGCAAAGAGCAGGAGGTCGAGGTTGCAACTTTGAGTGTCGGTGATATTATCCGAATTAAACCGGGTGAGAATTTCCCGGTTGACGGACGAATTGTTGCCGGAGAGAGTACGGTAAATCAAGCGTCAATTACCGGTGAATCACTGCCGCTTGAGCGAACTGTGGGAGATGATGTTTTTGCCGGAACTCAGAACTTGACAGGCGTGATTGATTTGGAAGTTACTAAACTCGGTGAGGAGACCACGCTCGGCAAGATCAAAGATATGATTATGCTTGCGGAAAAAACTCGTACTCCGATTATCAGAATTATTGACCGTTATGCCGGTTTCTATACTCCGACAATTTTGATGCTTGCGGGTGTTACCTGGTTTGCATCTCCGCCGTTGGAGGCAATGGAGAGGGTTATTACCTTATTGGTAATCTCCTGCCCGGTGGCGATTGTGCTTTCTAATCCAACTGCGACAGTTGCGGCGGTTGCGGCGGCTGCAAGATTGGGAATTTTCATTAAAAATATTAATCACTTGGAACTTGCCGCTAAAATCGGAGCATTTGTTTTTGATAAAACAGGTACTTTGACTGACGGCGAATTGTCAGTGGTTAAAATTAATCCTTTCGGCGAGGTTAAGCCGGCAGAGTTGCTGCAATTAGCGGCAAGTACCGACCGATACAGTAACCACCCGACTGCTTTGGCTTTGCTGAAAATTGCTTCAGAAGCGTCAATCAGTTTGCTGGAGGTTGCGGACTTCAAGGAAGTTCACGGTAAAGGTGTTTGTGCAGTTGTTGATGAATCGCAGTGCATGGTCGGGCGTATTAACTTCATTCGTGAGCAGAATGAGAATTTGATTATCCCCGAACACGAGGAATCCGCTTCCGACGGAATGAGTGTGGTCTATGTCGTCAGAGACAATAACGTAATCGGCTGGATCGGCTTCAAAGATAAACTCCGCAATGAAGCACCTGCAATGTTGGAGGAACTTCGTGATTTGGGAGTTAAACATATTGCTATGGTTACAGGCGACCGCAGAAGTGTGGCAGAGACGGTTGCAGAAAATCTTTCAATCGATGAATTTCGTAGTGAATGTCTCCCTGAAGACAAGGTTGAATATGTGGAGAAAATCAAAAAAGACATGCCCGTTGCCGTGGTTGGTGACGGTGTGAACGATGCACCTGCTTTGGCGGCAGGTGATTTAGGTATTGCCATGGGAGCAATCGGCAGTGACGTAGCAATTAACAGTGCTTCTATTGCTTTGATGACCAATGACTTGCGTCGCATCCCGATGCTGGTATTTCTCTCAAAGAAATCCAAAATGATTATTGCCCAGAATTTAACTTTCGGTCTGCTGGTGGTAATCGTCGGTATGCTGCTTGCAGCTTTCGGTAAAATGCCTCCGATTTGGGCGGCAATTCTACATACTTTGAGTTCAATCTTCGTGATTTTCAATAGTGCAAGACTGGTGAGAACAGGTGAAGAATTGACCTTTGCAGAGAAAAAGTAACACTAAAAAAATAGGTTTTATAAAATGAGTGAAGAAAAAATTGAGAATGTAGTAAGTGCAGTCGGCTTATCCAAAGTTTTTAAGGATTTTTGGGGACGCCCGAAAGCTAATGCGGTAAATGATATTGATTTTGAAATCAAACAGGGTGAAGTAGTTGCGCTTTTAGGTCCGAATGGTTCAGGAAAATCAACTACGGTAAAAATGATTCTGGGTTTGCTCTATCCTACCGCAGGTCAAATCAGTGTTTTGGGGCAATCTCCGCAGGCGGTTGATACCAAAAAGCAGATCGGTTATCTGCCCGAGGAGTCATACTTGTACAAGTATTTGACTGCCAGTGAGACATTGGACTTTTTCGGTTCGCTTTTCGGACTTTCCAAGCAGGAGCGAGAGAGCCGTATTGAACAGTTGCTGGACATGGTCGGCATGGCACATGCGAAACGCCGTCGAGTAGGGGAGTTTTCCAAAGGTATGGCTCGCCGTATCGGTTTGGCACAGGCAATGATTAATGACCCTGACTTTTTGATTTTGGACGAACCGACAAGCGGGTTGGACCCAATCGGCTGTAAAGAGGTCAAAGACTTGATTTTGATGTTGAAAAAACGCGGTAAAACCGTTCTTATTACCAGTCACTTGCTCAGCGATGTCGAGGACATTTGCGATAGAGTAATCATCCTCTATGGCGGCAAGGTCAGAGCCCAAGGCTCAATGAATGAACTTTTGACCGTTTCTGATTCAACCAGATTGACCATTCCGACTCTTAACGGCAGTGAAATGGAGAGTGTTTTAGCAGATTTGAGAAAGCATTTGCACGGTGAAGAGATTAAAGTTGACCACCCGAGAATTTCTTTGGAGGATTACTTCCTTAACATCATTGAAAAAGCTCGTCAGGAGAGCGTGGCAACTTCAGGTGTGGTCGGCGGCGGCAAAATTGCTGATTACTTGAGTGACGACAGCAATGCGGTTCTGGACTCATTGACCCAAGAGGCAAAGTCAGAAAAAGCCGAAGTTAAAGAGGAAAAAACTGCTGCTGTTGAAGTTGATAAATCGCAACTTCTTAAAGAACTTACCGGAGAAAAAGAAAAAGTCGATGCCGAAGTTATCGCTTCACAGATCAAGGAAGAACAGCGTCAGGCTTTGGAAGAGGCAGATAGTAAACTTGATGAATTATTAAAGGATAAATAGAGAAATGAAAGCATTTAACGCAATAATTAAATTGACATTTCAAAATGCTATGCGGTCGCATATTTTCCAATTGCTTTTAGTGCTTTTGGGTATCTGTGTGATTGCAATTCCTTTTACCGCCAGCGGTGATGGTTCGGCCGCGGGATTTATTCAAGTCTCGCTGCTTTACAGTTTGGCAGGTGTCGGAGCGATTTTGGCATTGTCAAGTATCTGGGTTAGTTGTTACATTATGACTCAAGATATTGAGGGGTACCAAATTCACATGGTATTGTCCAAACCGGTTTCCAGATATACAATTTGGCTTGCCAAGTTTACCGGGGTTGTTCTGTTGCATGCGATATTGCTTTTTATCTCTGCGGTGGTGATTTATGTTATCATCCTCAGTCAGTTTGCCAGAAGCGATTTCCAGAAAGGCGACAAGGAAAAAGTCGAGAATGAAGTTTTGGTCGGACGCAGAGTTTTCAAATTCACTCCGCCGAATTTGGATGAGAGATCCCGTGAAATGCTTGCAGAGCGTTTGCAGAAAGTTGCCGTAACAGGTGAACATATTTCAATTACGCAGGAAAATGAGAAAAGCATCCTTCAGGAGATGCGAAAAATGGCGATCGCCGAAGATGCTAAAGTCGCATTCCAGCAGGTTAGAAAATGGCGTTTTGATAATCTGCCTGCGGATAATTCGCAGGTGCTTTTTCTCCGTTATCGTACCTATGTCGGCAAGGTATCAACCAAAGATCAGCGTATGACTACGGGGCAGTGGTACATCGGAGTACCAGCTTATGAGCGAGATGCGGACGGGAAAGTGATTGACAACAAGCGTTATCAATTCCAGTTCTATGCGTATCCCGTTGAGAATATCCGAAGCGGCGAATTTTACGAGAAAGTAATTCCGACCAAGGATTTCAAGGTGGTTTCAGCCGACGGTAAAGCGGAGATTGCTTATTTGAATATGGATCCTGAAAAGCAAACTCAATACTTTCAGCCGTCTGACGGTCCGCAAATTTTGATGAAAGTTACGGGATTTTTTGAGAATTATCTTCGTGCAGTAGCCGTTATTATGCTTGAGATTATCATTTTGACTGCCTTGGGGTGTGCGATTGCCGGCTGTACTTCAATGCCGACAGCGATTTTTATCTCCATAGCTTACTTATTCTGCGGCAGTTTTGCCTCATTTTTGGCAGAGAATGCACTTGCAGGTGACGGAATTGTGAAAATTTTCAGCAAAATTCTGTTGGTTTTGATTATTCCTCTGCAGAAATTCAGTGTCAGCGGAATGGTATCCAAGGGAGAGTTGATTGAATTTGCATTTATGGGCGGATTGTTCTTGAATTACTTTGTTCTTAAGGCACTGCCTATCATGTTGATTTTTATGTATTTATACAAGAAACGTGAAGTTGGATTGGTGGTAAGACGATGAATAAATTTAAGAATTTTACATTTTGGGCAATTACTGCCGTTTTGTCCGTATTGGTGTTGATTTTGATAAGCACTACTGAGAGCCGCATGGATAAGGTTATTAAAGATAATCACTTGCGTTACACCGGTTCAGTGCAGGGGGCAAATTCATTGGTGAGTTTTACCACCGTTGCATTGGGTAGTTTCCGTGGTATTTTGGCGGACTTGCTCTGGTTGCGGGCAAATAGTTTGCAGGAGAAAGGCGACTACTATGAAATGGTTCAATTGGCACGTTGGATTACCGATTTGCAGCCTGAATTTTCAGGTGCGGCGGCATATTTAGCGTGGAACATGGCGTACAATATTTCCGTTACCTGTTCATTCTACGATGACCGCTGGCGTTGGGTAAATGAGGGGTTGAAGTTGCTCCGTGACCGTGCGATTATCTATAATCCCGAAGATCCGATTTTGTACAAGGAATTGGGCTGGATTTTCCAGCATAAAATCGGTAACGTCCTCGATGATGCACAACAGTATTACAAAAATCAATTGGCATACGATATGATGCTGGTGGTAACTGATGACCCCGATTGGGAGGGTATCGCAGCTGCTCCTGCGACAGCGGACGAATTTATTGAAAAATACGCCAATACTCCGATTGCTAAAGCATTGGCAAAAGCTAATTTTACTGATTTGGATTTGCTTAATGTCGAGTTTCGCAAAAATTCTGAAGTGCCGAAAAGCATTCAAACTGCGTTGAAAAATGATGAGAAGTTAATTCATGAACTTGATTGCTATTTGAGAGGTCAGTATTTGCGTGACAAGTACAAACTTGACCCGGTTAAAATTTTGGCAATTAACAAGGAATACGGCGAATTTGATTGGCGTCTGCCCGAAGCCCAAGCAGTTTATTGGGCAAAAATGGGATTGGAGAAAACTCCTGAACATCGCAGTTTGGATTGTGAGCGTATGATTACCCAGGCACTTTTTGAGGCATTCAAAAGCGGTAAAATGTTGGTACTTAACAGTAATAACAAGGAACTTAAGCCATTGATTCACCTGATTCCGAACTTTGATGTGCTGGATTCCGTCAGAAAAATTTTTGATGACACAATTGCCGCAAACCCGAAAGTTCCGAGTTTTCCGAGTGCCAGAGAGAACTTCATGAAAGATGCAATCATGCTGCTCTATAACTACGGACGCTTCAGCAAGGCGGAGGAGTATTTCAAAATGCTCCAGAAAGACCGCCCCGAAATGAATTACGGGACTTTGGAGACTTTTGCACTCAAGCAGACCATGGGCGAACTCAAGGACGCATCTTATAAAAAGACTATGGACTTGATTGACAGCCGTTTGAATCAGAGTTTCTTCTACATTGTTTTCGGCGATGATGATGCCGTAATTGCTAATGAAAAGGTCGCAAAAGCCATCTATGCTAAACATCAGAAAGACCATTATGATGTGCCGAGATTGCTGCTGCCGCCGTATTCAAAAATCAAAAAAGAGGCTTTGGATAAATTCATGGCGAGCTGTTCACCGGAAATTCAGGATATTCTCAAGAGCCGTTTGAATATCTCTGAAAGTGAGACTGCCGATGATGCAGAAAGTATCGAGAATCTGGATCTGACAGTTAAGAAAACTCCGGAAAAAAAAGATAAGTAATTGCAGATTTGAAAAGACTGTTGCTTTTTCTTGCAACAGTCTTTTTTTTAGGATGTTATAAAGTAAAAAATCGTTATGGAAAAGCAAGGAATGTTACAAAAACCGATTTTATTGCCAATTCCGAAAAAAATGTCTTTCGGTGATAAATGTGTGGCAAATGAGGTGTTTTCAAATGAAATTACTTTTGAAAGCAATTCAGATTTACCGTCTGAGGGGTATTTGCTTGTTGTAAATGCAGAAGGAATTAAAATTACCTATGCCGATGAAGCAGGTAAATTCTATGCTCGGCAGACTTTGCAGCAATTGCAAATGCAATATCAGAATAATGACTGTCCAATTTTGGAAATTGAAGATTATCCGGATATTGCCATAAGAGGAGTGAGTTTGGATGTGAGCAGAGACCGTATCCCGCCATTTGAGGATTTATTGAAATTTGTAGATTTGCTTGCAAGTTGGAAAATTAATACTTTCTCTCTCTATTTTGAACATGTTTTTGCTTATAAAAACCATGAAATTTTTTGGAAAAATGCTTCGCCGTTTACTGCCGAAGATATTAAAAAACTTGATAACTATTGCAAAGAACGTTTTATTGACCTTATTCCCGCACAAGAGACCTTGGGGCATTTAGCCCGTATTCTCTGCCATGAGCCGTATCGTCAGCTTGCAGAATGTCCGGAGGGATTTTCTGCAATGTGGCAGTTAAGGGAGAGTGACCCATTTTCGCTGTGTCCAACCGATCCTAAAAGTTTGGAGTTTATGGAAGAGCTTTTGGATGAATTGTTGCCGAATTTCTCATCAGAATACTTCCTGTGCGGCGGCGATGAAACTGCTGATATCGGAATCGGCAGAAGTAAAGATATTTGTGATAAAATTGGTAAAGATAAAGTTTATGCAGATTATTTTAGAGAAATCAGCCGAATTGCTAAAAAGCATGGCAAAAAAATTATCATTTATGCTGATATGGTAAAAAATAATTCTACTGCTTGCAATTATCTGCCGAAAGATATAATTTTGGCAGAATGGGGATATGAAAGAAATTATCCTTTTGCAAAAAATGCTAAAACTTTTATTGATAGTGATTTAAGGTTTTTCTTTTTGTCTTCAAATAATAATTTCTATACTCTGGGGGGGCGTACATACCGTTGGCGTGGGAATATTGCCAATGCGGTAAAATCGGCGATAGAACTTAATGCACTTGGAGTTTTTAACCATGAATTCGGAGATTTCGGGCATTGGACACAATTCAGTTTTTCTCTCCCGGGATTTGCTTATGGAGCGGCGGTTTCGTGGAATTTCAAAGATAATGAGAATATGGATATTGCTTCGGCACTCGATTTATTTGCGTACGAAAAATGTGAAAATGCAGCAGATCTGATTATGGATATCGGTAAAATCTATCTCCATACTTCGGAGAGCAATGATGCAGATAGTTTGTTTTATTTGTTTTATAGAGGCATGTTCGGTGCTGAAAATGTATCAAAGGCGGAGCTTGCGGATAGACTTGCCAAAGCGGAAGAAGATCTAATTTCATGTACTTACCGTCTGCAAAAATTGAGGAATTGTCCTGAAAGAGTCAGACAGGAGATAGCGGCGGCATTGCAGTATATCAGCTTTGCAATTCATACGGCAAAAGAACTTGTACAGCGTGATGATGTTGTCAAGGTGTGTGAATTACCTTTCGAAATTCAAAAAGATTTGACCGAAGAATTTTGCAGTGTCATTGATAGTTTATTGAAAATTCGTGATAAATATTATCTCATCGGTGGCAGGCATGAGGCAATTCTGTATCTTAAACGTTATTGGGAAACTTGTTTTAATCAGATTAAATTTCCGAAAAAATATTTGAGTGATAAACTTTAACTGTAATTTTTTGTGAGTAAAAAATATGATTGGAAAGATTTTATTTGGATTATTTTGTCTGTATGTGATTGTCAGTTTGGTAATCACTTTGCACCTTTACAGTTTGTGTGATTTTTATAATCTTGAGTACCCTGATTTTAAGTTTCGGTGCAAATTGTTTCGCAATGGCAGCAAATTTGCTTATTTGCGTCGGTATTATCTGCTTGCACGACATCACAAGTTTTTCTTTAGGATTGTTTATAGTGAAGTAAAATTGCAGTTTGCACTTCGTAAAAATCGTTGGAGCTGTTTTGTGTTGTTGCTAATTTCAGCGATTTTATTAGGAATGTTTCTGTTGGTATTAAAATAATAAATATCGCATAATTGCCGCTTGAATAAATTAACTTAACGAACTGTTTGCGGTATATCGGTGAAAAATATTGGTTTATTAGGTAAAAAAATCTTGTTTTTAATAAAAAAACAATTATATTATAACTATTAAAATGTGTTGAAAAAAGAAAAATTGTGGAGAAATAACTTTTATGGCTGATATAAAATTGGAAAAAGTTGAAAGTAATCTTCCGGTTATTGCTATTGTCGGACGTCCGAATGTCGGAAAGTCGTCAATTTTTAATTCGATTATCGGGAGACGATTGTCTATTGTACATGAGCAAGCAGGTGTCACTCGTGATCGTGTGGTGTCCCCGGTGGTGCGTAATAATTGCCGTTATGAACTTATTGATACCGGCGGTTTGGGCACGCATGGGGCCAGACGTAATATCGACATGTGGGATGAGTGTATTGCCGAGCAGGTTGAAACTGCCATTTCGGGTGCGGATGTATTAATTTTCGTAGTGAATGTGCAGGACGGGATTGTGGCACTTGATGAATCGGTTGCTAAAGAGATTCGGAGTTCAAATTTACCGGTGATTGTGGCGGCGAATAAGGCGGATAATAAGATTCTCGCCCAGCAGGCAGTTGAATTCAGTGCGTTGGGCTTTGAAACAATTATTCCCGTATCATCATTGCACAATAGCGGAGTCGAGGAACTTTTTGCCGAAGCGGTGAAAAGGATTGACAAGTCAAAACTCGTTGAGAATGTCGAAACTGAAATTAAACCCTTAAAAATCGCTATTGCAGGACGCCCGAATGTCGGAAAGTCTTCACTGGTAAATGCACTTTTAGGGGAAGATCGAGTGATTGTCAGCGACCAAGCGGGAACTACCAGAGATGCGATTGATATTGACTTCAAAATAATCGTAAATGGCGAAGAGCGTCCGGCGATTTTGATTGATACGGCAGGACTTCGTCGTCGTGGCAAAGTCGATACGGTGGTTGAATATTTCAGTACCATGCGAAGTGAAGCCGCTATCAACAATGCGGATTTGATTATTTTTATGGTCGAAGCCAGCAAGGACGGTGTGACTGCACAGGACAAAAAAATTGCGGCAATGATCAAAAAATCAGGCAAAGCATGTATTATTGCCGCGAATAAACTTGATTTGTGCGATGCTGAAACTAAACGTCAGGAACTTCTGGATGAGCTTGAATATACGCTTTACGGCATGAATTACGCTCCGGTCGTCTTTATGAGTGTCAAAGAACGCAGAAATATTGATGAGTTGCTTAATCAGATTATTGAAATTTCCGAGCTTTCAGGAATGAAAATTCCGACCTCGCTCGTCAATAAAGTTATTTTGGATGCTTACAAAAATCATACTCCGCCGGTGGTAAGTAATTCTCCGTTAAAAATTTACTATGCGTCAATGATCAAAACTCAACCACCGACCTTTTTGATTTTTGTAAATCAACCCAAATATTGTGCGGATAATTATTTGACATTTTTGCGGAATACTTTGAGAGAGGCGTTTGACTTCTCCGGTTCGCCGATAGAGATTGAACTTCGGGCGAGACCTAAAAAGGTGGTATCTTTCCACACCGTTGCCAGAAGCGCCCCCTCTGCTCGTCCGCAGGCGGCGAAAAAACGCAAGGCTCGTGAGAAAAGTTTAGCATCAGCAGGTAAACTCAGCAAAAATAAAAAAGGCCCGAAATCAGGTGTGGCAAATAAGCCTAATTCTAAAAAGTTAAGCCGTAAAAAGGCTTCACGCTCCCGCAAAGGTTGATTAGTGCAAAAAAAAGAGAGGAAGTTATGATTATTCTCGGACTTGACCCTGCCATACGCACCAGCGGTTACGGCGTAATCGAAGTTGATGACGTAACTCGTGAGATGAAAATTCTCGATTGCGGCGTGATTTTGAATAAAAATTCTATGCCGCATAGCGAGTGCTTGCGTCGAATTGCCGGCGGAGTTGCCGAATTAATTGCAGCTTACAAAATTGATGCGGCGGCGATAGAAGAGCCTTTCGTCGGGAGAAATAGCAAAACTGCTATCATCCTCGGTATGGCTCGTGGAGCATTTATGGCAAAGTTGGCAGAGAATAATATTCCGATTTATTCGTATAGTGCCAAATCTGCTAAAAAAGCTGCAGTCGGTTCCGGAAGTGCGGAAAAAAATCAGGTGGCATTAATGATGGCGGCGATGCTGCAAATTGATATAGAGAATATTTTGCTGGACTCAACTGATGCATTGGCAATTGCCATGTGCCATGCACAGAAAGTTTCTAATAAAGAGACGGCAGAATTTTTAACTCATAGAATTTAATTTTGTTGTGCTGAAATGACGGATTTTTTTGATTATCATACCCATAATTGGAATAAAGAAAATGCTTTCATATCGGTCAAAATGGAGGTTTTGGCTGATAAAATTGCTTTGCCGAGTAATAGTAAATTTTTTCTGGAATATCATCCGTGGAATTTGCCGTCGGAATATTCGGGGGTGGATGAGGAGTTTTATTCACTTGCCGAAAGTGAAGCTGTCTTCGGAATCGGTGAAATCGGGCTTGATAAATTAAAAATTGCTAAAACTTCGCTGCAAGTGCAACTTGCTTATTTTGAAGAACTTGTCAAATTAGCAGCGCGGTTGAATAAGCCGATTATGCTTCACATTGTCCGAGCATGGGATGAGGCACGAAAGATTCTGGATAAATACAAGTTGCCGCAAATATATTTTCATGGATTTTACGGAAAAATTGAATTTTTACGGGAATTATTAAATTACGGAATGATTGTCAGCTTGAATCCGAAAATGCTTGAGCGGGCGGAATTGTATGATTTTTTGCGTGCAAATGGGGCGTATGAGGGGCGAGTAAAATTAGAAAGTGACGATAGCGATGTTGATTTAAGTTGTTTATATGCAAAGTTTTACGAGAGATTGCGAAATGGCGGAAATAAATAAAGAAAATATACCTGATTTTTTGAATCGAACAGTTTTGATTTTAGGCGAAACTGCAGTGCGAAAGATTATGCAGAGCAGTGTTTTGGTGCTGGGAGTTGGCGGAGTAGGGGCGTATGCCGCTGAAATGCTGGTTCGTTCCGGAGTCGGCAAAATCACTATCGTTGACGGAGATGTGGTGGAGAGCAGTAATTTGAATCGCCAGCTTGTGGCATTGAATTCCACCTTAGGTAAGCCCAAAACGGAGGTGCTGCGAGAGCGGTTATTGGATATTAATCCAAATTGTCAAGTTGTTGCTATTCAAGATTTTATTCGTGATGAAAAAATAGAAAAACTTCTTTTGAGTGATAAGTTTGATTATGTGGTCGATGCAATTGACTCGTTGTCGCCGAAAGTTTTTTTCCTTGCCGCCTGTAAAAAGTTGAAATTAAATGTTATTTCTTCCATGGGGTCAGGGGCGAGATTGGATCCGACTATGCTTAAAATTGCCGATATTTCTCAAACTTATAATTGCGGACTTGCTCGGGCTGTGCGGAAGAGACTTAAGGATTTAGGAATTTCCAAAGGGATAAAGGTGGTTTTTTCGCAGGAAACACCGATTAAAAGTGCCGTAGTCGCCTATACCGATGAAAATAATTGCAATCATTCAGTAACGGGAACAGTCTCTTATATTCCATGTGTTTATGGCTGTACAATTGCAAGTTACGTTATTCGTGAGTTGGGGAATACGAATTGACCTCTGAATACTTGGCGATTGCGTGATAAAATGAGAAAATTATGAAAATTTTCGCATCTTAAAATTTTTCTCCTTACATCTGTAAGCGGAGACAATGAAAAGTCGGATTACAAACCATTTAGATATGTTTTTAGTTGCATGATTCCAAGCGATGCCACTTCAGGCATAGCAGCATTAGACAGTTAAATTCGGGCATAAAAAAACTGACCGAAATTTTTTATTTCGATCAGTTATCAATCTAATAATTACAAGCAGTTTTATGCTTTTACAAAATTACCGGTACGGATACAAGCTGCACACATTTTAACAGTTTTAACAGTTCCGTTTTCGTTAATTTTTACGTTCTGGATATTCGGTTCAAACATACGTTTGGTGTTTTTCACAACGTGCATACCGATACCACCGGTTTTTTTAGCAAGACCTTTACGGATGATATGTCCGCCGCTAACCTTGCTTTTTCCACAAAGATGACAAACTTGACTCATTTTTTACACTCCTTTGCTGATTAGTTTCAGCACCTGTTATCTAAATTTTTACCATTATCAAAAAAAATGGTGGGTTGACCGGGACTCGAACCCGGGACCACCGCCTTAAAAGGGCGATGCTCTACCGACTGAGCTATCAACCCGCCTAAATCAGCTCGCATTTAAGCGTAACTGCTGACGATTTACTTAATATAGTTCAAATTCTTAAATTTTCAAGTTCTAAATTAAAAAATATTCAATTTTTTTTAGTTATTTGAAAATTTACTGAACTCTATTCAGTAATGTATTTCGGAGCATTTTTTTGCTTTGTCGTGATGCCAATTACAAAAAATGGCATCCCCACGGGGATTCGAACCCCGGTTGCAGGGATGAAAACCCTGTGTCCTAGGCCTCTAGACGATAGGGACACAACCGAAAATACTCTATTAATATAGCATCAATTTATAAAAATACAAGTAATAATAAACGAAAAATACAAAAAAATCTATAAAAATCAGCAAGCCTCCATATAATTTCAGCAAAAATTCGAGTTGATTTTGATTTGCTTTTGTCTGAATTTGACGGTATATTAGAGCCGAGGATATTCGTTAATAGGAGAAATACAAAACTACAAGAGATTAGGATTGAAGAATTTAGAAAAATACCAAAGCTATCAGCAGAAGAGATAAGAGAAAGGATAGATGAATATGACAGAACAAGAGAGAGAAGCAGCGAAAAAACGGTTAGAGGATTTCAAAAAAGCGAACCCGAATTACTTCAAGGAGATGTACGAGGCAGCCAACAGAGCGGTTATGAAAGCCGCCAGAGAACACCAAGAGTGGGAGAAACAACGGAAGAAACAGAAAGAGAAATAGTTTTTCCGGACAGCGACACCTCCAAACAGTCCGGTGAAGCGGTTGTCAAGCCTTATAGATATGAAAAAAAATCAAAAAACTGGTTCGCTGATTCCAAAGTCGTTGATGAGAACGGAAAACCTTATGGAGTTGTATTTTTAATAAAATCAGTTTTCCACAAATAGCATATACCTTCTGCATTAAAATAAAATTCTTTAATAGACTTGTGGTAGCGGATCGGAGTATGACTATAATAATTTTGATTACCATAACTATGTCCACCTGTGGTGAAAATCTTTTCATAAATATATATTTCCCCATTATTGCCATCAGGGAATATCCTTTTAGGAGGTCCAAATTCTTTTATCACAATATGTTTTGACTTATTTAAGAAAGAATCGTAGTATGCCTTTATTCGTTGAGCTTTCAAATCCGCAGAATATTTAGAAAAAGTTGCATTTCTTTCATCCAGTAATAATCCTTCTGAAATACCAATTGTAATTGGCAATAAAATAATTCTTGTGATAACTTTAGCGGTTACCATACCAGCACCATCATCTGGTCGCAAATTTAATCCGGTTCTGGGATATTTTTTTATAGCATCAGCTTGCTCTTGTTCAGATAATTCTAATGTATTGGCAACACAGCCGGAAAGTAAAATAATGGTTACAAATAAACATAAAACGGCTATAAATCTTTTCATGACAAAGCTCCTTATTAATGTAAGTATAACAGATAATTATAATATACCATATTTTTTTTATTTTTCAAGATGTATATTATCTATCTGTAATACTTTTTAAATTAATAAAAGGATGGTCATGCAAGCACAACATAAAAACTTTATTCAAACAAGAAATAGTGGAGTTTCAATACAAGAATTATGCGAACGCTTCAATATCTGTTCACAGAATTTATCAATTAGAACGGGAAAATCAAACCTTGCGAGCAGAAAATGAATTTTTCCGTAGAAGCAAAATTTTCAGAGTAAAAACAAACTGGCATTTGGGAATTTTTCAACAAAAATTCTCCAAATTCCCCTTGCGATATCAATAACAAAATCAGATGGCTGACGACCTCTGTACATTACCGGATGAATTTACGCCAGACTGACCATTTGTTTTCATCCATTTCCCACTCGCAGTAAATAGCAATACCGTTCGCTTCCTTTTTGCGGGTAGATGCTGAAATGCCCTGTAATGCCGAACTGATATTTTCCACTTGTGGATGATGATAACCCACTCCCGCATCATCATAAGCTGGAATTCCCAACAACAATTCGCAATCACTTGAGCTGGTTGCAACTGCCAACTGATTTGTCCAATCTGTCATAAGTTTAATGTAAAATTTTTCCAGCGGAATAGCTGTATCATACATCATAACCGCCAGTTGATCGCAGTGATTGGTGAGCCTTATGATATAAAACAGATGCCAATGAACATCGGGGAATTGATGCCATCTTGTTGGCGGCGGATAAGCCGCTACCGATAAGATTTTTCCTCCGGTAACCGGGCGGAGTTCATCCAGAAGCTTCAAAAAACCTACCTCATCGCTGGGCCACGGTTCTATATTTACTTGAACTCCGGCAAGACGGGGATGTTTTTTCAACAATTCATTGACCGAGGCAACAAAATTTTTCCGCCATTTTTCATCGGCAGGACGGGCAGATTCTTCAAAAACCCCGCCAATCCACGGAATGACTTTGATGTTGTATTGTGCGGCAATATCAAGAAAAAGCTCAACTTGCACGCTGTCATAAGAGGCAATTTTCCCATTGAGTTCTGCCGGGCATAAATGCGGATAAACCGTGGAGATTTTATTATCGGAAAGTTTTTTGAACAACGCGGAAATTTTTTCAACTTTGCGGAAATTATCTTTATTGCGATTATTGCGTTCAAACCAACCGTCATCGCCCATCCAGCCATGACCGATCCAGATGGCATTATTGGCATATTCCGGTAAAGGGGTATTACTTCCCGGCTGCCAAAGTAAATAAGCAATAGCCGGGATACCAAGAACAACTGCCAATGCAGCAACTATTCTAAAAGCGCTTTTTCCAAGTTTCTTCAGCAGCTTGTTATTCATTTTTATCTCCCGGCAAAACGCCTTTTTTTCTTTCCAATGCTCTTAACATACTTTCAAAGTCCTGCCGGATTTGCGGCACTTCATCCATCGCCATAGCGTGACAACTCTCTAAAACGATAAACACAAGTCCGATAAAAATTACAGAAAGAAATATTCCCCACCAAATGACAAACGCTGCAGCAATCCCCCACAGCACGGCAAAGATACAAATGCCGTAAAGCGACCATTTGTATTTTCCGCTTTGAGCAATTGAAATATGCAAAATCGTTTCTGTGCCGGAGATCTTGTCGCACCGGATAAAGAGATCACCTCTGGAAGTGTTACGATATGCTTTAAGAGGATGCAAACATAGCGGATTATCCGGATCGCAGAAAAATACGATCGTTCTGCTCAAGCCGAAAGTGGCTTTAATAGCCTTCCATGAGCAGAGATCGCATACCGGACATTCTTTGACAAGAGCTTCTTTCAATTCATCTTCCGAAAAAGTTGTCCGCAAACAGTATTCAGCGTAAGGCTGGAAGTATTTATCAAAGAGTTTCATTATTATCACCTCACAGGTAATATAGCATCTCCCGCAGGCGTTTACAACTGCGGACTACAATTTTTTGATATTTTTCTGTAAGGGGAAGGACTTATGGAAATTTCAGGTTAAATCAAATTATCTGATGATTTTTTGGTTAAAAATGCCGCTTGGCGAAGGCGTGACCGCTACCGGATTTGAGATAGTGTTCAAAAGCAATAGATTTTTCTTCAGATTCAAAGGCAATGTATGTTTCAACTTTCCACGGACGGAATTTGGATGTGTGCGGGACATCGCCTTTGTTGTGTTTTATTAACCGTTCCCGCAAATCAGTCGTATGACCGATGTAA
>JAFTJQ010000077.1 GCA_017456285.1 Lentisphaeria bacterium
CCTCACGCATGCTTTCTTCAAAGGAATCGCAAGTTATCTCAAATCTGAATTTGTACCGAAAGTAACTATCCTCGTGGAATTTCGGCAGATAAAAAGAAGCCGGACGTGAGCGATTAGTGTAAATTGCCACCAATTTTTTAAGTTTCAATTCATTAAAGTTTTCCAATAGATAATTAAACCAACTTGACTCTTCAGAGTCGGAGCAGTCGCAGATAACCTCTTTGTCTTGCAACAAAAAAAAGTGCTTTCTCAATTCTTCTCGAACATCGCTTAATTTAACCTTTTTAGGACGGTGAAGTTCATAAAATTCTTCTGCCATAATAAAATCTCCTACTTGTTTAGACAATAAAAAAAGGCACATTCCGAAGAAGTGTCCATCTCTACGTCTGCTACAACGTTATAACCTCACACAAAATCAGAACATGCCACATACTATCAAGTATGCAGAATTCACATAAACATGAGGTTATATTCGTCTGTTTTTAGAAGTAGCAGTTCTGAGATGGACGATTACAATCAGTTTATATCTTTAATTTTATCTATTTTTTATTTTTTAAGTTAATAAATCCTTTCGTTATGGAAATTGAGTTAATATAATCTCAATATGAATAAATTGCAAACGCAAAAATTAAAAAATTAAGAATTATCAATGAAGGTATGGAGACATAGAGGTAGGGACGCATGGTGAAATAAGGTGTCGCTCCTCGCTATACATTCATGCATCCAATTGCTGGCATCAGCTCCACGCTGATGTTTGGGTGGATTTGGTAAAAGTTTTTGAGTCGAGAATTCAACTGTCTGCTATCGCAGACGGGCGGTGGACGGCAGCAGGCTTGCTGCCTTTTTTTAGCAGCCACCGCCTTTTTTTGAGGGTTATGCACCCTCAAACTCCGCACAAGGTCAGCGACCTTGACCTAAAAGATGCTAAACGCATCTTATTACGCTCACGCACTCGTCAGACCAATCAGACAACTTCAAGCATAATCGTTTATAGTGACCGAAGTACTCTCGTCCTGTCAACGGATTTTTTGAAAGCAGGTGTCGAGAGGCGAAAACTTTTTTTAATTTTAAGTTTAGGCGAAGTGAAACGAGCCAAAACTAAACATTAAAGCAAAAAGTTGTTGCCTTCGTCCATGAATATGGATAAAAATTTTGAGATGTGAAAATTTGTAAAATTTTCGCATCTCTTCCGGTCAAGGTCGTTGACCTTGCGTAGGGGTGTGGGGACGGCGTTAGTCCCCACAAAAAAACTCACAATTTTTCTGTATATGGGGCAAGTTCAAATGATTTTTTTAGATATTTTTGACCATTTTCGTTATCATTTTTTACTTGAAAATAATAATCACTCAGATATCTGTAATACCCTGAACGCTCCGGAGATTTTTTAATTGCATCCAGCAAATACGGCAATGCTTTTTGATCTAAAAACTCAACTCTTCCATTATAGTAATAAGATAGATACTGGAACATTTTAATTTTATGAAATGGTGAATAGGGTTTAATTTTTTCTACTTCTCCATATTTTTTCTCAATTTCAAAGATTATTGATTGATTATTGATACTATTTAAGAAATCATCATAAGTTTTTTCTGCCTTATTATTGTAAAAACTCACTCTGAAAGATAAAAATCCGATTAAAGCAATTAAAAACAGCAAGAATTGCTTAAGATATTTACTCTCGGATAAAACTCGTTCATTTTCAATATTGAGTGAAGCAAAAATCGCCCCTGAAAGTGCAAAAATTGCCGGAATCTGGTAATCTACATCCAACATCGCATGAATTAAAAAAGCTGATAAACTGAAAATAATTATCCCAATTTCCTTATTAAAATTTTTCCGGTAATTAATTATTGTGATAATTAACGGTACAATAAAACACGCCATAACAATCAACATGGCAAAAATTCCCGCTTGCGAACCGAAAGTGAGAAAAAGATTATGCGGATCTCTCGCAGCTTCATTGCTGATAATAAAGCGGTATTTCTGATTATCCACCATAAAATCTCCCCATCCTGACCCGAGGAAAATGTGATTATAGAGCATGATTAATGAACTTCTAAAATACCCTAATCGCTCGGTAAATGAGGCAAAATTTCTCCCCATAAACTGGGTTAACCAAATTCCTGCTCCTCCGAGAAAAATTAACAACAATCCAAAAGAAATTTTTAATTTACCGGAAATTTTACTTAAAAAAATCAGCAAAACCATCGCTCCGCCGATACCGGCAATTACTGCACGACTCCCCGTATTAGCTATCACAAAAAGATAGAGCAAAGCCGTCAAAATAATAAAACACCACTGCGATATTTTTTGCGGTTCAAAATTTTGAGCAAACTTATTTATTCTCAAAAATATAATTCCTCCGATCAAAAGCAGATACCCTGCATAAACATTGCAACCCCCGAAAGTAGAATAAATTCTTCTCTCCATAAGTTTATTGGATATGTCAACTTCGAAGCTGCTTCTTGCTTGCGATTGATAAAATTCAATTTGCTCATCAAATCCGATGAAATACTGGTAAACCCCGATTAATAGTGTTAAAATTGCTGAAATTGTGATGATATTATAGAATAATTGAAGATTTTTTTTGTCATTCCTAAAATAGAGCATCATACTTAAAATATAGGAAATTACTCCCCAAATATGACCGAGAGATAAATAAACATAATCCAAAGTCGATGCATTGAAAATTCCTGAAATACTCACAAAAGAAAGTGAAATCCATAGAATAATCATGAAACTCTTTTTAGTTGAATAACCATAACTTATCACCGCCGCAATCAATCCGATCCCGGAAAAAATACCAAATGAATTATTAGGGAAATTAATAAATATATACTCCCATAATTCAGTCGGAAAATACGATGTAGTTTCAGCCATTATTGCCAAACCTGCAAATTTTAATGGAAGTAAAAAAGTCAGGAGCAATAAATAAAACCCCGTCAATTTTTTTACGCATTCAAATAATTTTACCATTTTTCCAAACCTTGAATTTATCTTTCGTTAATAATAATACATATTATAAATTGTTTAAATTGTTATAGTATTAGGGAATTAAATTTTTGTTAATAACTTTTTTAATTTACTGATAATTAATAAGTTATGATTAAAAATTATTGTTAGCAACTTGTTATTTCATTGTTAATTAAAGTTAATAACTTTTACTTATTAACATTTATTAACATACTATAAACAACTTATTAACATAGTTATCAACACCGAATTTTTTTAATATTAATTCTCAATTTTAATTTTTTTCGGTTAAAATTTTCTCCATTTTTTCAAAATTGCTTTTAACTTTTTCGTTGGTTGGGTATTGTTCACTCAAATTTTTCATTAAAGAATATGCTTCTTGGATTTTATTTTCCTCAATAAGTTTATTGATTTTTTCAATAATAGTATTTATAGTGCAAGTTTCGATTGCGTTGATTAAATAGATATTTTGGCTATTAAGTTGACGCAACTTTTTTGCCTGAATCAGAGCTGTTTGATAATCTTGTTGCTCCAAACTGTCAAAAAGCCGCAAAATAAGTTTACTTCTTTCGATTGAAGCATTGTCATATTTCTCATCATTTTTGCCGCATGCAGTTAAAATCAGTGCAGCACAAATAAGTAAAATTAAATTTTTCAATAGATTTTTCATACTATTTTTTTCCGGTACTACCGAAACCTCCTTCTCCGCGATCAGAAGCTGAAAGTTCTTCTACTTCAATAAGTTCCACTTCCGGAAGCTGACAAATAACCATTTGAGCCACCCGATCTCCGCGTTTGATTTGAAATTCCTCAGTTGAGCCATTGTACATGATGATACCTACTTCACCGCGGTAACCTGCATCGACAGTACCGGGAGAATTGGTAAGCATAATATCGTGTTTAAGTGCCAAACCGCTTCTCGGTCGGATTTGTGCCTCAAAATTTATCGGTAATTCAATAAAAAGTCCGGTCGGAACCAAAGTACTTTTTCTTGATGGCAGTGTAATATCAACTCTCGATCTCAAATCAAATGCCGCATCATCATAATGCGCCTTTTTAGGCATTAAGTCACGGCAGTCCGGCAACATGGTAAATTTAACTTTTGTCATTTTTTTTTAATCTCCTATTTGCAATTATTGTTTTTTAAGTTAATTTATCTCAAGAAAAGAATTTTTCAAGAGAAAGAAGGTATATTTTGTTAAGAATTGGTCAAGGTTTTGATGTTCACGCATTTTCGGAAAATCGTAAATTAATTTTAGGAGGAGTACAAATTCCTCATAATCAAGGACTTATGGGTCATAGTGATGCAGATGTCCTAATTCATGCTGTAATTGATGCAATTTTAGGTGCATTAGCACTGGGTGATATTGGTAAGTTATTCCCTGACAATGACTTAAGTTACAAGGATGCTGACAGTATGGAATTATTGAAAAAAGTTTTGAAGCAAGTTCCTGCTTTCAAAATTAATAATTTAGATGTCACAGTCATTTGTCAAAAGCCGAAAATTGCTGAATATACACTTAAAATGCGGCAGAATTTATCGGAAGTTTTTAAGTGTGATTTAAGTCAAATTTCAATTAAAGGTACAACTACCGAGAAATTGGGCTTTACCGGCAGAGAAGAGGGTATAGCGGCAATGGCGGTGATTCTTTTGGAAGTTTAATAAATTTTAATAATAATTTACAACTTCGCAACTGTAAATCGGTGATAATCATTATAATCTTTTATAGTAAAAATTTCCGAGAAGTTATTTAATTTCTCCAGAAATTCAACTATTTTTGCTGCCTGATTATAACCGTTTTCAAAGATAATTACGCCGTTGTTATTTAAGTAATTACTGCATTGTTCGGCAGTTTGATAGATTAATTTAAGTCCGTTATTTTCAGTGGTTAAAGCAATTTCAGGTTCAAAATTAATTACTTCAGACGGACACTCTAAATATTCACTGTAGGGAATATAGGGCAAATTAGCGGCAATAAAATCAAACTTAGAGTCAACATTGCTAAATAGATTGCTTTCAAAAAATTTAATATTTTTTAATTGATAATTTTCAGCATTTAATTTTGCGATTTTCAGTGCCTCAGGGCTGATGTCAACTGCTGTAACTTGAATATCACTCCGCTCATAAGCACAAGTTACTCCGATTGTTCCTGAACCACATCCGATGTCAAGCAAAGTTCCCTTTTCAGGAATATTTTTAATTATGTACTCAACCATAATTTCAGTTTCAGCTCTTGGAATTAAAACATTCTCATTTACGATAAGTTC
Organism: Lentisphaeria bacterium; assembly: GCA_017456285.1. GTDB lineage: Bacteria > Verrucomicrobiota > Lentisphaeria > Victivallales > Victivallaceae > RGIG5270. Next base: position 5,242 of record JAFTJQ010000077.1, read on the forward strand.
GTAGTTATAAAACGGTGCTTTACCGAGGATATATTGAATCGGTTCATGTTTTTTTCTTCGCTCAATAATTTGAGAAATTTTGTCTGTAACAGCTTCTGAAACTTGGAAATTCTTTAATGATAGATACTTAAAATCACGTTCAAAAATTGCTTCAAAAACCATTCTTGCTTCTGCTTGAGGCGAATCAACCCCCAATTCGGCAAAACTTCTGATAAGTTCATTAAATAATTGTTGATTATTTTTCAATCAGATGCCCCTTTGAAAATTCACAACCGCAATAATTCTGGCGATAAAGATTATAATTTTTAGCTAAAATAAGTGTTTCCATAAAGCCGTTCTGTTTTTTGAAATTAAAAAATTCAAAGTTATCAAAACAAGCTCCTTCGTTTTGGATTACATTTGAATCTTTGTGCGGACTGATCGAGAGAGTAGTTGTAAAATTACAGCCTAACTCGTAAGCCTTTTCGCTCGCTCTGCTGAAATTATGTGCAAAACACAAATTGCATCTTCTGCCTTTTTCCGGTTCATTTTCGTATCCTGAAATCGATTCCAGCCAAGATTGGTGATCATAAAAATCGACGATAAGTTTGCAATTATAAATTTTTGAGAGTTTTTTAAGTTCAGTAAGTCTTTTTTCAAACTCTTCTTCGGTATCAATATTTGAGTTTGAATAAAAAAGTGTTACATCGTAATCAAGTGATTGCAATTTTTCAATGCAAAAAGATGCACATACTGCACAACAGCAATGAAGTAAAATCGATTTTTTCATTTTTTCTCTCTATTTTTTTAAATTACTTTTCCACAAGTTTTCACTTAAAATTAAAAGTGACATAATTACATAACAAATCGGTACTAAATAAAATGACTCCGTAAAGCCGATTTTATCACCGACAACCCCCATTAAAAAGGTGAAAATTCCGCAACCCGGTACTCCTGCACAAGAGAGAAGAATAAAAAGCATTGTATCATCAACTCTCATCCGATTACAGGCAAAACTCTGAATAGTCGGCCAAAACGGCGCACTTGCGATACCCAAAAATAATAGCAGAATTATCAAAAGTACCAAATTCTGTACATGTGGGAAAAACATGCCGATCAATGCTCCGGTGAAACCGACGATTACAATTAATTTTTTGAAGTTTTTTTCACGCACATTTGCACCGAAATAGAGTCGCCCGCCAATCATACCTGCTGCAAAAATTGCTGTTGCCAGACCCCCGACGAAAGCATTGGCTTTCAAGGCAGTTTGAATATATGATGCACACCAGAAAGTTAAACAATATTCGCCGCCGCCGGCAAAAATCATTGAGGCAAAAAATACCCAAAATCTCGGAATTGAGATAATTTTTATTGCCCTTTTCCAAGTTACGGAAAATGGAACGCTGTTTTTTAATTCCGGGTAGTGCTGCTGATTCGGTTTCTCCTTAAGCATCATTAAAATTGCTGGAAACATTGCTAAAAATCCGCAGAAACCAACCACCAAACGCCAATTTACTTCAATCATCAATAAATATCCGGCAATCAATACGGCTAAAAATATCCCGACAGACCAGAAACCGTGAGTGAAAGTTATGTAACGACCCGGTTCATCATTTTTATGGAGATTCTGAACAAAAGGTGTAGCATAACCCTCCAAAATCCCCTCACCGAATCCTGCACAGGCTACAAAGAAAAAGAGTAATCCGTACATCGGTGAAAGTGCTGCCAAAATAATTGATAACCCCATAGTCAGCAATCCTGTGACCATGGTTTTTTTAACTCCGATAATTCCTGCTAAATAACCGCAGCCGAGCATCGAAATAACCATGATAAAACTTCGACCTAACTGTAAAGCTCCGCCTTGTCCCAAACCGCCGTCATCCAGCGGAAAGTTGAAACTCTTGCTGATAGCCACCAATGCCATAGGAATAATAATCGAACATGCGGAATAACTCATAAATGAGAGAAATGCCGCATAGTCATAACGTCCGAATACTAATTTTTTAGCCATAAAAAGTCCCCCACTTTTTATTTTTTATCTTGAGAAAACAATAGTTCTCAAACCTGACAAAATAATTCGATGTTCCAAGTGTTCAGTTACTGCACGGGTAAGAACACGACGTTCAATATCTTTGCCGATTGCCCGCAATTCTTCGGGAGTATTTTCGTGATTGATTCTTTCAACATCCTGCTCAATAATCGGACCCTCATCCAAATCTTTGGTTGCATAATGGGCAGTTGCACCGATCATTTTTACACCGCGTTCCCATGCTCTCTGGTAGGGATTTCCGCCTTGAAATGCAGGGAGGAAGGCGTGGTGGATATTGATAATTTTATTAGGATAATTGCTGATAAAATTGTCGCTTAAAACCTGCATGTAGCGAGCCATTACCACTAAATCAATGTGGTGTTTTTTCAATAAATCAAGTATTTGTGCTTCCTGTTCAGCTTTGTTTGCTCCGTTTACCGGGAAACAATAGTAGGGAATACGGAATCTATCGGCAACAACTTCCAAGTCAGGGTGATTGCTGATAATAAGCGGAATTTCACAATCAAGTTCACCCTCGCTGTGGTGCATTAAAAGGTCATAAAGACAGTGTGAAGTTTTAGAGACCATAATCGCCATTTTCTGGACATTTGAGGTATAATGAATTGTGTAATTTAATTTCAATTTTTCTGCCAATTCGGCAAAATCTTCTTCAAATTTTTTGCAGGTAATCTGCATATCCGATAGATCAATTCTAATTCTCATAAAGTATTGACCGTCAATTAAATCCGAATAAGTTTGTGATTTAATGACGTTAAAATTATTTTTAGAGAAAAATCCTGAAACTTCTGCTAAAATTCCTTTTCTGTCTTGAGTGCTGATCAGGAAAATTGCTTCATTTTTTTTGTTAGTATTCATTGCTTAAACATCTCCTTGTAGGTTGTTAAAGATGGTTTGGTTGTTTCTATATCAAGCGCTTCTACTCTATCCGCGATGCCGAATCTTCTGGAAAAGGGATAAAAAACAAGTGACGCTTTGCCGATAATATTATGTCTCGGTACTACGCCCCAAATACGGCTGTCGGCACTGAATTTGGTATTATCACCGAGCATGAAATAGGAATCTTCCGGTACGGTAAATGTATCAAAATCATTTTTCAAAAAGTTTCCGATTGAGTATCCTACAATATTTGAGTGACCCTGATAACCGCCTTTGCCGCTGTAAATTTTTTCGAATACGGGTGAAAATTCTTTTATATGCTTAAAATCTTTTTCGCCTTTCGCTTTTACATAGAGATTATTGCGGACAATTTTCAAGGTATCTCCGGGAAGACCTACCAGACGTTTAACGTAATAAAACCCGGATGTATCTGCTAATGCTTCGCCGTCACTATAGATATTTTCAGTGGTAAAAACTACAATATCGCCCCTTTTAAGTCCGACTAAATAATGTGAAATTCGATCTACAAAAAGGTGATCTCCGCCGGAAAGAAAACCATCGGCAAGGACGGTATTTTTTTGATACTTCACATAGGGATTAATCTCGGTGTACTCCATAATTTTGTTGATTGAACCGGGGAGAGTATAATCATAATTACCGATAGTAAGCAAAGTCGAATTACCGAAAATTCCGCTCGGACGGTAGGATATTAAGTTACCATCTTTTTCGATTTTCAAATAAGCCCGTGAAGACCCGAATAAAATTGTATCGACTATCGGCAGAGTTTTGCCGATAAATTTGTTGCCGATAGGGTCTTTTTCAATGTAATGAATACCGAAAAGGGTCGGCTGCATACTGCCGGTAGGAATTTTGAAGGGCTGAAAAAATAATGCCCTGATACCGAAAGCAACGGCAATTCCAACTGCCAGAATATCCAGCCAATCCCGCAAACTTTTACAGCTTGGAGCAGGAGCAAGTTCAGCAAAAATTTTTTGCTGTTTCGGCAAAGAATTTTTTAACTCAACCTGATTATTGAAAATTTCTTGAGATTGTCGCAGTAATTCAGTAAGTTTCTCTTTTTTTTCTACGCTTAAAATATCATCATTGTGATAGATATAGTGCTTGACTTCCCGAAGAAATTTACTGAATTTTTTTAATTCTTTACGCTGATTGTCCGACTTAAAAAACATCTAATTATTATCTCCGGATTTAAGTACGGCAACAAATGCTTCCTGCGGAATATTTACTTTGCCGATTAATTTCATGCGTTTTTTACCCTCTTTCTGTTTCTCAAGAAGTTTGCGTTTACGGGTAATATCACCGCCGTAGCACTTGGCAAGAACGTTTTTACGCAAGGCTCTGACAGTTTCACGGGCAACTATTTTGCCGCCGACTGCCGCTTGAATGGCTACTTGGAACATCTGCGGAGGAATTACATCTTTGAGTTTCTCACAGAGCATTCTGCCTCGGCTTTGAGCCATATCGACTTGGACGATTGAACTGAAAGCATCAACCGTTTCGCCATTTACCATAATGTCAAGTTTTACCAATTTATCCTGCTTGTATCCTGCTACTTCATAGTCCATACTGCCGTAACCGCGGGTAATTGACTTGAGTTTATCGTGGAAGTCAATCAGAATTTCATGCATCGGGATTTCGGCAGTAATAATCACATGTTGGGCATCAACGGAATCGGTTTGAGTACAAATACCCCGCTTGTACATGATTAAATTCATAATGTCGCCGATGTAAGTTGAGGGAGTCATAATTTTTGCCTGAATCAACGGTTCTTCAATGTGTTCAATCTCCGACAAATCGGGCAGGTGAACGGGGTTATCGATATTGAGAACTTCACCGCTTTTCATGTAAACGTGGTAAATCACGCTCGGATAGGTTGCAATAATATCCATATTGTACTCACGGCGGAGACGCTCCTGAATAATTTCCATGTGGAGAAGTCCCAGAAATCCGCAACGGAAGCCGAAACCCAAAGCCGCAGAGGTTTCAGGTTGATAGAAAAAGGCGGCATCATTGAGCTGCAACTTCGCCATGCTGAACTTAAGCTGCTCATAATCTGCCGTATCAATCGGATAAATTCCGCTGAAAACCATCGGTCGAATTTCCTGAAAACCGGGTAAAGCCCGATCACAGGGATTTTTAACATCAGTTACGGTGTCGCCGATTTTGGTATCAGAGGGACTTTTGATATTTGGAATGATGTATCCGACCGAACCTGCGGTAAGTTTGTCGCAAGCTTTCATGTCGGGACTGAAAAAACCGACTTCCTTAATTTCACTCTCAAGTCCGGTACTTACCAACTTCATGCGGTTGCCGCGGGCAAATTCTCCGCCGAAAACCCGCACATAGGTTACTACGCCTCGGTAAGAGTCGTAGGTGGAGTCAAAAATCAAAGCACTGGTGCCGTTGATATTAATTGCTTTCGGAGCAGGGATTTTTTCAATAATTTCTTCAAGGAGATCCATGACCCCTGCACCGGTTTTGCCGCTTACACAAAGCGCTTCCTCATGCGGAATTGCCAGAACTTCCTCAAGCTGCTCATAGCAAAGCGGTAAGTTTGCCGCAGGGAGGTCGATTTTGTTGATGACCGGGATAACTTTCAAATTGTGCTTAAATGCGAGAGTTACATTCGCAACCGTTTGAGCCTGAACACCTTGTGTAGCGTCGATTAAAAGGATTGCTCCCTCACATGCCCCCAGTGAACGGCTGACTTCGTAGGTAAAGTCCACGTGTCCCGGAGTGTCAATCAAATTCAATTCATAGGTTTGACCGTTTTTAGCAGTGTAACTCATTCTGACGGGGTGAGATTTAATGGTGATTCCACGCTCACGCTCCAAGTCCATTCCGTCTAATAACTGCTCCTGTAAATCTCTTTTCTCCACCGTATTGGTGTACTCAAGCAGTCTGTCAGCCAGAGTTGATTTCCCATGGTCAATATGGGCAATAATACAAAAATTTCTAATTAAACTGAAATCCATAATTCCTCTAAAAATATTTCAAATATCACTTTTTTTAATTTAAATAAAAAACACCACTATATAACATACCACAAAAATTTTTAAAATCAAACCGTTTTTGTATCTTTGTAGTTGATATTTGCAACATTCTTTGTATTAAGAGGTAATTGACTTATCTCTTGAGTCATTTTCCCAAAATTTTTATTTTTCCCGGGTAAATACAATTTGCAACAAAAATTTTTTATGCTATATTCTTTTGCCGATAAACTATTTACAGTTCTAAATGACCAAAACACAATAATTTAAATTTAATAAGGATAAAAAATGGAAAAGGCAAAAACTGCTGTAATATATTGTCGGCAAAGTTACACCAGAGATTCAGATAAATTAAGCATATCAGAACAGTCAAAAAAAGCGTTTGAATATGCAGAAAATAGCGGAATTTCAATCATCGCCCCGCCGTTTATCGATGAAAATACCTCATCTGAACTTTATCCATTAACCGATGATGCCAAAATGATTGCCTCAAGAGATCAAACATTTCTCGCTTGGCTTGCAGAGTCTCAACGACACTCAATTCAATACGGAAAACGCCAGATTCCGTACAAAATCAATCTCGGTGCATGTTTTGACTTTATTAAAAAAAAGCAGGTTGATTATTTGATTGTCTGGAGTTTTGAGCGTCTCGGTCGTTCGGAATACAGCAGTTGCTTACAGCCGTTCATTACTGATTTTCTAAAGTCGAATGATGTGAAATTAGTTGAGACCAAGGACGCAACCGTAACTGATTACAACAACAGCAATAATCAGCTCCTCGCCCTCATCAAAAGTCATATTGAATACGAATCGCTCAAAACTAAAAAAAAATCGTCGATAAATATTATCAAAAATCGCATTGCTAATGCCATTTCTGCTTCAAATGCTTACGGGGTGGTGAAAAAAGGTAAAAATATTTATTTTGATCCCCAAAAAGCCAAAGTAATTAAATATATTTTCGAGTCGGTGAATAGGGGTTTGCCCTATGCTGATATTCTTTACAAACTCAATTCCGACTTTGCGGAATACAAAACCGAAGGGGCTCAGAAATTTTATGAGAGTTCAATTTATAACATTGCTAAAAATCCCGTTTACTGCGGTCTCATGAGATACAAAAACGGCAATATTGAGCGACTGAAAGAGGCAAAAAATATTCCGAAACCGATTATTAATACCGCACTTTTTTATGCCGTCAGAGAGAATATGAAATACCGAAAAGAGTGTACCAGAAATTTGTCGAGCAACCCATTCGGGAGCAAAAAACATTTACCTTTGAGCAGACTTATTTATTGTAAATGCGGAAATCCGATGTCGGTGGTTTATGATAATGATAACTTGCTGTATGATTGCCGCAAAATTAATGGCAGAATCAATAGCGGCTGCAGCAATGTCCGAATTCGTATGAAACAGAATGATCCGACGATCAAAGGCTGCGGATTATATGATGTAGTGCAGAAACTTTTTATAATCGCTTTCGCCGACACGCTGCAAAATTCCTATCAGGCATCGGTCTATTGCGAGGAGGAGAATAAACTTTTAACCGAGATTTTTAATAAACAAAAAGATATGAACGGTGCATTGGAAATTTTGAAGGAAAATCATCGATTGGATATTTTTAAGGAATCATTTGAACTTATGAATCAGGAACTCTCCGCTTTGGAGCAAAAACTTAAAGAGGTTAGATTGAGAAAATATCAGAACTTGGAGAAAATAGACCGCCAATTGAAAGAAATTTTTAATAAAATCATCCATAACCAAAAAATTAAAGAGGACGATTTTTGGGAATTAAGCAGAAAAACTATTCGCAAAATTACAGTTGATGTCGATAAAATAAATATTGAACTTATTGACGGAAATAATTTCGATATGCCGCGATTGGTGGGTAAAAGAAATGTGAAGTCATTGCCCCCGGTGAAAATCCAAGTTGAGGAGATTAATGCCCCATATTTCGTGAATAGTTGGCAAAAAAAGTTTCATATTGTTTTTAAGGTTAAATCCCGTGGCAGGCAAACTGTATTGGTCGATACACCGAGTTACCGAATCAGCATAAAACAGTAGTAAGAGGCATGGAATTAAAAATTAAGAATTATCCTCCTTCGCCAAAGGCTATGGAGGACAGGGGAATTATAAATTACGGCAGGTGTCGTGCTTGTGGCACGATTAATAAAATGCTTGATTCTTCGCATGATAGTCATCACGCTTTGAATCCAAAAAAACAATCGTATTGATTATGAGGACATTCGTACTTTTGTCCTGTCAACGGATTTTTTGAAATTAGGTTTCGAAAGGCAAAAACTTTTAATAAAAGTTGTTGCCTTCGCTCACGGATGTGAGGAAAAATTTTGAGATGTGAAAATTTGAAAAATTTTCGCATCTCTTTTGGTCAAGGTCGCTGACCTTGCGTAGGGGTGTGGGGACGGCGTTAGTCCCCACAAAAAAACGAACCTTAATGACCTGTAGACGGCAACTCCATGCGTTCATGTCTTTCGCATTTATCGTATTTTTGTAGAATATTCAGCACTTTCGGGACTTTTTTTTCAAAAATTCTTGCATTTTCTGAAAAAGAATGTATATTAAAGCGGTTCGTTTATGAACTGATGGATAAAAAATAGAGGGAAAATATGGATTTTTTAGAGAAAACAAAAGGCTTTATGGGCGATTTCGTGCCGTCTGCAACTCTGGCAATCGCTGCAAAGGCTAAGGAGTTAAAGGCACAGGGGCTTGATGTCGTAAGTATGTCCGCAGGTGAGCCTGATTTTGACACTCCGCAGGTAATCAAAGATGCTTGTATCAAGGCCATTCAGGATGGCAAGGTTTATTATACCCCTGCCAGCGGTCTCATGGAATTGAGACAGGCGGTCAAAGAGAAGTTCAAACGTGATAATAATATCGATGTCGATGTGACTCAAACTTGTGTCGCTCCGGGTGCTAAATTTTCAGTTTTTACCGCAGTTGCTGCTCTTTGCGGTCCCGGTGATGAGGTGATTATCCCCTCTCCCTATTGGTTGAGCTACCCTGAGATGGTCAAAGGCACCGGCGCTAAAGTCGTCGAACTCCCGACTCGTGCTGAAAATAATTATGAAATTGACCCGCGTGAACTTGAGAATGCAATCAATGACAAAACCCGTCTTTTGATTTTAACCACTCCGTCAAATCCGACCGGAGCGGTTTATCGCCGCAGCACTTTGGAGAGAATTGCCGAAATTGCTATTCGCAGAAATATCATGGTGCTTGCTGATGAAATTTATGAGAAACTCGTTTACGATGCCGATAAACCGCATGTAAGCATTGCTTCAATCTCTCCCGAAATGGCAGAGCATACCGTAACTGTCAATGGTTTCAGCAAAACTTACAGCATGACCGGTTGGCGTTTGGGATATTTGTGTGCACCGAAATGGTTGGCAAAGAAAATTATTGCTTTCCAGAGCCACACTACCAGTAATGCAACTACTTTCGCTCAATGGGGTGCTTTGGCGGCGATTAACGGCGAAGCAGATGCGGATGTGGAAGTTATGCGTAAAGAATTTGCTAAACGCCGTGATCTCATCTATGATTTGGTAAGCAAAATTGACGGTATCAAGTGTATTCGTCCGCAGGGAGCTTTCTATCTTTTGTGTGATATCAGTTCTTTCGGACTTGATTCCGAGGAGTTCTGTACCAGACTTTTGGAAGAAAAACTTATGGCGGCGATTCCCTGCTGGTCTTTCGGAGCAGAGGGTAATATCCGTCTCTCATACGCTTGCAGCGAAGCAAATATCCGTGAAGCGGTAAAACGCTTGGCAGAATTTTGTGCCTCACTTCGCAAGTAATTAAAATTGTATCAAAGGGCGGAGGGCTTATTTGCACTCCGCCTTTTTTGTTTTGAACTTTTGGCAAAATCGAGAAATGCGGTAAATGAAAGAGCTTTTTGACTATTTGAAAACTAAAAAAATCAGCGTAATCTCGCCTGCAGGCAAGGTTAATAGTACCCTTTTGGCAAAATCAGTAGAGTTTTTCAAGTCAAACGGTGTCGATTTGCAGATTATGCCGCATGTGTACGATGAAAAAACATCGGAAATTTACCTTGCTTCCTCATTGCATAATCGCTTAACTGATTTTTATGCGGCGTGGGAGCAGTCAGATATAATTTTATGCAGCCGTGGCGGATATGGTTGTGCGGAACTTGCAGCGGCAATCAATTGGCAGAGTTTGCAAAAATCCGATACAATTGTAATTGGTTACAGTGATGTAACCGCACTCCACATGGCAATGAAAAAAAATCACAAGGGAATTTGCATTAATGGAATGATGTTGCTTAAATTTCCTGAATTATCAAAAAATTCGGCGAATTGCCGCTCGCTTTTAATGGCATTGCGTGGCGAAAATTCCTTTGAGTTTGCAGATGAATTGGAGTTTATCAAGGGAAATAAAACTCAAATCGATAAAAATTCTGAATTTGTTGTTGCTAATTTGGCAGTGCTTGCCTCATTGTGCGGAACTCCGCTTATGCCGGATTTGCAGGGAAAATTTTTGGTACTTGAGGATATTAATGAGCCTGCTTATAAACTTGACCGCTATCTCTCCCAGTTGTTGCAAAGCGGAGTTTTATCAAAATTGCAAGGGTTGATTTTCGGAGAGTTTATTGATTGTGCTGATTCGGCACAACTTGATTTTGTCTTTAATAAGTTTGCCCCAATAATTGACGGCATTGCGGCAAAAAAATTCCCATTCGGACATGGTGAAAAAGTTTTTAGTTTGCGTTTTTGATTTCAGATGTTTTTTTAGTTTATCCATAGTTCTACGCCGCCATGTCTTCTGAAATTAAAGATTTTTGTCGCTTTTTCGATAAACTATGATATTTTTTATCAAAAAATATAGATATTTACTTGACTTTATTCAATTTGCGTGATAACTTTACTATGTGTTATATTGAATTATAAATTTTTTAGGAGGTTGGCTTTGGCTAAAGATTCTGAATTTGTTGTTGAACTCCTTCTGGAATGCGGAATGGTATCTCCGGAACAAGTGGAGGAAGTCAGGCGTGAAATAGAGCTTATGGAAGCCCCTGATTTGGATATTGTTAATTTGCTGATTGCCAAAAAATACATTACTGAACGTGATATTACAATGGTTCTGGCACAGCAATACGGAATGGAAGTAGTTGATTTAACCCATTACGAACTTCCTGAAGAGGTTCTCCGTCTGCTTGATAAAGAAACCGTAAAAAAATACAAGGTTATTCCGCTCGGAGTGCATGACGGAATTATGACGGTGGCAATGAGTGATCCCACAAGCGTGGACACTTTGGATGCACTGCGTTACATGCTTAATCAGGATGTCGATGCGGTGATTGCCGATGAGAGTCAGATTGAAAAGATTATTAAAATGCATTACAGCACTTTGGGCGAAAGCGTTGAGGGTATTATCGGCGATATTCAATCTGAAGTTGAACACATTCAATCTGCCGGCAGTATGATCGGTGAAGCGGAAGTTATTGACGACGAATCAACTCCGATTTTGCGTTTGGTTAATAAAATTCTCCTTGATGCTTACAAAATGAAAGCATCCGATATTCACTTGGAGCCATTAGAGAAGCGTTATCGCATCCGTTACCGTGTGGACGGTGCTTTGCGTGAAGTTGATGCTCCGCCTAAATTTTTGCAGGCAAACTTAACCAGCCGTGTCAAAATTATGGCTCGACTGGATATTACTGAAAAACGTATTCCGCAGGACGGACGTATTCAATTCAAAGTTGACGACAAGGACATTGACTTGCGTGTATCAAGTATTCCGACAACCAACGGCGAGAGTATCGTTATGCGTATTTTGGATAAAGCAAGTATTCAGCTTGATATTCCGAAACTCGGATTTTACTCTGATGACTTGGAGATGGTTCACCGAATTATCAACTTCCCTGACGGAATTTTCCTGGTTACCGGGCCGACAGGTTCGGGTAAAACAACCAGTTTGTATGCGTTTTTGAACTCAATTAACTCGCCTTCACGCAAAATTATTACTGTTGAAGACCCGGTTGAGTACCAGCTTGAGGGTATCAATCAGGTGCAGGTGGAGAAAAATGTCGGTATGACATTCGCCGCCGCATTGCGTGCGATGTTGCGTCAGGCGCCTAACATCATCATGGTCGGTGAAATCCGTGACTACGAGTGTGCTTCAATTGCGATTAATGCGGCGTTGACAGGTCACTTGGTTTTCAGTACACTCCACACCAACGATGCGCCGAGTGCGGTTACCCGTCTGGTTGACTTGGGGGTTAAACCCTATTTGGTAGCGACTGCGGTGCGTGCGATTATGGCACAGCGTTTGATGAGAAGAATCTGTAACTACTGCCGCGAAGAATACGAGCCGACTCCGCAGGAAAAAGATATGATCGGCTTGAGTGATGAGTATTGGGCAACTCACAAATTCTATCACGGTAAAGGTTGCGACCGCTGTCACGGAACCGGGTACAAAGGCCGTGTCGGAATCTATGAAATTTTTGAAATCACCGACGACATCAGCAAACTTATTTTCGCCAATGAGCCTGCCAATGTGATCCGTGACGAAGCCCGTAAGTACGGAATGAGAACTTTGCGTGATGACGCCTTGAGAAAAGCGGAAGCAGGGACTTCAACTCTGCAAGAGGTTATCACTGTAACTTTGATGGATGAAGTGGAGGAGGAATAATCATGTTGGATGCAAGCAGTTTAGCTTTACTTGACTTACTTAAAAATGTTGACAGTGAGAATAAGCAGGCATTTTTATCTCAAATTGAGGAGATTAAAGAGGAACGTGAGCGAAGCGGTAAGTCTTTGCTTGAGATTTTAGAGAATTTCGGGCTGTTCAAAAAAGCGGATATTCTTGAAATTATTGCGGATAATTTAGGCACTGACGTTTGGGAACCCACTGAATATGATATTATGGAATCCGTGATTAAAATGGTGGATGATGTTACCGCCAGAAGTTACGGCATTATTCCGGTTGATTTCCGTGACGGCAGTCTGTATGTGGCAATGCGTGATGCACTGGATTTTCAGGCGATTGATGCTTTGAGTTTCATTCTCAATCAGCATATTGTACCGCTGGTCGCCGACCCGGATATAATTGACCGCCAGATGCTGCGTTATTATCCCGAACGCGAAGAGGATATTGATGATATTATTGCTGAAATGCACTTTGATAAAGACATGACCGGTGTCGAGGAAATTCGTGAACTTGAGGATGCCGCAAATGATGCCCCGGTGGTGAAATTTGTGGACGTAATTTTGCAAACCGCTATCCGTGACCGTGCATCTGACATCCACTTTGAACCTTTTGAAAATGTTTTCCGTGTCCGTTACCGTGTGGACGGTGCTTTGTATGAGATGCCGCAAGCACCGAAAAACTTGGCAATTCCGGTTATCAGCCGTATTAAAATTATTTCAGGACTGAATATTTCTGAACGCCGTCGTCCGCAGGACGGACGTATTGAATTGCGAGTCGGCGGTCGCCCTGTGGATTTGCGTGTGTCATGTCTGCCGACCTCCTACGGCGAATCCGTGGTGCTTCGTGTGCTTGACCGGGCTGCGGTGAGTTTGGATTTGGATTCGCTTAAACTTGATCCGGAAATTTTGCGTAAAATTCGTGAAATCATCCGTCTCCCAAATGGGATTTTGCTGGTTACCGGGCCGACAGGTTCAGGTAAAACAACTACACTCTACTCCTGCTTGAGAGATATTAACGTAATTGAGGATAAACTCCTTACCGCCGAAGACCCGGTGGAATACGATATTGAGGGCTTAATACAGGTGCCGATTAATGAAGCAGTCGGTATGACTTTCGGCAAAGCTCTGCGTGCGTTCTTGCGACAAGACCCTGACCGAATACTCGTGGGAGAAATTCGTGACTTCGAGACTGCACAGATTGCGATCGAAGCTTCACTGACGGGACACTTTGTATTCAGTACCTTGCACACCAATGACGCCGCAAGTACGGTTACACGACTTTTGGATATGGGAATTGAGCCGTTTTTGATCTGTTCATCACTTTCAGCGGTTATCGGACAGCGTTTGATTAGAACCATCTGCCCCAACTGCAAAACCGCTTATGAGCCGACGGACGAGGACTTGGAGAGATTGAATTTAACTCGTGAGGACGTTGCAGGCAGACCATTCTACTACGGAACAGGCTGCAAAAAATGCAAAAATACCGGCTACAAAGGTCGTAAATCTCTGGTCGAATTAATGGTGGTCGACAGTTCAATTCGTGAACTTATTTACGCCAATGCCCCGACCTCAAAAATCCGTGACCGTGCAATCGCTAATGGTATGACCACCATGCGTGATGATGGCTTGGATGCGATTTACAAGGGAATTACCACTGTTGATGAAGTAGTCAAATATACAACAGCTTATTAAAATATTAACAATAATACGAGGAAAAAAAGATGCCGCATTATAATTATACTGCAATGGACGCCAAAGGGCGTGAATTGAAAGGCAAGCTGGAAGCCGCAAATGAAGCAGAAGCAATTGCAGCGATTAAAAAAATGGGAATGTATCCGTCGTCTTTGCAGGAGTTTACTCCGAAAAGCAAGGGAAAGGGTTCGGGTTCTGCTGCAAAGAAAAAAGAGGGTGGTTTTGACCTCAATAATATCTCTTTCGGTCCGAAAGTTATTGCCAAAAAGGACTTGACTGTTACCACTCGACAATTGGCAATTCTTTTGAGTGCGGGTTTGCCGTTGATTCGTTCGCTCCGCACACTTGAGAAACAGGCAAAACGCCCCGAAATTCGTTCAATTTTGTGCGAAACAGCCGATACGGTTGAAACCGGAAGTACCTTCGCCGAGGCGTTGGCTTTGAATCCGAAAACATTTGATAAACTCTATTTGAATATGATCAAAGCAGGTGAAGCATCAGGTGCTTTGGAAATCATTCTTGACCGCTTGGCGGCATTTATGGAGAAATCCGCCCGTATTGCAGGCAAGGTAAAATCAGCAATGGTTTACCCTGCGGTTGTTTTGAGTGTGGCAGGTTTGGTCGGTGTCGGTTTGCTTATTTTTATCGTGCCGAACTTCAAAAAGATCTTCTCCGAACTTCTTGAGGGAGAACCGCTCCCGGCTTTGACCCAGTTTTTGCTCGATATGAGTGATATTTTTAAGGAAAAATGGTATATCCCCGTCGCAACGGTTTTCGGGATTGTCGTTTTCTTCAAAGTTCTGAACAAAACTAAATACGGTAAATACGGTCTTGACTGGGTTAAATACAATATGCCGTTATTCGGTCCGATTATCTCCCGTACCGCAATCTCCCGTTTCAGTCGTACTCTCGGTACTTTGCTATCTTCAGGTGTGCCGATTCTGCAGTCGCTCCAAATCGTTAAAGAGACAAGCGGTAACGAAATCGTCGCAACCGGTATCCAAAAAGTTTACGACGCCGTAAAAGAGGGTGAAGGTATTGCTCCGCCGCTCGAAGCAACTAAAATTTTCCCCCAAATGGTGGTAAGTATGGTCGAGGTAGGCGAGGAGACAGGTAAACTCCCCGAAATGATGGACAAAATCGCCGATACCTACGAGGAAGAAGTTGATAACGCAGTAAGTGCTTTGACCTCTATGATTGAACCATTGATGATTGTCGGTATGGCGGTTATCGTCGGTACGGCAGTTATCGCACTTTTTATGCCGCTTGTCAAAATTATTGAAAAAATGGGATAATGTGTTTGTTTGTGGGGGGAAGGGAAAAACTTTTTTCTTGACTCAAAGAAAAAAGTTTTTCCCTCCCCCCTATCTCTTTTCAAAAAAGAAAGCAGTAATTTTTTTGTAAGACTTGACAAAAAAGTTGTTGTATTAACTCATGGCAATTAAATAATATTAGGAAATAATATGGATTTTTGGGTGATAAATTGCGGAAACACCTTTACTGAATTTGCATTTTGCGAAAATGGCAAATTGGGTGAGGTCGAAAAAGTTGCAACTGCTGCTTTTTTAAGCGGTGCGGCTTTGGTTCCTCCTATGCCGGAAGCCCCGCTGGCGGTGGCGACGGTTGTGCCTGAAGTGAAGAAAGTTTTAGCTGATTATCCATGTGAAGTTTTTTATATCGATAGCGAAAACACCTCAAAAATCATTAATTATTCGCTGATGAATAACCACACAACTATCGGCATGGATAGAATTGCCAATGTTGTTTCGCTGGTGCGTTTGGGGGCAACTCCGGGGTTGGTTGTTGACTGCGGCACTGCAATTACCTTTGAGGGACTGGATGCGGAGAGACACTTCAAAGGGGGTGCGATTATCCCCGGACGGAAACTCATGCGTAAATCTTTGAATATCGGGACTAAACAACTGCCTGAAATTGCCTTGTCGGAGTCTTTACGGACAAGTTTGGGGTTGGACACGGCGACTTCGATTGAGTACGGAATTGATAATACCCTAATCGGCGGCGTGGTGAGAATTATTGAACTCATTAAAAAGGAACGCAATTTTGATTGTCAGGTTTATGCGGTCGGCGGCGATCGGAAAATTTTCCTTGACAATATCCCTGATTTGATTGACGGCGGCGACAACTTTACGCTTGAGGGAATCAAATTTGCTTATGAATTTCATAGAGGAGTGAAAAATGGATAAAAAAATTGCCTTAGTTACAGGCGGCAGCAGCGGACTTGGTTTCGCAATGGCGGAGGAGCTGAAAAAACAGGGTTTTTTTGTGGTAGTTATTGCCAGGAACAAGGGAGAGAACTTCAATTTTGATGATTTTCTCAGTTGCGATTTAAGCGATAGTGCTTCGAGACGGAATCTGATTCAGACGATTCAGGAAAAATATCCTGCAATTGATATTTTAATTAACAATGCAGGAATCGGGTCTTATGCCGCTAACTACGAACTTGAACTCTCTGATTTGAAGCGATTAATGGAGATAAACTACTTTGCTCCCGTCGAACTCAATTCAAAATTGCTGGATAATGTCGCTCAAGCCAAAGGAACTATTGTAAATATTTCAAGCGTGGCAGGGTTGATGCCGGTTGCTTGCATGGGGGCTTATTGCAGCAGCAAGGCGGCACTTTTTATGCACTCCGAGTCGCTCCGAATGGAAGTCGGGGCTAAAAATGTCCATATTTTAACCGTCTGCCCCGGGCGGATCAATACCGGTTTCTCAAGTCGGGCAATCCGGGTAAGAGAGTGTCCTGATACGCCGTCAAACAAAAACGAGAGTGCAGCACTTCTGGCAAAAAAAATTTATCGGGCAATCTGTCGCAAAAAAGATATTTTGATTTTCCCGTGGTGGTATTCGGCAGTTGTCTGGTTCACTCGTAAATTCAAACGTCTTTATCGTTATGGGAATAAGCGGGTATGGAAGCTCGATTGATCAAAAAGTTTTTAATTATCGCAATTGCCATGATGAGCGTGTTCGGCATGGCGGATGTCTATTGGCTTCGGGATTTGGGCGGAGCATTGAAACTAAATAAGTCCCAAAGCAGCGATATTGATACTCTGCTTAACTGCGATAAATTCATGCTGGATAGAGTCATCATTAATGGCTATTCGACCGTAATGGAAATTGGAAATAGCAGTTATAACTTCACTGAATTATTGCGACAGCTTGACCGAATTGATAGTCGCTTAATCACCGTTATCGACGGTAAAAATCTGATTTTTACAATTGAGTTGAATGAAAAATATGTAAAAAAATACCTTGTTTCAAATCTCGGAGATAACAAAAAAGCGGTGGTTTTTTCAATGAAATTACCTAAAAAACTTCCGCCCCCAACATGGCATGGCAATTGGGAGAGTATCTTCGGTAACGGCGGTGCAAAACTTGAGAAAACGATCGAATACCCCGACCGCAAGGCTCTCTATTTTACCATTTCCGGTGTCGGAAATGTGATGATGGAGTTAGATTATATCAGAAGATCGCTTGAGAGGTGCAATTTCAAAAGTATAAGCAGTGATACCAAAAGTTTTCAGGAGCGTAGTGATGTTTTTTTGAATAACCGAAGCGACGAGATGATTTCGGTGGCGTTTGATGAATTCGGAAATGGTTTTATATATTACCGGGAGGGGAAAAAATGGGAATAAAAAAAGTTACGGCAATTTTGGTGATATTTGTCGGATTTGGAAGTTATCTTTTGGGTGCGGAAAAGTTTGTAAGTTCGGTTGAAGTTTTTTTGGATAAATATACCTATATCGTTAAAAATAAACGAGTTGGCTTAATTGTCAATAATACCGCAATCGATTCAAAAGGGCGGAAAACCATAGATCTGCTTCATCAGGACAAAAGGGTGAATTTAGTGGCACTTTTTGCTCCGGAACATGGCGTCAGAGGCGATGTCCCTGCCGGAGTGGAGGTCAAAAATTCGATTGATCGCAAAACCAAACTCCCCGTCTATTCAACTTATTACAACAATACCAAACAGCCCAATCCGGCAGATCTGAAAAAGGTCGATATTCTCATTTTCCAAATGCAGGACATCGGGTGCAAAACTTACACTTATATCTGGACTATGGCTGAAGCAATGAAAGCCGCCGCAAAGGCAAAAATTCCGTTGATTATCCTCGATGTGCCGCAGTTTGCAGGGATTAAAAATCCTGACGGCTTTATAAGAGAGGATCGCTACAAATCATTTATCGGACTGTATCCGACCCCCTACATGTACGGTTTAACCGTCGGAGAGATGGCTCGATTTATTCGGAAAGAGTACAAAATTAATTGCAATCTCTACGTCATCCCCATGCATAACTATCGGAGAAATATCCCGTATCATCGCCTCAAAATCCCATTTGTGCAGCTCTCGCCTAATGTGCCTGAAATCACTGCCGCTTACGGGTATTATATCACCGGACCGATCGGCGAATTGGGAATTGTTAATATCGGACTCAAGCAGGGAATGTCTTTCCAAATCATCGCCGCTCCGTATATTAACGGCAACAAAATGGCAAATCATTTGAACAAAATGAACCTCAAAGGGGTAAAATTTATCCCATACAGTTACGTTGCAACTTTCGGTAGATTCAAGGGCGAAAAAATTTCCGGGGTAAAACTTCAATTTACCGATGTGGAGAATTTGCAGCCGATTCGCTGTATTACGGCAATTCTCTGCTATTTAAGAGATCACGAGAAATCTTTCAAGTGGAACACTTCCGACCCGAAATTTAATGCGACCTTTGACAAGGCGATTGGGACGGATAAAATCCGTATCGCAATTCAGCGTGGCGACAGTTATTGGACGATTATAAAATCCTACCAAAACGACCTGAATAAATATAACCAAAAAATCCAAAAATATAAAATTTATCGCTAAAAAGAAAACGCAAATCATCAGCGTTTTAACGCTGATGATTGGAGGCATAGAGGCATAGAGTTGCCGTTGAAAGGTCATTAGGGAGAGGGTTAAAGTTTTGTTTTTTTGTGGGGAGTTGGTTGCACTCCCCACACCCCAGCAACCAGTCATCAGACTGGACAATTGTAATTTGAGTGGGTGCGATATGGCGGTTTGGTGATTGCTTGAAATGTGGCAAAATTTTCGAGTTGTCCTCCCGCTTTTTTGCGGAATGACAACTTAAATCTTTTGCCACGAGTTGCCACACAACGGGGGAGATTGCCACTTGTCACTAAATCGCTCCAAG
>JAFTJQ010000078.1 GCA_017456285.1 Lentisphaeria bacterium
AGAAAAGTTAAAAAGTTTTCGCCTCTCGACACCTGCTTTCAAAAAAACCGTTGGCAGGACGAGAGGAGCGTTGGTCGCTGTTATAATTCTGGATTCTTCGCTTCGCTCTGAATGACGAGTTTTGAATCGCTCTGCCGCCGTGGCACAATATATAGCCGTCATGCAGAGGAGCGAAGCAACGAAGCATCCAGCATTTTATTAGTCGTGCCACAAGCACGACACCACTCATAATTCCCCTGTCCTCCATAGCCTTTGGCGAAGGAGGATAATTCATAATTCTTAATTCTTAATTTTTAATCCAGCTATCCATGTCTTCATGCTTCCATCCATAATTTTATGTGATATTCGTGCAAAAAAATGGCTATTTTTTTATTTATAACTTGTAATTTTGCAATTTTATGGTACATTATATAAATAATATTATTTTGTTTATAATTAACTATTTATATTAATGATAAAGATGGAGATTAAAAATGGCTAAAAACTACAAAATCGCTGTAATTCCCGGAGACGGAACCGGTCCCGAAGTCGTCGCTGAAGGCTTGAAAGTTATGAAAGCTGCCGCAGATAAATTCGGATTCACTGTTGAAACTACTTACTTCCCCTGGGGCGGTGAGCATTATTTGGCAACCGGTGAAGTTTTGCCCGCTGATGCCGCAGAACAGCTTTCTAAATTTGATGCAGTTTTCCTCGGTGCTATCGGTAACCCGAAAGTTAAGCCCGGTATTTTGGAAAAAGGTATTTTGCTCAAACTTCGTTTCGAACTTGATCAGTATATCAACTTGCGTCCTGTAAAATTGTACCCCGGAGTTGAAACTCCTTTGGCAAATAAGAAGCCCGAAGATATTGACTACGTCGTTGTTCGTGAGAATACCGGCGGTATCTATACCGGAATCGGCGGCAATAGTCAGCAGGGAACTAAAGACGAAGTTGCTATTCAGTCAATGGTTTATAACTATGCTCAAGTTGAGCGTTGTATCCGCTTCGCTTTTGAAGAAGCCCGCAAACGCCACAGCAAGGAAAATCCCTGGAGAGGTCTTTCAGAGGAAGATATTAAAGCAGGTAAAATTGCCCAGGTCACTTTGTGCGGCAAAACTAACGTGCTTACCTATGTTTTCGGTCTTTGGGAAAGAGTTTTCTACGAAGTTGCTAAAGAGTATGAAGATGTCAAAACCGCTTACTGCCACGTCGATGCAACCTGTATGTGGATGGTTAAAAATCCTGAATGGTTTGACGTGATTGTTACTTGTAATATTTTCGGTGATATTATTACTGACTTGGGTGCAATGACCCAGGGCGGTATGGGTATTGCCGCAGGTGGAAATATCAACCCCAACGGCGTAAGTATGTTCGAGCCTATCGGCGGTTCTGCTCCGAAGTACACCGGCTTGAATATCATCAATCCTTTGGCGGCAATCGGTGCTGCCGGTATGATGCTTGACTTCCTCGGCGAAGTTGAGGCGGCAAAGGCTGTCGAAAAGAGCGTAATGTTTGTTACCGGAGAGAAACTTGAATCAATGGCGGCAGGCAAAATGGGTTACTCCACTACTGAGGTAGGTGATTTGGTTGTTGCAAACCTGTAAGAGATGGTTTGATTTACTGAATTAATCAATTATAGAATCAGACTTCTTTACTTCAAAAAAAGCATGAGGAAGTCTGTTTCTTTTTTAACAGCAAGGGTAATGTAATGAGTATTAATGAGATGCCGAAGGCTTATGAGCCGTCGGATATTGAGAAAAAATGGTACCCCGTTTGGGAGGATAGAAAGTATTTTCACGGTGTGCCGAATAAGGATAAAAAACCTTATTCAATTGTTATTCCGCCTCCGAATGTTACCGGAATTTTGACTCTCGGACATGTGTTGAATAATACTTTGCAGGATATTTTGGCTCGTTATCACCGCATGAGAGGATTTGAGGTTTGCTGGTTCCCCGGAACAGACCATGCAGGTATTGCGACTGAAGCAAGAGTCGAGAAATATCTTCGCAAAGAGGAGAATACCGGACGTGACCAGCTCGGACGTGAAGAATTTATTAAGCGTGTTTGGCAGTGGCGTGAGGAGTATGGCGGTACTATTATCCGTCAATTGCGTACACTCGGTTCATCCTGCGACTGGGAGCGTGAACGCTTTACCATGGATGCGGGTTTGAGTGATGCGGTACAGAAAGTTTTTATTGAACTTTACAACAAGGGTTATATCTACCGCGGACAGCGTATGATTAACTGGTGTCCCGTAGCGAAAAGTGCTTTGTCTGATGAAGAGGTTATCTACCGTGATGTGGCAGGTAAATTCTATCACTTTGCTTATCCTTTGGCAGACGGTTCAGGTTCTTTGATTGTGGCGACCACCCGTCCTGAAACTATGTTCGGAGATACTGCGGTTGCGGTTAATCCTGCGGATGAGCGTTACAAGCACTTAATCGGCAAAATGGTTAAACTTCCTCTTACTGACCGTGAAATTCCGATTGTCGGTGATGAGCATGCTGACCCGACTAAAGGTTCAGGCTGTGTGAAAATTACTCCTGCCCATGACCCGAATGACTTTGAAGTCGGTAAGCGTCATAACTTGCCGGTTATTAATATCATGAATGCTGACGCAACTTTGAATGACAAAGTTCCTGCGGAATTTGTCGGACTCGACCGTTTCACTGCTCGTGACAAAACTGTTGAAGCAATGGAAAAAGCAGGACTTTTGGTCAAAATTGAGGATATTACTCACGCAGTCGGTTATTCTGAACGTGGTGAAGTGCCGATTGAAACTCTCGTAAGCTATCAGTGGTTCTGCAACATGAAAGAACTCGCTAAACCTGCGATCGAAGCAGTTAGAAGCGGAAAAATCAAGTTCTATCCTGAACGCTGGAGCAAAACTTATTTCCACTGGATGGAGAATATTCAGGATTGGTGTATCTCTCGCCAGATTTGGTGGGGACATCGCATCCCTGCTTGGTACAATCGTGATAATAATGACGAAATTTATGTCGGAACTTCCTGCCCGACTGCCCCCGGTCGCTGGGAGCAGGAGGAGGATGTGCTTGACACTTGGTTCAGTTCATGGCTCTGGCCTTTCTCAATTATGGGCTGGCCCGAAAAAACCGAGGAATTGAAGTATTTTTATCCGACTGATACACTTGTAACCGGACCCGATATTATTTTCTTCTGGGTTGCCAGAATGATTATGTCCGGTTGTGAGTTCATGGGTGAAATTCCTTTCAAAAATGTCTATTTTACCAGTATTATCCGTGATGATTTAGGACGTAAATTGAGTAAATCACTCGGCAACTCACCTGACCCGTTGGATGTGATTGCTACTTACGGTGCTGATGCTTTGAGATTCTCAATTATCTATATTGCTCCGGTCGGTATGGATATTAAGTACAGCAATGAAAAATGCGAAATCGGTAGAAACTTCGCCAATAAACTTTGGAATGCCTGCCGTTTCCGTCGCATGCAGGGAGAGGTTTCAGAAAACTTTAGAGACCTTTCAGCTGAACTTAAGGCAACTTTGTCAAATGATGAAAAGTGGATGCTTGCCAAGTTGGACAAAGCGGTTAAATCAATTAATTCTGCTTTGAAGGAATTTCAATTCCACAGTGCGACCCATGAAGTTTATGAACTTGTCTGGAGTGAATTCTGTGACTGGTTTATCGAAGCAGAAAAACTTCCGATGCGATCAGGTGATGAGAGCAAGAAACGTGCATTGCAAGTTTTGGATTATGCGCTTTTCAGAATTCTCAAACTTCTTCACCCCTTCATGCCGTTTATTACGGAAGAATTGGCACATCAGATGGACTTTTTGGGTGATGACGCAAGTATCATGTTTGAAGCTTATCCTGAATCAGACGGTGCTGATGAGGAATTTGCAAGTATCGTGAATTTCGTTGACGGTAAATTTGCGATGATTTCAGCGGCTCGTGCGTTGAAGGCAAATTACAATTTGGCGGATGGCAGAAAGGTTAAATTCTATATCAAGTCTGCCGATGAGGCAAAAACTGCCTTTCTGAATGGCGAGAAAGCCTCACTCATGCACTTGATGAATGCGAGTGAATTGGAAATTTCTGAAGTCGATTACGATAGTGCCGCTAATGGTGCAGCACCGTCAGTTCTCTGTGATCTCGGAAATATCTATCTGCCTTTGGCAGGGTTGGTGGATATTGCAGAGGAGTTGAAAAAACTCGATAAGCAGAAAGCGGATTTGGAGAAGTGGATTGCTGCTTCCAGAGCGAAACTTTCAAATGAAAAATTCGTTGCTAAAGCTCCGGCACAGGTGGTGGCGGATGCAAAAGTGAATTTAGCGGAAATGGAAGCTAAATTAGAAAGAGTGATGAGTTTGATTGATGATTTAAAATAATTTTGGATTTTTTAACAAAATTGATTTGCATTTTATCAAATTGTAATGTATAATATTGCAGGTAATTAAAACTTAAAAAAACTATTAAATAAAGGGAAAAAAATGAGTAAATTTTTGAAAATGTCGGGATTGTTTTTGGCAGTCGTCGTAATTGCTTGGAGCGTAAGTGGTTGCAAATCTAAAACTACAGATGACCCACAGCCTATGGAAGATATCTATGTTGAGGACAATGGTTTGACTTCAGAGGGGGATATCGGCGGCACAGATAGTTCTAACTTCGAGGGCGGTGCTGATGAGTCAACTTTGGCAAATTTGACCAAAGATGATTTGGTAATTTTGACCGATTTGAACTTCCCGGTAATTTACTTCCCGTATGATTCAAATAAATTGGTCGAATCAGAAATGGCAAAAATCGAGAAAGTCGCAGAGTATTTGAATAAGTACAGTAGCTTGTTGCTTATCGTCGAGGGACACTGCGACCAGCGTGGTACTGAGGAGTACAACCGCTCTCTCGGAGAACGCCGTGCAAATATGATTCGTGAATCATTGGTTGCCGCAGGTGTTAATTCTGACCGAATCCGCACTGTAAGTTACGGCAAAGATCGTCCGGCAGTAGAGGGAAATGATGAAAGCGCATGGGGCAAAAACCGCAGAGGGGAATTGCTGCCCGCAAAGAAAAAATAAGTAATTTCCTTTATTTGAAATAATTTGAGCATAATACTGCAGGATACACTGTTGCAAGTGTAAAAGCGGTATTATGCTTGTGTGTTATATAATTGTAGGTTAATAAAATATATCAGGATTAGAGAAAATGAGTAAAATTAATGTAAATCACGTCTTTACATCAGAATCGGTTTCAGAGGGGCATCCCGATAAAGTTGCCGATCAGATATCTGATGCAATTTTGGATGCGTGCTTAATGCAAGACCCCACAAGCCGTGTGGCATGTGAAACTTTGTGTACTACTGATTTTGTGGTGATTTCAGGCGAAGTCACAACTAAAGCTAAAGTTGATTACGAGAAAATTGCTCGTGAGGTTATCAAGGAGATTGGTTACACTGACAAAAATATCGGTTTTGATTATGAAACTGCCGAGATTGTAGTAAAAATTCACGAGCAGTCTTCAGATATTTCTCAAGGTGTCACCGAGGGCGAAGGTCTTTACGAAGAGCAGGGTGCTGGTGATCAGGGAATGATGTTCGGTTACGCTTCTGATGAAACCGAGGAGTATATGCCTGCTCCGATTTTGTATGCACATCGAATTGTTGAGCGATTGGCAGCTTTGCGTAAAAGCGGAGATCCGAAGTACAGTTACTTGAAGCCGGATTCAAAAAGCCAGGTATCTTTCCACTATCAAAACGGCAAAGCTGACCACCTCGAAGCAGTTGTGGTTTCTCATCAGCATGACGCGACCATGAAAATTGAGGATTTGACCGCTTTGGTTAAAGATGTGGTCAAAGAGGTTATCCCTGCTGAATTTCTCAATGACGAAATTCTTTATTACATCAATCCTACCGGACGCTTCGAAATCGGCGGTCCGAACGGAGATACAGGGTTGACCGGACGCAAAATCATCGTTGATACCTACGGCGGAGTCGGTTCTCACGGCGGCGGTGCTTTTTCAGGTAAAGATCCGTCTAAAGTTGACCGTTCAGCAGCCTACATGTGCCGTTACATTGCAAAAAATATCGTTGCGGCAGGCTTGGCACACAAGTGCGAGGTTCAGGTTGCTTATGCAATCGGAGTTGCAGAGCCTTTGAGCATCAATGTTGATACTTACGGTACAGGTAAATTGAAAAACGATGCGGATTTAGAGAAAATTATTCGCAAGGTTTTCAGCTTGAAACCGAAAAATATTATTGACAGTTTGCAGTTGAAATATCCGAATAAAGAGTGGAACTACTCTATGAGTGCCCGTTACGGTCACTTCGGTCGCAGCTGTTTTCCGTGGGAAAAAACTGATAAAATTAAGCAATTGCAGGAAGTTGCGGCAGAATTTTGCTGATGAAAAAAGTGTCTCCACGCAAAATTTTAGGTATCGGCTCGCCGATAATTGATATAAGTTGTCAGGTGACAAATGGGTTGCTTGATGAGTTGAAAATTATTGAGGGGAGTGCGGAGCGTTGCAGTTTTGCGGAACAGGATTTGCTGCTGAATACATTGGTTGCCCGAGGTGGAAAATTAAATAAATTCAGCGGCGGCTCTGCCGGTAATGCAATGAAGGTGCTGGCGAAACTGATTGAAAAATTCGGGAAACATACGGGGGGAGAAGCGTATTTTGCCGGAGTTGCAGGCGATGATGATGACGGAAAATTTTTTCGGAGTGAATATGCTGCAAGCGGAGTGAACTTAAAATATTTTAGCAATCTTTCTGCTTTTCGAAGCGATCGTTGCGTGGCAATGGTAAGTTCGAATGGCGAAAGAAGTTTTAGAACGAGCATTGATGCTTCTTTGCAGATGAATTTAACTTGGCTTGAGAGGATTGATTTCAGCGAGTTTGATATTGTGCTGGTTGAGGCGTACCAGTTGTACAATTATGAATTTTTTGTGCGACTGCTTGAGCGAATCTCCGAAAGCGGAGCAAAAATCGCAATTGATTTAGGTTCGGCAGAGGTGGTAAAAAGTTTTAAAAATGATTTGCTTAAGTTTTTAGCCGACGGCAAAATCGAAATAGTTTTTGCCAATAACGCTGAGGGTACTGCATTATTAGGAGGTAATTCTGCTCAGGAAAATTGCCGATTGTTAGCCCCAAAATGCCGAGTTGCGGCAATTAAAGATGGTGCAAACGGTTCTTGGGTCGCTTGTGGTGAAGAGTTTTTGCACTCGGCGGCTTGCCCTGTAAATGTGGTTGATACCACCGGAGCAGGGGATAGCTGGGCAGGGGCTTTCCTTTTTGGATTGATTGAGGGAAAAAGTTTGAGCGATTGTGCGGATTTTGCCAATAGTATCGGGGCGTTAATGGTGCAAACGCTTGGAACTGATTTGGATTTAGGGACGATAAGTTCCGTAAAAATATAATGGAAATTTTTGAGGAAAAATAATGGATTACAAGGTAAAAGATATTAATTTGGCTGCCTTCGGACGGCAGGAGATTGCAATTGCCGAGCATGAAATGCCGGGACTCATGGCAATTAGAGAGAAGTATGCTAAAGAACAGCCATTAAAGGGAATTAAAATTTCAGGTTCGCTTCACATGACAATTCAAACGGCGGTTTTGATTGAAACTTTGAAAGCATTGGGAGCAGATATTCGTTGGGCTTCTTGTAATATTTTTTCAACTCAAGATCATGCCGCTGCGGCGATTGCTGCGGCAGGTGTGCCGGTTTTTGCTTGGAAAGGCGAGACCTTGCGTGAATACTGGGAATGCACCTTGAAAATGCTTACTTTTCCCGACGGGTCAGGCCCGAATCAGATTGTGGATGACGGCGGTGATGCGACACTGATGATTCACCGTGGTTATGCGGCTGAAAATAATCCGGCAATTTTGGACGAGCCGAGCGAGGTTGAAGAAGTAAAAATTATTAATAGCATTTTAAAGGAGCAACTTGCCCGTGATAATCAGCATTGGCATAAAGTTGTTGCTGATTTGCGAGGTATTTCTGAGGAAACCACTACGGGAGTACATCGATTGCTTCACATGGAGAAAAAGGGAGAACTTTTGGTTCAGGCGATTAATGTTAATGATGCTGTTACCAAAAGTAAGTTTGATAATATTTACGGTTGCCGCCATTCACTTACTGACGGAATTAAGCGTGCAATGGATGTGATGCTGGCAGGAAAAACTGCAATGGTTTGCGGGTACGGCGATGTGGGAAAAGGTTGTGCGGAAGCGCTTCATAATGAGCGTGCCAGAGTATTGGTCAGCGAAGTTGATCCGATTTGTGCTTTGCAGGCGTGCATGGCAGGATTCAAAGTCTGTACTATGGAGAATGCCGTCAAGGAAGCAGATGTTTTTGTTACTACGACGGGTAATTGCAATATCATTACCATTGAACACATGGCGGCAATGCGTGATCAGGCGATTGTCTGCAATATCGGACACTTTGATAATGAGATTGAGGTAAATAAACTTGAGAAGTTCCCGGGAATTGTCAAAGAAGAGATCAAGGGATCTTTCTGCCCGGTGCATAAATATACTTTCCCCGACGGACACTCAATTTACCTTTTGGCAGAGGGCAGATTGGTTAATTTAGGTTGTGCTACAGGACATCCCTCATTTGTGATGTCCACCAGTTTCTGCAATCAGACCTTGGCACACATTGACATCGCCCGTAATCCTGATCGTGCAGTCGGGGTGTATCTGATTGACAAAAAACTTGACGAAGAAGTTGCGAGATTGCATTTGGCAAAGTTGGGTGCAGAGTTGACCCGTTTGACTCAAGAGCAGGCAGATTATATCGGAGTTGAGATTGACGGACCGTATAAATCACAGGAATATCGTTATTAAATTATGGAAAAAACAGATAAATTAATCGTTACACCGCAAGATTTTAAACTCCCCGAGAGTTTGGAACTTGATTGTGGCAAAAAATTGGACAATGTAGTTTTGCGTTACGAAACTATCGGCAAATTAAATGCGGATAGAAGCAATGCAATTTTGATTTGTCACGCCTTGTCAGGCGATGCTCATGTGGCAGGATTTCATTCAGTCGACGATAAAAAGCCGGGCTGGTGGGATGAGTTTGTCGGCAGCAAGAAGCCGATTGATACAGATAAATATTTTGTGATTTGTTCAAATGTAATCGGCAGTTGTGCAGGCTCAACCGGACCGCGTTCAATTAATGAAGCGACCGGAAAAATGTACAATATGGATTTCCCCGTAATTACCATCAGGGATATGGTTAGAGCACAAAAGTATCTGATTGACGAGCTTGGCATTGATAAATTGCTGGCAGTTGTCGGCGGTTCAATGGGCGGCATGCAGGCAATGGAGTGGGCGATTAATTACCCTGATAGGCTTTTAAGTTGCCTTCCGATAGCGACGACATCGCAGCTTTCACCGCAAAGTATCGCCTTTGATTGGGTCGGGCGTGAAGCAATTAAGTATGACCCTAATTATAATGAAGGTAATTACAGCAGCGATTTGCCGCCCTCAAACGGACTTTCTACCGCCAGAATGTTGGCACATATTACCTATTTGAGCGACGAGTCAATGCTTAAAAAGTTCGGACGCTCCTTGCAGGAAAAGGATGATTATTCCTTTAATTTTAATCGAGATTTTGCAGTAGAGAGTTATTTGGAGCATCAGGGACAGAGATTTGTTGAGCGTTTTGATGCCAATAGTTATTGCTATATTACCAGGGCGATGGATTATTTTGATTTGGCAGCACGCCATGGAAATGATTTGACGAATGCGTTTGAGTATTGCAAAAATGTGAAGTTTTTGGTAGTTTCTTTCTCAAGTGATTGGCTTTTTCCGACTTCGCAGTCGATTGAAATCACCAGAGCATTGATCAAAAATGAGGTGGAAGTAAGTTTCTGTGAGATTGAGTCATCTTACGGACATGATGCTTTTTTGTTGGAAATCGATGCTTTAGGTGAAATGGTCAGTAGTTTCCTTGATAATGTTATGCAGAAAGGGGAGGCTTAAAAATATGGATAACTTTAATTTGAATAGTCGCAAGGATTGGACAGTTATCAGTAATATAATCGAGAATGGCAGTCGTGTACTTGATTTGGGGTGCGGTGACGGAGCGTTCTTGCGTTATATGATTGAAACTAAATTCATTTCAGCACTTGGGTTTGAGCGTGACCAGAAAGAGGTTGCCAAATGTATTGCCAATGGCGTACCGGTGATTAAAAGCGATCTTGACCGCAAGTTGGATTTTGCGTTGGATAAAAGTTTTGATTATGTTATAGTCAGCCGCACGTTGCAGGAGCTGACCGAACCGGAGGTTATGCTCAAGGAAGTCTTGCGAGTCGGCAAAAAAGCAATCGTGAGTTTTATTAATTTCGGCTATTATGAAAATCGTTTGCAGTTGCTGTTTAGGGGGAGAATGCCGGAGAGTAAATATATTCCGCATAAGTGGTATAATACCCCGAATATCCACTTGGGCACGATTGATGATTTTAAAATTTTGTGTAATGAGTTGGATATTAAAATTTTGCAGACAATTCCGATTGGGAAAAGTTGGGGGCTGCCTGCAAAGTTGTGGCAGAATATGTTTGCACCTACTTGCGTGTTTGTGCTGGGTTGATAAGGCGGAGTCGAGAGGTGTGATATGGAGAGAGTAAATAGAGAGAAAGACGAAAAATTGCAGTATGCTCCGGATGCATATAACTTTGTAGATAAAGCAATTAAGCATGCTTTGTCCAAGTTGGATGACAAACGACATCTGACCGCTTACGAGGTTTTAATGAGTTGTAGAGAGACTGCAATTAAAGAATATGGTTTTTTGAGCGGCGAAGTCTTGCGAAGTTGGGGGATAAAAAGTTCGAAAGATATCGGAGAAATAGTCTATCAGATGATTCGTAATAATATATTAAGTGCATCTAAAGACGATAAGCAAAGCGATTTTGAAATACAGTTTGAGTTGTTTGAGCCCATAAAAAGCGACTCTCAAGTTTCTCCGAAAAAAATTCATGATCCCATCATCTGTGATTAATGTAGCAGGAGCCGAGACATTATTCACAACTTTGATTCATATCTGTGAGTTTTAATCAAATTAGAGTTCGGTTGGATTTCTATTTGGTATAGAGTGGAAAAATAACACTCCTCCAATAATGATTCCCGGTATAAAAAATATTATTGCCAAAGGAATCATAAACAGGAAGTATATCGTTACTCCTGCACCTAAAGTGTATGCGATATTGTTACTTAAAATTTGCTTTAGAGTTTGAAGATTTATGTTGTGTTTGAATGCTATGCCCATTGAATAAGAAATTGCGAAGCGATAACCTAGAATCCCAATGCTGATTAATACTCCGAAAATGGGAATGGCAAGGTTAAAAAAAGATAATGCAATCATAATTAGAAAAGTATTAAAGTTAAAAATTGTAGAAATTACCCAATATTGTTTGACATTGTTAATTTTGGTGGTTGAATTTATTATTTTTAGGTACTTGATTTCTACTTCAGAGAGCATGTTGTCAAAAAATAATCCACCGAAAATTTCATAAATAGTTACAAATCCTGATAAAATAATAAATTTTAAGACAATAAAAAGTCCTATATAAATAATAATACTCATAATGGTTGTTAGAATTTCAAAAAATATTGATAATTCTAAATTGGTTAAATAAGCAATTAAATTGTTGCCGATATAAAAAAATATTATTGATACAAAAATATAGGTGATGGCGAGAAAAGGTAATGGATATAATGAATATTTCCATAAATTTTTTTCGGAATAAAACAATTTGATTCCTCTTATAATACAATTGGCTCCCATTAGGAAATATTTGATATTTTGCATTATAGTTATTCTCCAGTTTATTGTTTGCAATGATAAAAAAACGGTAAAACCGTTCAGAGTTTTACCGTAAAATTTTATTGTTTATTAATTAGGCGTTAGCTTTTTCAACTAATGAGGCAACAAGAGTAATAATTTGTTTTGCTTCTTCATCAGAAATTGATTGATTTTCAATAATAGAACGTTTGAATGCTACTCCTGCTGCGCTTGCACTATTAGGGATAATAGTGATAACGGTTGTCTTTTTGAGGAAATAGTAGATCACACAGATAATAGTGATAATCAAAGTTAAGCCGAATGTTACGAATGCAAAGAAAAAGCAGAGAAGAGCAATAAACAATAAAATTACCGGCTTGAAGCGTCCGCAAACACAATTACTGACTTTTGATAATGGAATTAATTCTAAAACGTTTCCGGATAAGGATCCATATGAGTATTCGATACGGTCTTCATATACTTCCAAAGTAGTAGTTGTGTTAATGCCTATTAAGTTCAAGAACCAGTCTACTAATCCAGATTTACGTCCGACTAAACGGATAAAAAGCGGTCCGTCAGGATTGATTACCTTTTCTTTGAGGGCTAAGGCATTGTTTCCGAGTAAATTAGCTAAAAAATGCATAATTTTATTCCTTTCTGTTTTTTTTTGTTGCTAATTTTTACCATTTCCCGAATGAAAATAGTTACTATTCTCGTAATATAAATCTATTTTTTTTTTCAAGTTTTTTGCAAAAAAAAGATGATTTTTTTACGTTTTTTATAGTCGAAGTGGGGATTTTTTTCATTTGCTTTTAAGTTGGGGAGAACTATTCGTTTGGGATTTTGAGTTAATAATTAAATTGTAAAAGAGTTTGATTGTTGCGGTTAATATTCATTCTCTATCTCTTTGATTTTTAGTAATTTAGTTATTGTTTTCTTTTTTTGAAAGGTGAGGGGTCTTAGGGGAGAGGAAAACTTTTCTTTCTTTTAATCAAGAAAAAAAGTTTTCCTCTCCCCTAAAAAAAATCAAAA
>JAFTJQ010000079.1 GCA_017456285.1 Lentisphaeria bacterium
ATTATAGGTGAAAACTTGTGGGATATTCCAATTTGAATCATCATATTCTAAATTTAAATAGTCATCGTTTAAGCGGTTGTCGAAGCCGAAATTAAAGCCTAATTGAAAATCAACTTTGTCTATGCGTTCACGCATGAGAGAAAAATCTTCGCAGCACTTCCAACGTTCATCAGTTACAATTACTTCGCCATTAGAGAGTTTTGCTTCAAAAAACAACCCGGGCGAGTGCGAATTAACCACCGTTTGAAAATCTTCTCCGACATAATATGCCCAAATTGCGATAACATGTTTTCCTGACTTAAAGTTGTGCTGTAAAGTTGTCCAACTTTTATTATTATAGTATTCAGGATTGATCCCTCGAAAAACTTCTTCGCCGTCGATATAGAGAATGCAGTCATTTTCCGCAGCAATTCTAATTTTCGCAGTTAAATTGTCATCGCAAGAAAAAACTTTTCTGAATTTTACAGCCCAATGCGGTTTTACTTCTCCGAATGTCCAAATCCAATTATTTTCCATATAAAAACCTCTTTGAATATAATCCTCAATGGGTAAAAAGACCGAATCCTAATTTTTCAAATTCTGCGACATAGGGTAATGGCTTAGGAATAATCATAATTTTCTCCTGTATTTGATTGTTGATGCTTCTTTTTACACATAATTTACTTTAATAAATATTTTTTGCAAACAAAATGTATTAATAGGATAACAGTTTTTTGGGGAAAAGATAGTTTGTATTTTGAATATTGTGGTAAAAATAATACAATTTTATTTGAAAAAATGAACAAAGCACGACTTTATGGTGCATTTTAACTTAAAAAAATAATTTTTTCCCTTGTTTTTGCTTGTATTCTATTGTATAAAACAAAGCATTATAGGTGGGTAAAATTGCAAATCATTGCTATTTTATGATTTTTTAATTTTCTTCTTATTGTAAAAACGTGATTTTTTCTCAGAAAGTGTTATTCCTCTATGTTTATGGTAAATACGTGAGAAATAATGAGAATCATTATATCCTACCATAGTGGCAATTTCACTAAAAGTTAAATCAGCATTATTTTTCATAAGTTCTTCGGCTGCTGAAATACGCCTATCCCTGATAAGATATTTTAAGGTAGTATCATGGTTCTGTAAATAATGAGATAAAGTTGATTCACTGCAGCACATATATCTGGCAAGAGTATTCAGACTTATTTCTTCCTGATAGTGGGTATCAATATAATTTTTTATTTTCATCATGCGGTAATCAATTTCTGTAGCAATTAACTCTTTTTCGGTGATGTATTCCATAAGCATTTTCATCATCTCCAGAATATTGTCAAGTGCTTCATAATCAAGTTTTTGCTGGTTCAAATAAAGTTGCTTTAGTTTTTCATCTTTTATAAAACAGGGAATTGCATCACTCATGCGGAATTGACCGCAAATAATATATCCGACCACATCGCCGTAAATCACCAGCGGGGCGACCACTTCGGTCAATCCGGCATGACACTTGTAAGTAATAATTTTTTGGCTCTCACGGCACTCACGGTGCTTGGTTTCATCTAATTTCAAACAACGCTCAATTCCGAAAATCTCATCCTGCATCAAGCGGCAATATGGAGAGTTTCCCTCGTTGCGGCTCTGCTTAATTACTTTGCCGTCAAGTGAATAAAAAACAATTCTCAATTTCATTAAAGAGGCAAAACTGTCAATAATTTTCGCAGCTTTGGCACTTAAAATCAAATTTAATACAACATGCTTCATTTTTGTGTTTTTCACTCCTGTTTTATTACCTTTTCTTATATAAAATAGCATATTTTGCAAAAATGTCCACCAATTTGCGAAAAAATCTATTTTTTTTCTTGAAAAAACTGCTAATATATATGTAATGTGATATTTTTTTAACCATAAGGAGAGAAATATGAAAGAAATTAAAATCGGTTTAATCGGCTTGGGGTTCATGGGAACTACACACTTTGGAATCTACAAAAATCTGCCGGGGGCAAAAGTCGTTGCAATCGCAGACGTAGATGAGGTCAAACTTACCGGCGATATTAGCAAAGTCGTTGGTAATATCGGTAATGGTGATAACTCTATTCCGCTTGACTTAACAGGTATTAAAACTTATCAAAATGGATTTGACCTTATCAAGGATCAAGAAATCGATATTGTAGATATTTGTGTGCCGACCCCATTTCATACTGAATATTTATTAAAGGCTCTGGAAGCAGGTAAAAATGTTTTCTGCGAAAAACCTCTCTGCCGTACTCTGGATGAACTTAAAAAAATTAAAACTGCCGTTGCTGAAAGTGATAAATTTTTCAATGTCGGTATGTGTGTCCGTGCTTGGCCGGAATACCGCCACGCTTGGGAATTAGTTCAAAACGGTACTTATGGCAAGGTGAAAAGTGCTCTTTTCCGTCGCCTCTCCCCCAGCGTTGACGGTAACTCATGGAACAACTGGTTTATGCAGGAAAAAATGTCCGGTGGTGCAATTTTGGACTTGCATTTGCATGATACCGACTTTGTAAACTATATGTTCGGCGCTCCCACAAGCGTAACAAGTGTCGGTGCTAAAGCTCTGGTCAGCGACAATGGTATCGATCATGTCGTAACCTCTTATGAATATGATAATGGTGTTTTTGTTACAGCCGAAGGCGGTTGGGCTGCGGCAAAAAATGTTCCTTTTGAGATGAGTTTCCAAATTATCTGTGAAAAGGCAACTATTAAGCTGGATGCTAATGGTTATAATATTTATTGTAATGACGGCACCGTAATTACTCCTGAACTTAATGTCGGCGATTTACCGACCGGCTGGCATCAGGAACTTAACTACTTTGTAAATTGTGTTCGCGACGGAGTTACTCCTGACAAATATCAAACTCCGGAATCAATTTTCAATGCAGTTGCGACAGTTATGGCAGAAATCGAATCAGTTGAAAGCGGCAAGAAAGTAGAGGTGAAATATGTATAAGGCACTTAATTATTGGGTATATGGCGGTTTTGATGGTCAAAAAACTCCGTATGAATTTATTGATTTTGCCAAAGAGATGGGATTAGACGGAGTTGAATTAACCTTTGGCGATATTATCAAAGAAGATATTACTGCTGACGAATGTACAAAAATTCGCGAATATGCAAAATCTAAAAATATTGGTCTCCGCACTATGGCAAGCGGGGCATATTGGGGACTTTCACTTGCTTCTGAAAATGAAGAAGAACGCCGGAAAGCAGTTGCCTTTACCCGCCGTTATATCGAAGTTGCTTCACTTCTCGGAGTTGAAACTATCCTCGTTGTCGCAGGAGCAACCCGTGTGGCATGGGATCCATCACGTCCGATTCAGAGTTACAAAAGCGTCTGGGAACGCTCACTTGCCACTCTCGAAGAGATCAAAGGCGATTTGGATAAATACCAAGTTAATATCGGTCTTGAAAATGTCTGGAATAGATTTTTAATCTCTCCAATGGAATGGAAATTCTATCTTGAAGCAGTAAATCACCCTCGAATCGGCATGTATTTTGATATTGGCAACTGCGAATTTCAAGTGCCGGCAGTTGATTTTATTGAAATTCTCGGGGATAAAATTAAAGCAATTCATGTTAAGAATTTTAAGGGTGAAGACAGTTGCGGAAATCTCCACGGCTTCGGCGACAACTTACTCGACGGTGATGTCGATTTTGCCGCGGTAAAAAAAGCCCTTGAAGCAATGAATTATCAAGGTACTTTAACTGCTGAAATGATTCCTTTCTCCCGTTTGCCCGACTTGGTTCTCCCGGATTATGAGCTTGCTGTTGATACCGCAAAGAAATTAAAGAGTATTTTATGAAAATAGGCGTAATCCCACAAAGGTTCAAAGAAGATGTTATGACCTCGCTCCGTACTGCAAAACGTATCGGAGCAGAGACAGTACAGCTTTATGCCGTTGCCAATGGGGAAAATTTGCATGATTTTTCTGACACACAACTTAATGACATAAAAAATTATTGTACCGATAATAATTTAGAAATTACCGGAATCTGCGGTGAGGTAGGCGGTTTTGGTTTTCGCTTGCCGGAAAAAAATGCGGATAGAATAGACTTCACATACCGCAATATGCTTTTAGCTAAAAAATTAGGCGGTTACATGGTTTCAAGTCATATCGGGGTTATTAATCCACAGGTAAGAGCATTGCAGCTTGAATCTTTACGGAAAATCGCTGAATATGCAGAGGAATTGCAAATATACTTTGCAATAGAAACCGGTCCCGAACCGTCAGCAATTTTGCTTGATTTGGTTAATGAAGTTAATTCTGATTATGTTAAAATTAACCTCGACCCTGCAAATTTAGTCATGGTTCAAAATGAAGATGCGGTATCTGCACTTAAAAATTTCGGCAATACAATCGTCCATACCCATGCAAAAGACGGTATTAATTATCACGAATGCGCTTCAGAAGAAATTTATACTGCCTTTGCTCATGGGGGGATAAAAGAACTTTTTGCTAAAAACGGAAAAGCTTTTGCAGAAACTCCAATTGGGCATGGTGCAATTGATTGGACTGTATATATGACAGAACTGCATAAATTAAATCCGGAATTACCAATGATCATTGAGAGAGAAATAAGTTCTGCTATTATTTCAGAGTGTGAAGAAGCAATAAATTACCTGAAATCAATAAGAGAATTTATTTCTTAGTTGAGTTTAACAAAAAATATTTTACTTAAATCAAATATATGGAATTTTAGACCTGACCTTTGGGGCTTCTAAAATTCCATTTTTTATTTTCCTTGCAAAAGGTTGCTAAAAAATCTTTATTAGAATGTAAAAGTCGTGTTTTCTATGCTAAAAATGGGGGCATTTTTTACAATAAATTTCAAAACAAACGGAAAAATGACATCTTTTGCAATTCACTATTGTAGATAATTACAAAATCTCCATGTGGTGAAACTGACTTCCACAATCGGTCATCGTAATTAATCGGGATATTTTTTATATCTTTCGTATTACTTGGCAACTCTTTAAATTCAATCCAGAAACCTTCTAATAGTTTTTCTGTCTCGGCAAATTTATCCGGAGTAATATCACTTAATTCAATCTCGTAATAGTTATTAAACTCTTTAACTGCCGGTAATTGATTTTTGGCAATATTTGAGTAGAA
Organism: Lentisphaeria bacterium; assembly: GCA_017456285.1. Classification (GTDB taxonomy): domain Bacteria; phylum Verrucomicrobiota; class Lentisphaeria; order Victivallales; family Victivallaceae; genus RGIG5270. The sequence goes on from JAFTJQ010000079.1 coordinate 5,118, forward strand.
AGCAGTACAATTTATTAAATCAATTTTTCGTGCCATGGCAATTGATTTATTTGAAATCTGCTTGTTAGTGATGGTTATTGTCAAAACTGCAGCAACTGTTATAAAAAGAAAAACTCCATAGCAAATCAATGAAATTTTTTTATTCACTCCCTCTTTTTTGAAAACTGCCTTGTATTGATGTTTGCCCCACAAATAAATTTCCAATCCCCAGATAATAATTATCAATAATCTCGCAGTTAGAGACTTAATATACAATGGCAAAATAATATTACACAATATTCCCACAAAAGCAACACTGAATAAAAGCAAAAATGGCAACATCACAATAATATTTAACCCTACCAAAAGGTATTTGCCGATTTTTTGCCAATCCATAAATAAGGTTCCTGCTATTCAATAATTACACATCGCTTGAAGGGCCGTCCTGCAAATCGTGAGGTGCGGCAACCTCAAATCGGGTTACTGCCGGGAAGAACAGCAACGGAATTTCACCGATTTGTCCGTTACGGTTTTTTTCAACGATGAATAGGGCAGGGGTGGACTCATGTTCAGCCAAGTGTTTTGCTTTTTCTCTATCACGGTGGAGGAATGCCACAATATCCGCATCCTGCTCAATTGCTCCTGATTCACGCAAGTGGGCGAGTTTCGGTTTGGAATTACCTGTCGCGTTTTTATCGACTTCACGGTTCAACTGGGCGAGAATCAAAACCGGGATATTCAAATCTTTTGCCAACTGTTTGATGCCGCTGGAGATATTGGCAACCTCCTGCTGGCGATTATCGAGTCGGCTATCGCCTTTCATAAGCTGCAAGTAGTCGATTACCACCACGTCAATATCTTCCATCATTTTTAAGCGTCGGCATTTAGCCCGAAGTTCGGCGATTGTCAAACCGCCTGTTTCGTCGATGAAAATTTTTGATTTTTTATAAACGCTTACCGCCTGGGTGAGTTTGGTAATGTTTCCGGTATCGAAAGTGCCTTTCCAGAAACTTGTTTCGGAAATTCTTGCTTCCGCACACAACAACCGTCGGGTGATTTGACTGGTAGTCATTTCCAAACTGAAAAAAGCAACCTTGCGGGGTTTATGTTCATCAAGTGCCATGTTTCTGACGATATTCAAAGCAATTGCGGTTTTTCCGATAGACGGGCGTGCCGCCAAAACGAACATTTCTCCTTTTTTCAAACCGCCTGTCAAATCGTCAATTGCCTTGTAGCCCGTACTGATACCGACCTCGACTTCTTTTTTCAAAATTGCTTGCAGGAGTTTAAACTCTTCGCCGATACTATCAACGATTTCGACAATTGAACTCTTGCTCTCGCTATTTCTGATATTGTAAACATCGCTCTCGATTTCATCGATTAACTCCTCGATACTGCGGTCGTCCTGATAGCACTTCTGCAAAGAATCAGAGCATACCATAATCATTCGACGCACGGTAAAGAGACTTTTTAAGATTTTACACCATGACTCCAAATTGGCGGTAGTTGCCACTTCATTGTACAAATCAGCCAAAAATAATGCTCCGCCGATTGACTCTAACTCGCCGTTTTTCTGCAGATAATTTGCCAAACTGATTACGTCTAATTCGCCGTGAGCGACGGATTCTTTCTGAAGCTCCAAAATTGCACGATAAATTACTCTATGTACATGAGAATAAAAGACTTCCGCATTTCCTCCTAAATTCTCAACAACGATATCAATGCACGGTTTCGGTTCACGCAGCATAGCAGATAAAACTGCTTTTTCGCACTTGACATTATGCGGCATTGTGCGGTTTGACGGTCCGAAGCTGCCATTGTCTGTCAAGTCAGACGGAGCCTCTGATTTTTTCAACTTTTTTTCCGACATGGATTTACAACTTTCTCTGGTTAATTAATTCTTATTTCTTGTTTTTACTATATACCGTCAACGCCAAAATACAAATTTTTTTGCAACAAAAATCGATAGTTTTATGATTTATAAGAGGTTCAATAAAATAGTAAGCCCGATAGCAATCAGCAGGAGAATAATTACATTTAATTTAGTTTTTAAGTTCAAAACAAAAGTTACTGCAAAAACCGCAATCCCGATGTAATTAATTTGAAAATTGCTGAAGTCTCTTGTAAAAATCATCTCTCGCAACGATTCCGTAAATAGTGACGTATCTGCAAAAAATATTACTGCCGCAAATATCAATCCCAATATTATCGGTCGCACTGCTCGCAAAAATCCTTGAAATAAGTAATTGTCTTCAATTTTACCGAGGTAATGACATAAAAGCGGTATCAAAAGCAATGACGGCAGAATGATGCCGACTGTTCCTGCCAATGCCCCAAAAACTCCGCCGCCATGCAAATATCCGGTGTAAGTTGCAAAATTCAATCCAACCGGGCCGGGGGTCATTTGTGCTAAAGCTACTACATTGCCGAATTCGGTATTGCTCACCAATGCGAGTTTTGAAACTAATTCAGCGTGGAATAATGGTATCATTGCGTATCCACCGCCGAAAGTGAATATTCCTATTTTGAAAAAAAGCCAAAAAATTGCAAGCAAACTCATCAGGCAAGCTCCTTATTTTTTTGTGCTTTTTTTGAATTAATCAGTGCCGAGATGATTCCTAAAACTCCCCCCGCTAAAATGATAATAATTGCATCAATTTTAGTGAAAACTAATAACAAAAAAGAGCTTATTGCCATAATTTGAGCAAATTTGCCGATAAAAATCTTTTTTGCCAGCTTCAAGGCTGAAACTAAAATCAGAGCCGCTACCGCTGCACGCACTCCAGCAAAAATTTGGTCGACCTCCGCCACACCCTCAAGTTGTCCGAAAATCATCGCAATAATCGTTATAACCAGAAACGGTGGCAATACAACTCCGAAACTTGCCGCCAATGCACCCCAAATTCCGCCGACTTTCATGCCGATAAAACTTGCCATATTAGTAGCAATAACCCCCGGCATAGATTGATTCAATGCTACGCAATCAATCAAATCTTCATGGGAAATTAAGCGATATTTTTTGACAAAGGCATCTTCAATAAGCGGAATCATGACCAAACCGCCACCGACACTGACGATAGCAATTTTGAAAAAACTTTTAAATAGAATCCAATGTTTTGAATCAGCCAACTTCATAATATTTTACCTATTCGCCGGCAAAACATATTTTTCCAGTTCGGGAGATTTTTGAATATCTATAATATCTTCACTTCTGAATGACTTATGATATACCGTATCACCTTTCTGGCGGACAAATACAATTATTCCGACAATCAGTACAATAATTGCAAAAACTATTATGCCGAACCAAAGCATTATTTTTTTGAGTTTTGCGATGTTTTCTTCGCTGGTTTCATGTTCCATGATGATTTTGTCATCATTTTCTTCGGGTAAGTCATGATCCATTTGATTTTTGACTTTTTTAGATAAACTGCAAATCTCCTCCTCGGTCAGGCGATAGATAGTGCCTAATTTTCGGATATAAGCTACAATATATACCTCTCTCGGCAAATTTGCATAATCTTCATGCTCCAAAGCAATCAAATACTCTATCGGTATATGGGTGCTTTGATTAATTATGCTGTAATCAATATTGGCGGCTTCACGCAATCTACGGAGTGATTCCCCGAAGTTATCATAATCAAGTGTGATATTTGCCCTTTTTATTTTATCAAGTTCATTTATATTGAGGGTTTCAAATGTACTTTGATAGGGATGACTGTCGTCAATAGTTTCTTCAACTCGTTCAGATTCGTTATCTTCGGCAATTTTGAACTCCGAAGATTTTTCATTATCTAACTTCTCGGCAAAGTAGCTATTGTGTATTTTCTGCTCATTTTGTGCGGAATTATTTTCCTCAATATCCTCATCGATTTTGCCGACTAAAAAATCATCATCCTCTAAACCGATAACTTCCGTAGTCTCAACTGCATTTTCATTGTTGATATTTTCTGAAATAATCTCGTTTAAATTCGGAGTTTCCACGGGATTAATTAAATTATCTTTAGTTTCATCAAGTTCATTTACGGATTTTTTCTGCTCATCATCATTTTCAAATAAATCTATCATTATACACACCCCTCGCGTTTAATTCTCAATAATATCGTCAAAAACCAAAATTTGTCGTTTAGATCCTCCCGGTCCCTGAGGCCCGACAATACCACGCTCCTCCATAATATCAATCAGATTTGCCGCTTTGCCGTAACCGATTTTTAAGCGTCTTTGCAAATAACTGGTGCTTGCTTGTCGTGAACTGAATATTATGTGGAGAGCTTTTCTGAATAACTCATCATCGCCTGCTTGTGAATATTTAGCCACCATCGGAGCGTATTCATCGGCAATAATTTCATCCATAGCATCATCAAGTTCAGTTCTGCCCTCACGCACCATTTCTGCAACTTCTTCCGCAATCTCCTCGGCAAGCACACCATCGTCAAACTCCTGCGGTCTTTGCAGTGAAATAAATTTGACAATTTCCTTTATATCCTGATCTTTGACCATCGCTCCCTGAATACGCACCAATTCTGCTCCGCCGGGGGGCAGGAAGAGCATGTCGCCTTTGCCGAGCAATGATTCGCCGCCCTTTTTATCCAAAATAACTCGGCTGTCAACTTGCGAACCGACTCGGAAAGCGATTCTGGTCGGTAAGTTTGCTTTGATGACACCCGTAATCACCGAAGTTGACGGACGTTGGGTAGCAACCACGATGTGCAAACCTGCGGCACGACCTTTAGCCGCAATACGGGAGATTGAGTATTCGACATCGACCTTTGCTTCGGTCATCATCAAGTCTGCCAACTCGTCAATAATTATTACCAAATAGGGCAACTTCTGCGGAATTTCGTTCCCTGCCAAATCGTATTCGGGGTGAGTGATTACACGATTGTTGAAGCCCTTAAGGTTTTTAACCCCTACCTGTGCCAAAATCTGATAACGTCTCTCCATTTCATTAACTGCCCAACGAAGTGCAGTCGGAACTTTTTTGGAATCATTCATAACCGGGGTTACAAGGTGCGGAAGCGTTTCGTAATCTTTGAGTTCCACTACTTTGGGGTCAACCATAATCAAACGCAATTCATCTGACGAGAATTTGAATAACATACTCATAATCAAGGTATTCATACAAACTGACTTACCTGAACCAGTCGAACCTGCAATCAAAAGGTGCGGAGCTTTTGCCAAATCAAGAATCGTCGGAGTTCCTGCAATGTCTTTGCCGAGTACAATCGGAATTTCTGCATCGCTTTTTTGCCAAATATCTGACTCTACGACATCACGCATGAAAACGGCTTCACTTTTTGCATTAGGAGCTTCGACACCGACGGCATTTTTACCCGGAATCGGAGCGAGGACACGGATGCTTTTAGCCTCCAAACTCATGGCAATATTACCGCTCAAAGTTGCAACTTTCTCCACCTTTACTCCGGGTTCAAGCGTAATTTCATAGCGGGTAACTCTCGGCCCTGAAATATGATTTGTAACTCTACCTTGAACTTTGAATGCATCCAAAGTCGCCTGAAGTGCCAGTTTGCATTTGTTTATATGTACCAAATCTTCTCCGGAACTGCTGTCGCCCTTGCTGAGCATATTCAAATTGGGGTAAGCGTAAGTGCCGTATTTATTTATTTTACCTTTTTCGCCTTTGACAGTAATATCGGTATTCGGAGTTGCGTCATTAAGTTCGCCGAGAGAAGATGATTTATTGAGCAAAGTATTTTGGTCAATTGTTACATGTGGAGGGGTATCAATTTTTATTTCATCCTCTAATGGTTCCTGTGCCAATTTCTCCATAGCACTCAATTGATTTTCCGCAACGGTATTTTCAGGGAAAAACGTGGTCATAAGCGGAGCGGTATCGGCAGATTTTTGTTCCATAGCGGCAATTGCTGCTTGCTCTTCTTTTTTCTTTTGAGTGGCTTGTTGCTGTTTTTGCTTAAGGGAATCAAAAGCATCACGGAGAAGCGATTTTTTCTCCGGCTGATTTTCCAAATCTTTCTGATAATCATTGTGAGCTGAATCAATGATCGCTTTTTTGACAATTGCATGCCAATCGGATAAGTAGATGATTATTAGACCGCTTAACAGGGTTATCCAGCCTAAAATATTACTGCCGACCAAACCGATTAAACGGCGTAAAATACCGGGCTTAAATTCGTCAACTCCGGGTGCAACCAAATATTGTCCGATTGCTCCGCCGGGGATAGAACGCATGGGATTATCCGAAGAGCCTAAATTTAATTTTTCTGCAATATGGATAAATGCTTCAGGGGTAATTGCTAACAACAATGAACACCCGAAAATTGCCAGAAACATTCCCGTCCAATAGTATTTGCGTTCAAATGCCGGCTTGGTAATGCATGAACGTCCGCCCCAAAGAAGCAAAAGCAAACTCAATAAATAACTTGCCAAGCCGATGAGATAGAACATCCCATACGAAACCCATGCTCCGATTATGCCGATATAATTCTGCATATCCTTTGCATCAGTCGTTTTTGACATGTCAGCAGGAGCGTATGAATAAATAGCCAAAGCAAAAATAACTCCAATAATCAAATAGAAAATATATTTGATTTTGAATTTATTTTCGACCTCATCATTTTTAATATTTTTTCGTGAATTTTTCATAGTGAAGTAATATAAATCAGAAAAAATTAAATTCAAGGCAAAAACGATTAAAAACAGAAAAAAAACAGAAAAAATGTGATGTGCGGTATGGTATTGGATTGTCAGCAAGGAGTAAAACGACCAAATCCTTCATTAAAGCACTGCTTAAATTTTTTCAGCAAGTTTTTGTACTGCTTTTTTGATAAGTTCAGGGGCTTGAGCGAATGCACTTTCTTTATCCATATTATCGGGAGTTACTTGGATGATGTATTTAAATAATTTTGACAGCACCTCTTTGTCACGGATAGCTCCTGAAATTAAAGCACTGTTAATTGCGTGTTTTTTAGCACACTCTGCAATTACGGAGCATAATTTCCCCTCAATTGTTTGCGAATCGCTTTTGCCCTCCCCGGTAAGAACGAGTGAGGCGTTTTGAATTTTACGCTCAAAGTTGGTTAATCGGAGCAGCGATTCCGCACCTGAAATAATTTCTGCATTGAGGAAGTTTCTTAACATAAATGCAATTCCGCCTGCCGCTCCGTCTCCCGGAAGTTCTTGGCGGTTGCATCGGAAATTGGCAAGACCTGAATCGAGAAATTTTACCATTTCGGGAGTTGCCCCTTTCTGGGGACCGAAAACGGCACTTGCTCCATTGTCGCCCGTCAAAGGATTTTTTACATCACAGCCGACAATAATTCGACATTCTTGCAATCTGGGATTGAGTTTGTCTAAATTGATTGATTCAATGTTTATAAGGTCTTTCCCTGAAATGCCTAATGGAATAATTCTTCCTTGTTTATCAAAAAATTCTCCGCCTAATGCCTGCAAAATACCCACGCCGCCGTCATTAGTTGCTGAACCGCCGAGTCCGATAAAAAGAGTTTTGATATTCGACTTGGCAATTGCGGCATTAATTACTTCTCCGCTTCCGAAACTTGAGGCATTTAAGACATCAAGTTCGCTTGATTTTAATAACTCAATCCCGCTTGCGGCGGCAACTTCCACTACTGCCGTTTCGCCATCGCCCGTAATTCCGTAAAAGGCTTCAATCTCTCTCATTAATGGATCATGGGCAGGGCATTTGTATATTGTGCCGTTTGTAGCATTGATAATTGCTTCGGTTGTCCCCTCTCCGCCGTCGGCAAGGGGAATTAAAATAGTTTCCGCATCGGGGTAAATTGATAAAAGACCCTTTTGCATAGCCTCGGCAACCTGAGTTGCTTTTAAGCAATTTTTATATGAATCCGGAGCGATTACAAATTTCATTTGTTAAACCTCAAAAAAATCTCTGTGATAATTAATGTTACTCTTTTTAATTTACCACAGAGATTGCAAAAGTCAAGTATTTTATTGAAAAATTTAGTTTTTGGAAGTAAGAAGCATTTTTTCTGAAACTTGATATTTCAATTCTTCTTTATTCACAAAACGCTGAAATTCCTCAATCATATAATCCGCCATGCGATGAACTTCATCATTCATTGAACCTGCCATGTGCGGAGTGAGAAAAATATTCGGAATTGTATAAAGTTCTGAACCTGCTTCAGGCGGTTCGGGACAAGTAACGTCAAGTAAAGCAGTCAAGTCGGTTCGTTCTCGCATAACTTGAATTAAATCAGCTTCATTTACCTGTCTCCCGCGACCGGTATTGATAAAAGTTGCACCATGTCGCATTGAGGCAAAAAGTTCATAATCAAGTACGCCGATATTGTCATCACGGTCGGGCAGATGATTGCTGACGATTAAAGCCTTGCTGAATGCTTCTTCGAGAGAAACTGTGCGATTTTCCTTGCGGGACGGTACAACGATGATATTGATATTGTAGGGCTCAAGCAGTTCTTGAATTTTTGTTGAAATTGCACCTGCACCGATTAGTGCGATTGTTTCTCCGTAACAACCGGGGCCTACCATTTGATTTGACCACATTTCTCTATTGTTAAGAGTTCTTGCATATCGGAAAAATCCTTTGAGTGACAGCAGTATTTGTGCGACACAGAATTCGGCAACCGGAATTGCATTGGCGAGCCAAGCACTGAAAACTTTTACATTATTTGCGAAGCACCCACGGGCAAAACTGTCTGTTGCTCCTGCCGCATAGAAAATTGCTTGCAGTTTCGGCATTTTTTGCACATCTTGAGCGGTCAAAGGGGGAATACCCCAAGTTGAAAAAATTACTTCAATATCCTGCAATTTGCCGTTTCGGAGATCATCAATTGAAAATACTCCGTTCGTGAAATCAGTCATTTCTGCAATTTTATTTTTCTGTTCTTCGGTATAGACATAATTGATACTTGCTTCTCCGCCGTTATTAAGGAAAGCTGCTTTTAATTTGCTCATTTTTCTGCTCCTGTAAGGTAATTAATGATTGCGGTAATATTGCTGATAAACTTTTGGTTCTCGGTAACTTCTTTCGCATGACCGGGGATGAAATGAATGAACTTTCCGCCCCATGGAGTAAAATTTTCCAAACATTGCGGATAGACTCCTTCTTCAATAAAGGTGTCAAGCAAAACCGTAATCGGTGAAACTTGTTCCAATTCCGTGTAAATTTCATCAGTCGGTAATTCAAGCGGGATAAGTTTTTCTGCCAGCGGATGGCGAACTTTGCAAACTCTGAGTTTGTAGGGCTTAATCGGGTGGGTGGATGCCGCTATTTGGTCAGGGTCATTAGGGCGAACCCAGCGTAAGCCGACAATTTCTCTCCACCATTGCCACTGCCAGAATGCGGCACTTGAGCCATGGAGTAATAAAGCATTACCGCCTGATTGCAAGTATTTTTTTACTCTTTTTTCGGCGTTGCTGTCAGGGTGGGGGATATTGCAAGTATCTCCGATCAAATTCAAAATCAAGAGTTCGCAATCGCTCTCCCAATTTGAATTTTCAAGTTCACTCCAGTCGTCCTCAAAAAAATTTATTCTGTTTTTCAAATCATCGCTTAAGTGGTCAAAGATGTTTTTTCCCGGGTGCGAATCATAGTGGTTGTCTGCAAAAAAGTAAATCATTTATAACTCCTCAACTTATTTTAACATTTTTTTTATCTCTTTAAGCCTTTGGGCTTCAGGGAGATTTTTGTAGAAGTGATCCAATGGATAACAGCCTGAAATCATGCCGTTTCTCGGTGCGTTGGTGCAGTCGCCGAAAGTTCGGCAAATTTTGCAGCGATTAAGTGCTTTACCCCGCAAGGTGTCTGTACAAATTTCAGGATAAGAAAGCACCATTCTGCCGATTCCGACAAAATCAGTTAAGTTATTTTTTACCGCATATTCCGCCGCATTTGGGAGATACTCCTGCAAGCAGGTGTATCCTGAACCGACAACTAAAATATCAGGGCAAAGTTCCTTAAGTCTTGCAACGGCTTTGATGTGTCGAGAAACATTGTAGAGCGGATGTTCGGGCATCAAGTATCCGTCAGATACCGGATAATAAGCAGGTCTCTGCATGTGAACATTGTAGTAGGGACTGCCGATAGTAGCACAAATAAGTTTAATTCCGTAACTTTGCATAAGTTTAACAAATTCAACTACTTCGGTTAAGTTTTCATCCATGTCCATTCCTGAACCGTCTCCGCCGAATGCGTAAGGATAAGTTGCTTGCTCCCACTTCATCGGATGACCGATTTGGTCATCACCTTTGACAAAAGGCATTATGTCAAAAATGCTTAATCTGGCGGAAATCTCCAGTGTCGGAGCCGCCTTTTGAATCCCCTCGACAATTTCACGGAAAAATCTGGTGCGGTTTTCGAAAGATCCGCCGTAAGGACCTTTGCGGTCATAAGCGGTTAAAAATTCGTGGCCCAAGTAACCGTGTGCCTGTTTAATATCGACGAAATCAAATCCGGCATTTTGTGCGATGACCGCAGCTTTAATAAAGTGCTGAATGATATTTTTTATTTCCTCATCACTTACGACATTATCGGCAGAGTTGCCGAATTTTTTATCCAAAAGCGGATGACTGTAAGCAGTTACGGATTCCAGAACATCGGCTTTATTCGGGTGCGAATAACGCCCCGAATGGGTAAGCTGCAAACCGATAAGCAAATCATCATTGCGACCGAATTTATCTTTGTGAACTTGTCGCATTTCAGCACAGAGATTTTTCAAGGTTTCTGCGGTGTGGTCTGCAACTAATAACTGCTGCGGATTGCTCCTCCCCGAGTGCATGACCGCTGCAGCTTCAGTTCCGTAAATGAGTTTTGCTCCGCTGGAAGCGAAGTTCAGCCAGCGGCGGCGTGTATATTCAGTCGGAGTTCCGTCGTCACTGCAATCCCATCCCTCCATGGGCAAAACAGCCCAACGATTTCCGATAGTTCTGCCGTTGCAATTAATTGCTTGAGCCAAAGCGGCAGAGCCGTCGGCAGGAATGTTTTTTTCTAAACCGATTCGGATATTTTGTTGATTGAGGTAATTTTGAAATTCCTCAATAGTCTTAAATTCGGTTACTTTGCGATATGAATTAGCCATTTTTTAAAATCTCTTTCCTTTTTTTATGTGAACTATAAAAATCTCACTCTCCTCCAATGTCTCGTAATTGTGAGTTAATAACGCATCAAATTGAATAGAATCTCCGGTCTCAAGAATATAACTTTCATTCGGCAGAGAAAATCTGACTTTGCCTCTGATTACCCAACACATTTCATAGTCATCACGGTGAATTTCAGGGCGAGAGAGTTTGGCATTCGGCGGAGCAATCGCATGCATTGAACGCATGTTGCCGTAGTCAACCCGATTAAAAACGAAGTCGCCTGATTTGTATTGTTCAGCACCGATAGTGTGCGAAGTGCGGTTTTCCGCCAGAGAAATCAAGTCTGATAGTGTCAATCCAAATACTTTTGCCAAACGGTAAAGAGTCTCCATTTCAGCGACACTTTGGTTGCGTTCTAATTTGGAGATAACGCTTGCTGATACTCCGCTTTTTTCCGCCAAATCAGCAATATTCATGCCGTGCTGTTTGCGTAGTTCTCTTAAAATTGAAAAATTACAAATCATTTTCGCCTCCGTAAATTTTTTTATTTCTGAAGTCGCTCCATACCCTTTCAAAATAGCCATTGCTTTCAGGAATGTTGCGGCAACTCTCCCAATTAATCTCCACAAATCCATTATCTCCGTATCCGCAAGTCATAATCAATTTGCGAAAGTCGGGATTTTCGGCTTTAATTCGCCACTCGTCGCCGAGTTTCGGGTGAATTTTTTCGCCGTCAGCACTTAAAACAATAGAACCGCCCCTCGAACCGATATAGTCAATTTGCATTAAAATTGCCTCCAAGTAAAAAATTTGGGCGATGCACAAGTGGCGATTTCGCAGAGTTTCAGTTAAGTTTTTCGTATCTAAATTGCCTAAACCATCACTGAAAAGCCGATTTAATTGCTTGTATGCACCGTCTAAAGCTTGCTCAAGTTTGGCAGTTGAGCGGATAAAAGCACCTGCTTCACTCATGCGGTGCTGAAGTTCGGATCGTTCTTGACGATAATCTTGCTTGGCGGGAAGTGTTTTTAATAGTTCAAGTATCTGCAGTTCTTTTTCGGCAATTGCAGAAAATTCATCATCGCTTACACTCTCTGAATTATAGGTATTTGCAATAAATTCAGCGGCACGGAATGCACCGACTTGTCCTGCATTAAGTGCTGATCCTCCCGGGCGGGTAACTCCGTGTGAACCATTGACTTCGCCGATGGGGAAAAGGTGTTTCAAATTTATTGATTCATAAAAAATATTGCCTGCCAATCCGCCGTTATTGTGCTGGGCGGAAACCGCAATTTCCAATGGTTCATGCTCAATATCAATCTGATGATTTTTGTAGAGGTCAATAGCCAATTGATTGAGTTTCTGAAGCCGCTTAAATGGTGTGTCGGCAATTGCTTGAGTGTTGCTCAAGTATGAACGAGTTTCTTCGCCGAGTTCCGCAAAGTTAAAATCAGCAGGATCTGTGCGGTAATCAAGGAAAATTCTGCGGTTTTTTTCTATTTTTTCAATGTAGCAAAAAATATCAATCAGCGAAGACCCTTTGATATTTGATACCGAAAACGGCCATTGATAACCTTTAAGGAAAATCGCATCATACATCTCGGCAGTTGAGTCAAAGTATTCACGCAAAAATTCTTTTTCATCGTTGCCGTTTTCATCAGTTGAAATAAATCTCGGCAGAACTTGCATGTAACTCCCTGAAACATTCCAGCGGAATTTGGTGGAGGCAAGCCCGAATTGAGATTCTGTCAAGTTGTAAGTTTTTGCCCCTGCTTCCAGTGCCAATCCGATTGCTCCCGTATGAACTTTGGGGTAAACACTTGCTTCGTATAAACCACCCGGTCCACCGACCGCAAAAACAATGTTTTCGGATTTTACAAGCTCAAACTCACCGTTTTCAGAGTTAATAAAAATTGCACCCGTAACTTGCTTTTTGTCTTCAGTTGTCAATAATTTAATTGCATTACGATGCTCCAAAACGGCAATATTACGCCTTTTAACTTCCTCAATGAGAACTCTGCACATATCTCGTGATGTGTACGGTCCGCAACTTGTGGCACGACGTTTGGGGTCGTGATCGGTTTTGTACCCGATGTGCTGACCGTAAAGATCGTGAGGGAAAGTAACGCCTAAATTTACTAAATTATGAAAGGTTAAAGGCGATAAAGCTGCTTCAATTAATGCAATATCGCCATGCATTGAACCGCCTTTTGCGAGGTCTTGAGCCATAGAGTAGGGGGAGTCTGATTCTGCACCGTACATGCCGAGTTTGTAATAGGTCTGCTTGTCGCGTCCGGTATTAATAGAAATTCCCATTTTCAGCCCCTCGGTGTAGATAGCAATATTTTCCACGCCGAGTGCATTTAATCTGACCGCCGCCGATAAACCTGCCGCACCGCTTCCGATTATGAGGGTATTAAGTTTTTTCATCTTAAAACCTTTCAATAGTTAAACCACCGTCAACATTGATAACTTGCCCTGTCGAATAAGCCAATGCTCCTGTCAAAAGCATTGCAACTGCCTTGCCGATGTCATCAGGCATGCCCCAACGTTTTTGCAAGGTCAAACCCTCTGCAATCATTTTGTCATATTTTGCTGAAACCGCACCGGTCATATCACTTTTGATTACCCCCGGACGGATTTCATATACGCAAATTCCGTCATCGGCGAGGCGAACTGAAAATAGTTTAGTTGCCATGGCGACGGCTGATTTAGATAGACAGTATTCGCCGCGGTTGATACTTGCATAATCGGCAGAGACACTTCCGATATTGATAATGCACTTGAAGTTGGATGAAGAGTTTTTGAGCATTCTTTTAGCGACGGCTTGAGTCAGAAAGAACGGACCTTTGAGGTTAATTCCTAAAACTCGGTCGAAACTATCTTCGCCCATGTCGAGTAAATCAGCTCTGACATTAGGGGCGACCCCTGCATTATTAATTAAAGCATCAATGGAGCCGAAAGTTGCTTCAAAGTCGCCAAGGAGTTTTTCCCGATCACTTGAGTTTGAGACGTCGCAGCAAAAATAGGCGAAGTTTCCTGAATAATTTGCTTTAAGTTCAGCTAAAAAGTCATCGCAGGAACCAACTTCCGCACGTCCGCAAAAACCTACATTATGGCCTGCTGCGGCAAGAGATCTGACAATTCCTGCACCAATACCTCTGGCGCCACCGGTAACTAAAACATTGTATTTGCCCATAAAAACCTCCAAAAATTTCTTAAAACATATTTTTTATGGGATAATATAGCATTAGAGAAAAACTTTTCAAGTAAAAAATAATAAAAAATCGTTAGATTTTTCATTTTTTTCAATCCCACTTGCACTTTGAGCCCAACGCCCTCATGACCTTTCAACGGAAACTATGTGTCCACGCCTCCATGTATTTATACATCCTTAAAAAAATCTTTATTTTTTTTATTTTTGCTATTGTATTTTGGGAGTATAGGGACTATATTACTTCGTAATAATATTCATAAAAACACTTCATTGAAAGGTTTTTGCCATGAGTGTAGAAATTCATAGTTCAGGAGCGTTAGTCTCTTCAGGTGATGTCATAACTTCCGCCGTGCTTGCAGAGGGTGGAAATGATTCAATGTGGGTCTTAAATGGCGGAACTGCTAATTCAACTACGGTGAATAGTGGTGGGATGTATGTCTTAAGTGGCGGAACAGCAAATAACACCACGATGAATACTGGTGGAGATTTGGATGTCTATAGTGGCGGAACTGCCAATAATACTACGGTGAATAGCGGCGGTTGGATGTATGTCGATGATGGCGGAACTGCATTGCAGATTAAGGAAAATGGCGGATATGTTTATGTTGAAGAAGGAGCAAATGTAACATTCCTTGAAAATACTTTCAGTAACTTAGTATTAAATACTTTCGCGACAGTACACTCAGGAACTACTGCGATAAATACCACGGTGAATAGTTGGGGTTCAATGTATGTCTCAAGTGGCGGTACTGCAAGTAATATTACTGCTTCCTCTGGGGCATATTTAGGTTTTGTTGTAGCTCCGGATACTTATATTCAAGGGACTTCCAATGGTTCGGCTTTTGAAATTAAAGACAGTAAAGTGGATAATTATACTATTGATCGTGGATATTTGCATGTCGAAAGTGGCGGAACTGCCAATAATACCACGGTGAATAGTTCTGGTTGGATGTCTGTCTCAAGTGGCGGAACTGCAAATTCTACCACGGTGAATAATTGGGGTAGTATGTATGTCTCCAGTGGCGGAACTGCTAATAATACCACGGTGTATTATGGTGATTTGTATGTCGATGATGGCGGAACTGTAAATAATACCACGGTGAATGACGTCGGCTATATGTATGTCTCAAGTGGCGGAACTGCCAATAATACCACGGTGAATATTTATGGTTCAATGTATGTCTCAAGTGGCGGAACTGCCAATAACATTACAGTGAATAGAGGGGGGGATTTGTATGTCTCAAGTGGCGGAGTTGCTTCTAATACTACCATTAAACAAGGTGGAACAATTAATGGTTTTACGCTTCAGGAAGATAATTTTTATGAATCTGTAGTACATATTTCCAATGCGATTGTAAATTCATATTGCAATGCGTATCTCTATTCCGGACAAATCGCAAATAACACCACGGTGAATAATTGGAGTTATTTGTATGTCGATGATGGCGGAACTGCTTCTAATACCACTATTAAACAAGGTGGAACAATTAATGGTTTTACTCTTCAGGAAGATAATTTTTATGAATCTGGCGTACATATTTCCAATGCGATTGTAAGTTCCGATAGCTATGCTAATCTCTATTCAGGTCAAACTGCCAATTCCACTACGGTGAATAGTGGTGGTGCAATTTATGTCTCAAGTGGTGGAATAGCAACTCAAATTAAAGAAAACGGTGGATATGTTTATGTCGCGGATGGTGCCAATGTCACATTCCTTGAAAATAATTTCAGTAACTTAGTATTAAATACTTCCGCAACAGTGCACTCTGGAACGACCGCAAATAACACCACGTTGAATGGCGGCGGTGCAATGTATGTCTTCGGCGGAACAGCCAATTCCACCACAGTAAAAAACGGAGGAGGATTATATGTTTCAAATGGAGGAAACGCTAATATTGTTACTGTCAGCAACATGGGAAATTTGTATGTTTCAAGTGGTGGTGTAGCAAGTTCTGTTGTGGTTACAGGTGGCGGATTTTTGAATATTCACCCCGGCGGTAAAATTAAAGATGTTACCTTACAAGGCGATGAGGATAATCTCGTGACAATGGGGGTGTTTGAGGGTAATGTTATCTCTGCTGTAATTCGTTATGGTTCAATGGATCTTCATGGTGGTTCTGCTCAAAATGTTGATGTTGTCAAAGGCGGAGAGGTTAACGTAAATTATAGTGATTTGACAAGTGCTACTATTTCTCAAGGCGGATTAGTTACAGTTCGTGAAACTGGCGTTGTAAATTCAGTTAATATAATTAATGATGGCTACTTATATGTATCGAGTGGCGGCACTGCAACCAATACCACAATAAATAGTCGCGGAAGTATGTATGTCTCAAATGGTGGTATTGCAAATAAAACCACGGTGAATAGAGGTGGTTATTTGTATGTTAATAATGGCGGAACAGCGACAATCGCATTTAATCCGTGGCAGGGTTCTATTTCGTCAGAAACTGGCGCAACTATTGAATATCTGGAACGTGATAAAAATATTTACTATGGTGGATATGAAAGTGGTTTGATATTAAAAGCTGATGAAGTAAATGACCTTCAAATAACTTCTGGTAATTCAGCAATTATTTATAGTGGCGGTACTGCGACAAATATTACTGCTGAAGAAGGAGCGAGACTTAATTTTACCGTCGATCCTAATACCTATATTAAGGGGACTTCGGCAGGGTCCGCTTTTGAAGTAAAAGATGGTAAACTCAATAATTACACCCTTGATTTGGATACTTTGGCTGTTTTAGCTGGTGGTGCTGCGTCCAACATTGTAGTTAATAATGGTGGTTTGATGGATGTTAAAAGTGGCGGAGCTGTTACTGATATTACGGTAAATGATTGGGGTTTCTTGATTGTCTCAAGTGGAGCATATGCAAGTAATGTTACTATAAACGATGGTGGTGGTTACCAATTTATAATAGCAGCAGATACCTATATTCAGGGAACGATTAAAGACTCAGAATTTGAACTTAAAGATGGTCAACTTAATAGTATTGTCAATACTGGTGAATTATATATCAAAAATGGCGGTGTTGCTCGAAATACAGTAAATTATGGATTTATATATCTCGAAGAGGGTGGCAAACATCGTGGCAGATTAGAATTGTATAACCCTACAAATGTAACTACTGTATTGAACGTTCTTGAGGGTGGAATTATTGACTTTACTGTTTCAGAAATGGATAGCAGTGATGACTATTTGGTTAATGATTTGTCTTTAATTGGCGATACTCCAACTTATACAATAACCGTTGATGCAAATCAGGAAACTGGTCTCTACAAGCTTGCTCAAGGTGCAGAAAACTTTACAGGGACACTCTCAATCGGGACAGAAACAGAAAATTACGGCACAATTACTGTTAATGGTGATATTTTAGTTAGAAACGACCTTTCATATAAGTTAGTGCAGGATAATGGCGATTTGACCTTGGGGATTTATCGATTTGCGGATATTTCGAGAGTTACTGCCAATACGGTTTATCCGACTCAGAAACTTTATTTGTTTGCGACTTTCAATGAACATTCCGCTCAAAAACTTTATTCTTACGACCAAAAAACTTGGTTTGAGTATGGCAAAAATGTTTTAGTTGAGGACAATGTTACAGTTTATTTTAAAGCCCTTAACGGCAATGGCGTTGAGTCAGAAATTAAATCTTATACGGTTACTAATATTGACAAAACTCCGCCGACTTTGACGATTTCCGGCAATCCGACCGAGTGGACAAATCAAGGCATTACTTTGAATGTTATTGCCAATGATGAAAACGGAATCAGCAGAATTGAATACAGCGAAGATAGTGGTGCAACTTGGAAAACTTGGTCATCTCGTTATATGGAATCAGGAAATTTCCTTTTCCGTGCGGTTGACACTGTTGGGAATATCAGTGAAGTCAGTGAAGTTGTTGTTGACAAAATTGATACTATCCAGCCGACACTCAAAGGTCTAAAAGGACTCCCGTCGACTTGGACTAATCAGGATACCTTTGTAACCATTATTGCCGAAGATAATTTGAGTGGAATTGCAAAAGTTGAATATCGTTTTTGGAATGAACAGGAGTTCACCGAGGGTTCAAGTTTTGTTTTAGATAAAAATCATTATGGAGCTGTTACAGTTCGAGTTACCGATAAGGCAGGCAATGTTACAGAACGAATATATCACGATGCCGGACTTGGCTTTGTTGACCAAATAGCTCCGTCAATTGAAATTACTCCTCTTGCTGATTTAGAAACTTGGAGAAATGATGCAGTAAGGTTAATGGTTTATACTATTGATGACGAAAGTTCTATCAAAGAAGCGAAATACAGATTCAGTTACGAAGATACAGACACTTGGCATACCATCGGGTCACAAGTTGTTGTTACCCAAAATTGTACAGTTTATTTTCAACTTGAAGACAAGGCAGGAAATATTACTAATGAGGAAATTACAATCAATTGTATAGATAATAATATTCCGGCATTCACAGTCACTCAATCTCCACATGAATTAACTAATGAGTCTGTAACTATAACAATTAATGCGGAAGATGATTTAAGCGGAATCAAATCTGTTGAATACAGTTTCAATCAATCTGAATGGTTTGAGGGTAATAGTTTTACAATGGATCGCAATGGCGTTTATTGGGTTCGGGTAAGCGATAATGCCGGCAATATTTCAGTAGCGAGACGTTATACGGTAACTAATATTGACAAGATTGCTCCGAAAATTAATAAAATTACAGAAACTGCTATCGGTAACGGAATTTTATTTAATGGGGATTTTGAGGATAATGTAGGAATCGCAAAAGTGCAATATAGGGTAAATAGTGGTGAGTATCTTGATTATAATTCAAATGGTATTTTCCTCTCTTATAATGCAAATATTAAATTTAAAATCACCGACCTTGCCGGAAATGTATGCGAAGAAGTTTATAAAATTGCCAATTGCAGAGAGTTGAACACATTTGCTTCTTGGGACGGAAATAATTATGGAGATTCTTATAGACTTAAGATTTATTCTCAAAATTCTGCAGCTAATAAGGGATTTGAAATCATTGGCACAAAATTTGAATGCCTAACTTCTTTTAAGAATGTTGAGTATGTAGTTTACAATCAAGATAATAAACAAATTCACAAAGGTTCAGTCATCGGAGATGATGTTATTAATGGCAGTTACTTGCGTGCTTCTGCCGATGGAATTAAAGAAGTCTTCCTTGCCCGTACAAATGGTGTTTGGGGGAGTTTGATGAGGGCGGAATATCAGGGAAGTGCCGCTGTTGAAGAAAAAGTTATCCTCAAGGGAAAAAATAAGATTTGCGATATTTTTGTTGGTTCAAGTGATAACAATATACTGTTTTTAACCAATGACCAAAACGGTGATGCGTTATTTATTGATGACATCTACAGTGCTTCATTTGATAACTTTGGTGAAAGCAATAGCCGTCTTGCCCAAATTAAAGAAATTCAAGCAGGCGACGGCGATGATATTATTGACTTAACCAGTGCAAAGTTCGATTATTCTGG
>JAFTJQ010000080.1 GCA_017456285.1 Lentisphaeria bacterium
AGAAAGGAGGATGTTTTTAGGTGCATTGATGCAGTCTGATGTTCAAATAAACAACATTGAACTAACCACCAACAACTCAATGAGTGTGAATTTACTGAATTTTTTCATAATTTTAGTCCTTTCTTTATGATTTGTTTTTGTTTTCAGTAAGGTTAATTTTTTTGTTTGAGCTTAAGAACTCACAATGTATCGTTTTTTATACTATTGAAAAAATAAAAATATCGGCACTTGAAGTGACAGTTGTCATTGCAATCATTGCGATTCTTGCAGGAATGTTGCTCCCGGCTCTTAACAAAGCCCGTGAAAAAGCCCGTGCTATATCATGTGCGAACAATTTAAAACAAATCGGTTTAGGATTTGCTTTGTATTGCGATGATAATGGCGGATACTTCCCGATGGTTGTTTATCCCAGTTACGCAGTTGCTGAAATGTGGATGAGCCGAGTCGGTGCTTACGTTGGAAATTCAGCAAAACAATTTGAATGCCCCTCAACTGCAAGCACTCTCAAAAGCACCATGCCGGTATTGGACTTCGTTTGCGGCGGAGCGGCAACAGGCGGCAAAACAGGAACGCTCAGTTATGTACCGAATGGATTCGTTGTTGAGTTGTATGTATCAGCAGCAGGAGAAATTCGCCATGTATTAAACTCAAGTATTCCAAACAGCAGTGATGTAGGTTTGCTCTTTGAACTCCATACTGATCTAAAAAACCGTTATTCTAATCATCAATTGAATTCAGCAATCACTGATTCAAACATGCTCGAAAAGAAAACCGGAGATCACCATAGCGATGGAACAAATGTCCTTTGGGCAGACGGTCATGTAAATCATCTCAAAACAAAAACAGAGATTGTTGACAAAAAACTTGACTTTACTCAGCAAAATCTTTGGTTCCAAGGTTCTAAACGAACCAAACCGACCACATAATAAATTTTGTTGAAAAAAATTAAAAACATATTTTAAAGGATAAAAAATGTTTAAGCACAAACTTTCAATAATTTCCGTGCTTTGCGTAATCCTCTCAAGTGCCGCAGTTTGCGGCACTTATCAAATGGATGCCAAAGCACTTCAAAATGGTGCAAGATCGCCGAAAGTCGATGGCAACGCTTTAGTTTTCGACACATCCGGCAGTCAAACTCAAGTTGTCAATATTCCTCAAAAATTTGATTTCCGCAAGGGCGGACACATCTCTTTTGAGTTTAAATTGGATGCTAAACAGACCACTCGCTTCCCAAGGCTCTTGGATAATATGGGAGTTTCGATTCACATTGATGCAACTTTGCCCAGCAACCAATACAACCTCAAATTTCTTTTAACCGGCAACGGATACCGTCAAGCCGCATTGAAATTATCAAATGAAATCGGCAAATACCACAAAGTCGAAGCGATTATCGATCCAGCAAGCCGCATGGCGTTATTGAAACTTGACGATACACAGCAACTTTTCAGTTTACCGCCGAATTTGAGATTGCATGATTTGCAATTCACTCTCGGAACTTTGCCGAATGACCTCAAGCGTGCAAGTTTCAATGGGACAATTCGCAATTTGAAAATTGAAGAAACTGCTCCCTATTCACTTGCATCTTTAGCAAAAAACAAAACTGCCAATACTATCAACTCCCTCGATTTGGATATTGAAAAGGAAAAAGTTTTCAAGTCAGATCGTGCGGACGGGAGATTTGATACCACTCGTGGTATTCTCCAACAGATTCTTCGTGACACAAAGCCGGAACTTGCTTTCAATCCCGATATGAACAAGGATGAATTTATTGTTTGGCAGGGCAAAGTTAAAGAACGTCTGGCTCAAATGATGCTAAAGAAATTTCCGGAACAACCGGCACCCAAAATGCTTTCCAGAGAGAAACGCAATGGCTACACCCTCGAAAAATGGGAGCATTACCCGATGCCGGGTGCAGTTGTGCCATTTTTGATGCTCATTCCAGACGGAGTCAATGTCAATAACAAAGCCCCCGTCGTAATGTGTATTCCCGGTACAAACCGAAGCAAGGAAAGTATGGCAGGTGAAAAGGATTTGCATCCTGCATTCGCAACGCCGAAATACCATGATGTCAATAAAATGGCCCTTGAATACACCAAAGCAGGTATGGTTACTGTAACTATGGACAATCCCTCATTCGGAGAAACCTCTGATACGGTCAGACTTTCAGGCAATGGCAATGGAGCAGATGTTCACACTATTTCAATGTACTTATTCGGTATGAATTGGAGTTACATCGGACTTGCAACTTATATGAACAACCAGCTTATGCAATGGGTTAAAGAACTTCCGTTTATTGACAAGTCAAAAATTGCCACCAGCGGACACTCTTTGGGTGCATGGCAGGCGATGTATTTGGCGATTTTCAATTCCGAAGTATCAGCAGTTGTACTCAATCAGAATATCTACAACTGGTTTGAATCTGTCAAAGTCCGCACTAAACCGGGCAATTCCGGTCGTCGTCCGGGGTCATTCGGTATAACTTTCGTATATCCCGGTATGTATGAGATTTTCGACCACCCTGACTTACTGGCAAGTTTAGCTCCAAGAGCGGTTCTCTGCACAGAGGGATTGCCGTCCAAAGATACTGAAATGTATCAAAAGGCATATCAAATAATGGGTGCTCCTGAAAACTTCAAGGTAATTCAATTCAAAAAATATGAGTCTTATGAAAGCCGTTACCACGACAAACTCCCTGAAGGGTTGAATGATGCGGAATTCTGGCACATGACCAACAATGATGGGCCTGACCATTATTTCAAAGGTCAGCATGCAGTGCCGTGGCTCAAAGAAAGATTTAACTTAAAATAACTAAATACGAAAAGGAAAAAATTAATGCGTAAATTAACTTTTACACTCATTGGTTTATTTACTCTCTCGCTTTTTGCAGCCGAGGAGCAAATTGACTTGAAAAATCTGAAATTCGGCAAAAACAAGCCTGAAATTTACTTTGACGGCTTGTACCACGCCCTAAAATTCAAAGTAATCCCCAATGATGCAACTGCCGCTGAATTACCGAAAATTTATGACTTCAGCAAGGGCTGCAAAATCACTTTGGAATTCTGCGACAACGGCGATCAGAATAACCCCTACCCCAGATTGGTTGAGGGAAGAAGATTCTCCATTCACTTTGAGGGCAAAGGGGAGCAAAGGCACTTGAAACTCGTATTCTACAACAATGACATGAAGCGTTACAATACCTTGATAACTCCGTGTCCCGAAAAAATCGGCTTCTGGCAGAGTATGACTTTCGCTTACGATGCAGAGACTAATACAATTCTCCTGCAAGCAAATACCGATAGTCCCGAAACTAATACTGTAACTTTTGTTACCGATCAGTCAAAAAATAAACTAATCCTCGGCGCTTCAAAATTTGCAGGTTCAAATCGTGGGTACAATGGCAGTATTAAAAATATGAAAATTACTGCACCGTACAAAATAGCTGCTAAAGACAAACTCCCCAAAGTCCCGGTAACTAAAGGTGTCAAACATCAGAAAATTTGTGCAATCGCACATCGTCACTTGGCATTCCCCGGCGTTGCCAAACTCCCCAATGGCGACTTGGCAGTAGTTTTCCGTGAAGCCGAAGACCACATCTGCCCCTACGGCAGAATCTGCATTATCTATTCAAAAGACGGCGGCAAAAACTGGTCAGCTCCCGTCTCTATCTCCGATACCGAATCCGATGAGCGTGACCCCGCGATTCAAGTTATGCCTGACGGCAGAGTAATGGTATGCCACGGAGGCTGGAATTCATGGATGTCAATCAAAGCACTTGCGGAACAGTTCAGTTCAGAAACTAACTATATCAAACAAGCAGGTGCAAATAATTTCGGCGGCAGTTTCTTCCTTTTCAGTGACGATAACGGCAAAACTTTTTCTCGCCCCGTGAAAGCGCCTGCTTTCACTCCGCATGGTCCTGCTATCGCCGAAGACGGCACTTTGTACCAGCCCACTCTCGGCAACGACAACGGCAAACGTCAAGTTTACATGTATAAAGGCTCTCCCGACGCAACTCAATGGGAAAAAATCGGACTTGTTGCTGAAATGCCCTTATCCGAAAAGGCAAAATATGAGGAACCGCACACCGTTATTTTGCGTGACGGCACTATGGTTACAGCAATCAGAGTCCCAATGCCGGGCGATGGTTACATGAGAATTTCTTTCTCAAAGGACATGGGAAAAACTTGGTCAGAACCGATCAAAACCCCGGTTCGAGGTTATCCGCAACACCTGCTTGAACTTAAAGACGGCAGACTTTTAGCAACTTACGGTTACCGCTATACTCCTATGGGTGTTCGTGGCTGTATAAGCAATGACGGCGGAAAAACTTGGGATATAAAAAATGAAATTATTATCCAGAATAACGGCGGCAATGTTGACTTGGGTTATCCAGTTTCAATTGAACTTGAAAATGGCGAAGTTCTTTGTGTCTATTATCACAATTCAGCAGCTCATGATAGTTGTTACATTGAGGGAGCAACTTTCAAACCTTAATTAGTAATTATGAAATTAGGGAGATAATTTAACTTCTCCCCCATTTAAACTAAAATTTAATACGATAATTGTTGCAAAAAAACAATTATCGTATTTATTTTTTATTCAAAATCTAAATAATTTCCAAATAATCCTTATCAGGAAAATCAGGCAGTTTTGGTGTCGGCTTATCCAGATAGAAAAAGGCAGTTGCTGAAATATCATCCTGCAACGGCAGATAAGTCCAATCATTTCTCCACCCCAAAGCCTGAATGGTAACTCGCAACTTCTCGCGGAAGCGAATAGGATCACAAACATGCCAACGGTACATACCGAATCGCTGTTGTGAATTATAGAGGCCGTCAGGGCGAATCACTTGCGGCATTCCTGCATAAGGAGTTGAATATTCACAATACTGCACTTCTGAAGTCGGAGTTAATTTGGCTTTGAAATCATACGAACCACAAAAATAATCTTCTGTCCCTGTTCCGCAAATAGTCGGAAAATCCTGATCATCATCGATATAAAACTTAATTTCACCCTCGCCCCACCATTTGCAGTTATTTACCTGCCAGGCAAGATAAGTTCCGACATAATGCCCCTGCCCCTCAATATTATCTGCAATCGTTAATACCTCCTTGTACGGCAAAGGATTAACCCGACGGAAACTTGCACAAAAATATCCGCAGTCCTCCGGAACTTCCGTCAGAACGTAATCAATCTGATAATAAAGACGCATTTTTTCGCTGTCTAAATTAGTCAGGGTAATTCGACAATTTTTTCTAAACGGCATCTCCCAATAACAATTGTAGGCACTGCCGGGATTGTGAGTAACCATTAAACTATTCAGCGGCGAAAACTTATTATCGGGCCACGCCATAGCAAAAAAATCGCAAATCGGACATTCAACAGCAGGAGTTTCAGAATTTTCGTAGTAAATACGAAGAATATAGAATCTATTGTGCCGCCCTGCCGGAGTCATCCAAATATGCTGAATTGCCCCCATACCGTCGATATTTGCCAGCGTAAAAGTTTCCCCGCCTTGGATATCGATTGCCGGAGAAATTTTCCACCCCTGCCCTAAATTCACGGCACAAGCAGCATTAACGCCTTCGGTCGCCATTCCGCCTTTACCGGCCTCTCCGGTAAAATTCTCTGCCGAAATGGATCTGCTGAGAGCATTGGAGAGTTGCGAAAGATTTCCTTGATTCATCCCCAGTCCATTAAAATTATTAACCTTACTAAAACTCATTTTTTGCTCCTGATCATAAACTTTTATATTAAGAACAACATAATATATAATTCGGTGAAAAAAATTCAAGCACCCATTTCCAAAAAAAGTAAATATTCTCTCTCATTTTTGACAAATAATTACAAATTAAAGTTGTTTTTTTCAACAAAAAACTTGATTATTGGCTGATTGCAATTATATTATTCACGCAACAAAAAAACAGGAGTAATTTATGGATAAAAAACACTCAATTTTGCTTAAAGATTCAGCGTCAAGTTTTATGGAGGGATTTCCTATCGGTACGGGAAAAATTGCCGCTATGATTTACAGCACTTACCCCGAAGATAAAATTTCTCTCAATCACGAGTGGCTCTGGACTGCCAATTTCAGAGGCAAAAAATCACCTGATTGCTCGGCAGATAAACTCCCTGAACTTCGCAGACTTTTGCGTGAAAAAAAATTTTTAGAAGCAAATGAATTCGGCAATAGATATTTTTCACCTCGCGGCGGGATGATTGCAGGCACAGAGAGAATTGACCACTACTCTGATGCAGGTTATTTCCACTTCGCTATTGAGTTCGGTTGTATCAAATTAGAACGTTCCTTGGATATGCAAACCGGAGTTTGCACTTCATCGATTTTTGCGGACGGAACAACTTTTTATCGTGAATGCTTTGCCGATTTGAGTTCAAATACCATTATTTATCGAGTTTACAACAACAAAAATACTCCTTTTAATGCATCTTGCCATTTCTCAAGAGCCTACCGAAACGGCGATGCACTCGAATTTACTGCCGAAAATAATTTTATGGCGATGCAAGGGCAGGAATCAGGCGGTATTTTCTTCCGCAATGAAGCCAAAATTTTTGCCGACGGAGCAGAAATTAAAAATCGCAACCAACAAATTTGTATCAATAACGCCCGTGAAATTATTGCCGTTATCGCTATCGACGTAAATATTAACGGCAAAAAAGAGTTTAATTTGAATTTACAGCAAGCGGAAAAACCCGATTGGGAAAAAACTTTAGCCGAACACATCAAAAAACATCAAAAATACTACAATAACTTCCAACTCGATGTTCCTAATGATGAAGATGCTTTAAGGTTCTTTAACTACGGTCGCTACTTGTTGATTGCCTCATGTGCCAATGCTGAACTGCCACCCAATTTACAGGGAAAATGGAATGATATAATTAATCCCCCATGGCAGAGTGATTACCACTTGAATATCAATTTGCAGATGAATTGCTGGGGTATGAACTCCACGGGATTAGCGGATTTCCACAATCTCCTTTTTGATTATTGCGACCGCTTGGCGATTGCGGGGAAAAAGGTTGCCGAAATTACTTGGGGAGCGGAGAAAGGCTTTTTCCTTCCTCACGCAACCGATGTATGGGCAGAAGCTACACCCGAAGCAAATGGCTGGAGCGTCTGGCTCATGGCAGGAGCTTGGATAAGCATGCACTACATGAAGCATTATCGCTACACGCTTGACGAAACTTTTTTAATCAATCGAGTTTGGCCTTTCATAAAAGGAGCCGCCAATTTTTACGCTTCAATTTTAGAGTACGATGAGAATGGAACTCTCGAAATAAACCCCTCTCAATCGCCGGAAAATTATTTTGTCGGCGGAGGTCAACCTGTAAGTTTATGTATCTCGGCTGCTTGCGATGTCGAATTACTTTCAGAACTTCTGCGTGATGCACTTTGGGTAGCAGAAAAACTTGATATTCAAAATGACGAGGTCTCTCAATGGCGTGAAATGTACCAATCCCTCCCCGAACTCAAAATCGGCAAAGATGGCAGGCTCCTTGAATGGCAAAATGAGAGTTTTCAGGAAATTGAAATCGGTCACCGGCATATTTCACACTTAATCGGACTCTACCCCGGGTCGGTAATTAATCAAAAACAAACCCCTGAACTCTATGAAGCTGCACGCAAAACCATGGAATTTCGTTTGGCTAATTTCCCCGACAACCATTCAGGGTGGAGTGATGCTTGGATGGCAAACTTTTTCACCAGATTTAATGACGGTAATCGGGCGTTAGATGAAATTCATTGGTTGGCAACCGGTCAATCATCCTGCTCATTACTCGACCGACATCCGCCGCAAATTTTTCAGATTGACGGAAATTTAGGAGTATTATCGGCAGTTACGGCAATGCTGGTGCAAACTATTGAGGGTGTTATCTATTTTCTTCCTGCCCTGCCCGATGCTTGGAGCGACGGCGAAGTAAAAGGGCTTGGGGCAGAAAATGCTCTCACTATTAATCTCAAATGGCAAAATCACAAAGTTACACAAGCACAAATTACCGCGAAATATGATTGTGTTATCAAAATTGCTGATTTCAAAAACAACAATGCAATTTTAGAATATCAACTCAAAGCAAATGAAACTATATCTATATAAAAAGGAATTACCATGAAAAAAATTGAAATCACGCCAACAAACATTTTTATTGACGGCAAAGCCGTTCAAATCATTTCAGGCGCAATACATTATTTCAGAGTCCATCCTGACCTTTGGGATGACCGTTTAGATAAAGCAGTCGCTTTTGGTTTGAATACTATTGAAACCTACATCCCGTGGAATTTACATGAACCGCATCAAGGGGAATTTTGCTTTGAGGGGATCTGCGATTTAGAGAAGTTCATTGACAAAGTTCACGCTCACAAACTCAATATGATTCTCCGTCCCGGTCCATATATCTGCGCAGAATGGGATAATGGCGGTCTGCCCGGCTGGTTGATGGGGCTGCAAGGTATCGAATTGCGTCGAATGAATGATGTGTATATCAAGGCTTTGACTAACTATTTTGACGTGCTTTTGCCCAAAATTCAGAAGAAACTCTGCACCCAGAATGGCCCGATTATTATGGTGCAGGTAGAAAATGAATACGGTTCATTCTGCCATGACAAAAATTACTTGCGTTATATCGACCAACTTTATACAAAATACGGCATTGATGTACCGCATTTTACCAGTGACGGTCCTGCTGGACACATGCTTGTGGGGGGAACTTTGCCGGAAGTAATGGCATCTGCCAATTTTGGTTCCAATTCTCAAAATGCCTTTGAAGTTACCAAAAAATACCGTCCTGATTCTCCGAGTTTCTGCATGGAATTTTGGAATGGCTGGTTCGACCACTGGGGCGAAAAGCACCACACCAGAGGAGCAGGAACTGAACCCGGAGGAGCGGCTGAAGAACTTGAAAAAATGCTTGCCGCCGGGGCTAATGTCAATTTTTATATGTTCCACGGCGGCACAAACTTCGGCTTCACCAATGGTGCAAACGGCAACTTTCCGGGGATGTATGAGCCGACAGTTACCAGTTATGATTACGACTGCCCATTGAATGAGTGCGGCGACCCGAATGAAAAATTTTATGCTTGCCAGAAAATTATTGCTGAATATTCAAATAATCCTAACATCCGTAAAGTTGAATTAAGCAAAAAGGTCTGCCCTGCTCCGATTAAACTTACTCAAAGCACACCGCTTTTGGATAATTTGAAAAATATCCGAACCGTAAGCGGACATAAACTTACTCCGCCGACAATGGAGGAATTAGGTGAATCTTTCGGATTTATCCACTATCGCACCCATATTGACGGTCCGATGCCGATTACCGATAATATTGAGTATGAAGGATTAGAAAATCTGCGTCTATTTGAAGTAAATGATTATGCCCAAGTTTGGTGCAACGGCAAATATTTAGGCAGCCGCATGCGTGATTTGGGCAAAAATGAGTTTAAACTTGCCCCCTTCGGCAAAGAGGGAATCGATATTGATATTTTAGTTGAAAACTGTGGTCATATCAACTATGGTCCGCAGGTGGGCAAAGACTTTAAGGGCATTATCGGCGGAGTTGCATTAGAGTTGCAAATACGCCTTGATTGGGATTATAATTTATTGCCGATGACCGACTTGAGCAAACTTGAGTTCGGCAAATTCAGTAATTCTCCTGCAACTTTCCATAAAGGGGAATTTGAACTTGCTGAAATCGGCGAAGCATTTGTACTTCGTCCGGGAACTAAAGGGTTGGTTTGGGTAAATGGTTTCAATTTAGGACGTTATTGGAATATAGGTCCGACCGAAACGCTCTATATCCCCTCACCTGTTCTCAAAAAGGGCAAAAATGAAATTATTATTTTAGAACTTGAAAAACTTGATTCAGAAGTAGTTACATTCAGTCCCGAATTGCGTTTAGGAGTTGCGGAAAGTTATTAATAAAACTCTGAAGTAACCGTAATTTGCTTATCTAAAATCAGTAATATAGATAAATGCGACAGCAAAAAACAGTTGAGACAAAATTACAAAATTTGTCTCAACTGCGGTTAATGCATGCCACTCCCCTCCTCGAAAAAATTATCGGGAAATACTCCATGCATCCATGGTTCTAATTTTTATTAATTACTTTTGTTCAGACTCCTGCAACAAACTTTGCCATTTTTCGCTATCAATTTTACTTCCCTGCTCATAATATTTTTTAGATTTTTCCAAATCTTTTTCAACTAAATTGCCGTCTCTATAAGCATCACCTAAAAGTTTGAAGCCCAACACCTCGCCATTTTGACAAGCAAGTTCCGCAAATGCCAAAAACTTCTCGGCATTTTTGCTTCTCCCCTGCCCGTTCAAATAACACTCTGCCAACTTGGCAGCACTGAAACCATCCTGATAAAGATTATAGCATTCCAAATATTTTTCAACCATTTTAGCAAAATCGCCCTCTTCTCTCAATTGGTCTGCCTTTAACATAAAAGCAATGGGACATTCACTTTTTAATGCCGATTCAAGATAATAGTCCGCTTGCTGCTCATCATTTTTTGCTACATATCTTCTATGTTGATACAGCATTGCATACTCATTACCCTGTTCAACAGCAGTTTCCAGTATAGTTTCTACCATTTCGTCATCTTTTCCGACAATCTCCGCCAAATAAGCCAAATCGATCCATAATTTGCTATTATAACTTATCGGCAAAAACGCTACTTTCTTAATCCACTTCTCAATCTCCTCCCAAGGCATTTTCACGGTTTCATAATTCGTAGCAACCAAATTCACAAGATTACTGATTGCCGGAACAAAATTCTGTTCACCACTCATTTTATAATGCTCTATTGCTTTGAGAATATCAACTTCAAAACCATCTAATCCTTGCTCATACTCATTTCCACGCACATAACAAGCATATTTATTTTTGAGTTCAATTGCTTTTTGCAAATCAGCACAGGCTTTTTCACTCATTTGATCTCTTTCAGATTGCCAAACTTCATATACCCCCAATGCCCAAAGTGCATTACTATTGCCGTTATCTGCAAGTTTTCGGAGTAATTCGCCATCTTTCTCCATAATCTGCTTAAACATGTTAGCTGCAATCTCATTCTCACCTATAAGAGACCAAGCATAAAGAGCCGCCGCATCCGCAATATCATTGTCACTTGTCCGTTGATAAATAAGTTTGATTAAAGCCGTATTATTGTAACCGACAACATTCTCGTAATCCAGCAAAATATTACTGTAAAATTTTGCCATGCCAATATCATTTCTATCATAATAAATTCCGGATAACTTCGTCAAAGCATAATCACGGAATTTCGGAAATGCTGTCGCCATATTATAATATTTAATCGCCCCATCAATATCATTGTCCATCATGCACAACTCTCCCAACAAAATTTGGGCATGAGGATTATTTTGATTTGCCGCTTCTTTAAGATATTTGTCGGCTTGTCTATAATCCTGCTTTTGAGCAAGATACAATCCATAAGTATACAAAACATCTGTCAGTTGCGGGTAGCCACGAGATGCATCAGCCGCCATACGCAACAACTCAATTCCCTCTTTATCCTCGCTGTCAAGTGCCAGTTTCTCCAGTGCGGCATAATACAAAATACAGCTGTTATATTCTGCCCCTAAATAGATAAAATGATTATCTTTATTCGCTTTGGGACGACCTTTTTCCAAAGCTTTTTTTGCAAGTTCGACCGCTTTTTCAAATTTCTGATCACCTCCTTTGCTAAAATAATAATTGCTCGCAAGAAAAGAGAGTGAGAAATAATCTTCTGATGTTTGATAAATTTTTATCGCTTCCTCCGGGCGGTTGTTACGCTCCAGAAAGATCCCATAACTGCTTGCAGCATACGGCACTTTTTTCTCAAACGCCATGCGATAATATTTCTCTGCAAGTTCCAAATTATGGAGCGGAGAATCTCCACGCATTCTTTTAAGCTCATATAATTCTGCCAAAGTTAGCAAGGCAGTATCATATCCTGCCTCAACTGCCTTTAAATAACATGCCTCAACTTCTCGGTCATTATTCTCCTGATGCTCAGGAAAAGGAGCAAAATACTGCAAATACAATCCATAACAATAGAGACCAAAAGGATGATTCTGCTTGGCAGAAAGTTCAGCATATTTTCCGGCTAATTCCATATTAACACAGCGAAATTGCCGCTCATTCATGTACCACATTGCCAAATTCGCCTGTGCTTCAGCATCTCCTAAATCGGCATATTTTTTATAAATCGGGACGCAATCACCGCCGACATCCAAAATTACGGCTTTATCCATTTCCGAGATATTTTTTTGAGTTACCCAATTGCAGCCGATATGGCTGCTTGCAAGCGTAATAGTTCCGAGAGTTAAAATGCCGAGTTTTTTCCAGTCCATGAGAGTTGAGCCTTTCTGTTTTTTGTTAGTATTAAAATTCATAAATAGTTGTAAAATAAATAGTTACACTTCTTGCAACTGTATTATTTTTGACAACAGGGAAAAAATAGGTTGTAATATATCGTAACTATAATTAAATTGCAAATATTTTTTCAAAAAAACAGCAATAATTTTTATTGCTTTTTTGGCGGAGCATAAATTACGGTGCAATTATCTTTTAATTGATATTTTTCCACAACACCGCTTGCCCATTTGATAGTAACTTCGCAATTTTCTACGCCCTGCGGACATGCGAAATGCAATGCAGGATCGTTTTGCTGATTACGATAACTCCCGTATGAACCGAAAAAGCGAGTTTGAATACTCTCTTTATCGATTAATTTTACCACCGCGCCGACGGCAGTTTGGGTTGCGGAAGAACGCAAAATAACTTTGCGATAAGAATTTTTAAGCACTTTGCTGTTATTAAGCAGGCAATAAATTTCACCGCCGCGATTCGACTCAAGCCGTCCGAATGTAATTAAATCCATATCCCCGTCACAGTCAATATCTGCCCACGCACCGCAGTAACTATCAAAAATTTTCGCTTCAATTTTATCAGAAATATCAACAAACTTTCTCCCCATGTCATTTAGAAAAATTTTTGCATTACTGTACGGTAAACTATAAATTTGCGGGACAAAAACATCTTCATAAGAATCATTATTAATATCAGAAGCAATCACACTCGACCACAACTCATCACGAGCAACGCCTATCGGCTCCGGCATAAGCCCTAAATCTCCTCGGCAATCCCGGAAATAGCCATCGCCGTTATTACAATAAATTGCCGAATCATCACAATAATACCCTCTGACATCATACTGCGTAGGGTCTTTTTTGCGAAAACCGATGTACTTATGAGCTAAATTTGAAACCCATAAATCCATATTTCCGTCATTATTCCAATCAAAAATCAGACACCCCAAAGTATGACCGTAACGATAACCGTAACGGCATTTTTGAACTTCATCATAGAATCTATTAGGTTCAAACTTACCCTGCACTCCTCTTTTCTCTGCCTCGTCGATAAATTTATTATCTCCGTAATTCATCCACAAATAATTCGGCTGCAGTCGATAATTACCGACATAAATATCCTGAAAACCATTGCCGTCAAAGTCATAAATTATCAAACTTCGGCTGTATTTGGAACTATTAATTTTTAACTTTTCTGCCACTTCTTCAAAATACTTACCGCCTCGATTCATAAAAACTTGCAGCGGATAATAAGCTGAATTTGCCCCATTCCAATCCTCAAGCATACCGATAATTACATCCGCAAAACCGTCATTATCCAAATCACCTACCGCCATACTGCCGGATTTAACATGCGGAGTAAATTTGCATTGATTTGCCACATCTGCAAAAGTGCCGTCTCCGTTATTCTGCATTAAATTACCGCCGCTTGTGGCAAAGTCCGTCCAACCGTCATTATTGAAATCAAAAGCAACTGCAGAACTGCCTCGCAAATTCGGCAAATCGCATTTTTCGAATACAATTTTACCCCCTTGACTGCGATTTACATACAAGGAATTACCCCCGACAAGCAAATCGGGATAATTGTCATTATTGATGTCTAAAAAATTTACCGTTTCCGCCCACGAATTGAAATTTACCAAACCTTTATGCAATTCAAATGAAGGAATTTCCAATCCGAAAATCCCCAACTTAAGGAGCAATAGAAAAACTAAAAGTGATAACTTTTTCATGCTTCAACTCAATTCACTATCAATTATTTCTGATCTTTTTCGTACTGACAAAAATTTGACTGCCGATGATTGCGGTCAAAGGAGCAACTAAAACCAATGAAAAACTGCCGATTAGAGTTTTCACCGCCTCAGAAGCAAC
Source organism: Lentisphaeria bacterium (assembly GCA_017456285.1). Classification (GTDB taxonomy): domain Bacteria; phylum Verrucomicrobiota; class Lentisphaeria; order Victivallales; family Victivallaceae; genus RGIG5270. The sequence goes on from JAFTJQ010000080.1 coordinate 14,265, forward strand.
TAATGGATTATTCATAATCGCCAATGGTTCAACCCCTTGTGCATAGAAAAGCATCAAAAGAGTAATGTAACCACCCGAATAAGCAAGCAACAACGTAGTCGTCATTGTCCCGACCACACTACGCCCGATTTGAATACCTGACTTGAATAACTCCCTGCGTGAAATATCTTTTTTGTGGTAAAAAACTTCGTACATCCCGACGCTTATATCCATTGCCAAATCCATAACTGCCCCCGAAGATGCCAGAATCATCGCCCCGACAAAAACATTCTGTATATTCAAAAAATCATACCCTGAATAATAGACCGCCTGGGCATACGGCAGAACTGCTCCGTTTATCCGCATCAATGAAGTAAAAATTTCTGCGGTACAAAGCCCTGCCAAAACTCCGCTTATTGCCCCTAAAAAAGCAACTACTCCCTTTCTATTCAGACCTGCCACCAGAAATTGAATTACCAAAGTCAAAAGGCATACCACAAAGAAGCAAACCCAAATCGGTTCATATCCTCGCAAAATAAGCGGTATCACACCCTTCCAGATTACCACACAACTGAAAATAAAACTCAACAATGCTTTAATTCCCGTCCATGACCCGAAAATTCCCAGTGCCGCACAAAATATCCCGATTAATAGCCACATATAGTAACTTCTATCATAATCCTGTGCTACAACTGCCCCCTGCATCGGTTTATCATTATCATTGATAATCACAATAATCTCATCGCCGACTTTGAACTCCTTATCAACTTCCATTTGGGCTAAAAGGTCATTGGAGGCATAAAAAGTTTCTCCATTGAATTTGCCCTCTGAAACTTTTACAGTTAATTGCTGTGAACCGTATTTCAATAGTCCGTGCAACTGCAAATCGCTATTATCAACTGCCGTTACCACTGCACGAGTTCTCATTCCGCTCTGCATGGCAAGCCGATTTGCAGGCGGGATAAAAAACAACCCTATTGAACATACTGCAAGTATGATTATGGCAATTAAATCCTGTTTCAGAGAGTGTTGAATCATAAGTGATTACATCATCGGTTTAAGGAAATTTGAAATATCGGTATTTTCAATAAACCCGCTGAAAACACTTGCATTGACTCCTGTCGCGGTTGTCAAAACCGGCAATGCGGTATGACCGCCGCTTGTCCAGCCGATACCTGCTTTGGTATTCATAATACGGCGGAGATATTCAGGAATTTTGCCATTATTGAAGCCTTTTTCGATTAAATCTTTTTGCTCCTTAGTTAAATACATGCCGCCCTGCCCTTCAGTGAAAAGCAAACCGTAATATTCAGTAATCAACTTCTGCACAACTTCAAGCGAATAATCTTTGTTATTTTCCTTTTCCTTTTTCAAAATTGCAGCGAAAGCATCTGAAGAACATTTCTGATTTGCAAGTCTCTCCAAACGCAAAGAAGCACCGCTCAAACCAAGTGCCATACCACCTGTTTCATGGTCTCCTGTAACCACAACCAAAGTTTCATCAGGATGAGCTTCGGCAAACTTCAAAGCAACTTTGACCGCATCGTCAAAAGCGAGAACTTCCCGCAAATTCTCTGCACTTCTATTCGCATGACCGTCCCAGTCGATTTGACCGCCCTCAACCATCATAAAGAAGCCATTGGGATTCTCAAGATTTTTAATTCCGAGTGCAGTAAATTCAGCAAGTGAAGTCAAACTGTCAGTGTGATCAATTGCTTTAGCAAGCGGAGCAATTTCACGTTCAACAGCAATAAGTTTGGAATCAACCTTTGAAAGTTTTTTGATATTTTCGGGTCCGATTACCACGGTATAACCATTCTTTTTCGCCAGTTCATAGATATTGCCTTTGAAATTCGGATTTTTAGTCTCATATGCATTAGTGATACCGCCACCAGCAAAGAAGTCAAAATTTGAATTAACCAGATCAAGTCCGAGCAGATAATAGAGATTTCTTCCCGGCTGATGACCGTAAAAACCTGCGGGGGTGGCATGATTCAAAGTAACTGAACTAATGATACCGACCTTTTTGCCTGCCTTTTTTGCAACTTCCGCAACTGAAACGAGAGCCTTTTTGTCCTTATCAACTCCGATTGCTCCATTGTAAGTTTTAGTTCCGCAAGCGATAGCAGTAGCCGCCGCCGCCGAATCGGTAATCAATGAATTTGCAGAAACGGTTCTGGTAGTTGCTTGGTGTTTCAAGTGATTAATAGCCAATTCTCCACGCCCGATTGCTCTTGAAAATTCTTCTGCAATCATACGTTGCGGTGTACTCATACCGTCACCGATAAACAAAAATACATACTTGACTTTGCCTGCTTCTGCTGCATTGATCATCACAAATGCCCAAATAAGCACCGCCAAAACAAACAGTTTTTTTATTACACTGCATCTCATTTTAGTTGCTCCTATGTTTTTAACAGATGAATTCTATTTTAATTTACGATGATATATATCAATAACTTTTTCAGAATAAAGCCCCTTGATAAATACACCACCGACAACAGATCTGGCTCGGAATTGATGATGATGTCCCGGTTCATCAGTTTCATACCAATCACTCAATGGAACTCTATCAGGTGTTTTTTCACACCAGTTATAGATTGCATCAATGAACTTACCGAATATAGTATCATCCTCTGCCAAACATGCACTCCACACCTGCCAATCGAGTTTTGTATAAGTTTTTCTACTATCCAAAGGAACACCATAAGGAGTCATTTTTTCAAGATAACACTTAATCTCTCTCTGAGCAATTTCTTCCGGGAATATATTTAAGTCCAGCAACTTATCCCAGACAAGATTATACTTTTGACTCCATGTACCTTCTTGGTCAAATGCAAGTTTCCCTGATTTTGACTTATCTTCCGGCATCGCCGCTGCGATGTAAGACTTCACACAGTCTTCCGCTAAAGCACGATATTCCGCTGCCAACTCTTTTTCTCCACGAACTTCAGCCATTTGAGAGAATGCCCCTAAAGCTAAAATCGCCTTTATTGACAAATTACAATTATGTGCTAAATGTCCTGCAAAATCATCGGTACAAAGCTGATTTTCCGGGTCAAAGCCGTAACGGGTTAAATATTTTGCCCATTTTGACCATAAATCCCAGTAGTCATCAATCAATTTTTTGTCATTATCAAATTTCAGCAATGCTCCGGCTAAAAGCAACATATTTCCGCACTCTTCTACCGGCATTTGATTATCATCGCTTCTCTCTCCACCGCCATAAACCTGACCATTTGCAAGCGGATAAGTTCCCAAGTCATGCGGTGCGTATTCGAATTTCCATCTTCCGCTTCTCGCATAATCCAAAATCGGCAGCATCATACCGCGAATTAATGCCGGAGCTGTCAACAAAAACAATGGTGCTGAAGGATAAGTAACATCAACTGTAGCAATACAACCATTCGAGAAATTTTCCTTGGAGAAAAACCACGGACTTTTCTCTTTATCATAAGCATAAACCAATTTATGTGCAGAAATTGCCTGACGGAAAGACAAAGCACACAATTTTGCATATTTAGCACCACCGATTTCTGTCATAAGCGACATCATTTCTGCATCATAGGCTTCACATTCAGCAGCTAATTCATCATATTCCGCCACGGCTTTAGCAATCATTTGAGAGAAAGTCATTCCATCCTTGCGGAAATATGCATAAAGCGGACGCTCCAAATATGCTAATGACTTAATATCATCATAAGCAACAATCGCCATGCGTTTTACTTCTTTACCATCAGCATTCAAACTCATTGGGAATACCACACTCATTGCAATACCGCCATCATCATTATTGCGTTGCGGCAAATCAAGTTCATCATAAGGCAAAGTACCACTTGCAATAAACTGCGAACGAGCATCATTTAAGAAACCTACACAAATTTCTTTTTCATAAGTTTTAGGAATTACCATACATCCTCTGCCCCACTCAATACGCAAATTATCACCGACATTCTTCAAAATATCTTGTTTGGTTGATGCGACATAAAGCATATCAAATTTTTCAGCTTCCTGTCGTCCGAAATTGACAGTTTCATTATTTGCATTAACTGCCAAACCACGACCGATTTCATAATAAATTTGCACATCATGCTCTTTGCCGTCAAGTGATTTCACCTCAAACTGAACATAAGTTGCCGGACGGGAAAGCACTTCAAGTTTATGCGGCAAAGCAGGAGTAATAAAACTCATTTTCATTGAAACAACATTTTCAATCTCAAAAATATAGATTGTTCTGGTCGGCAAAACTTCAACAGATTTTTGAGTCATTTTTAATTCTTCAAACCTTGCAGACCCGAAAAAACGATAAGACTTGTCATTATCCAAACGTAAATATCCATACATCAAGTGATCAAATCCGGTCCAATGTCTACTCATAAATGCCATGGAGTCTTCATGAATTGCCCAAATTGAAAAATAGGGATCATGTGCAATTAATGGGATTGCCGGCGGACGGAAAGTGCTGTTACTACTCATAATAAATTCTTCCTTTTTTACTTTTTAATTGAGTGATTAGACTTTTAGGTAATATAACTCCAAATATTTTTTTTTCAAAATATTTTTGATTAATTTTAGTTAATTTTTAGTTAATTTCTTGAAAAAAACAACATTACAAGTATATTATAATTCAAATCAAAAATAAACAAATAAATAATAACGGGAATTTTTATCAAAATGGTTTTGAATGATATTTTTCACGACAAAGTTTTTTTGAAAAAGTTAATCTCTTTGACTTTGCCGATAACCTTGCAAAGTTTTATGCTTGCTCTGGTCGCCGCCGCCGATGCATTGATGCTCGGCAAAGTTGAACAAAATGCCATGGCGGCAGTATCACTTGCAACTCAAATACAGTTTGTTCAGAATATGCTGCTCTATGCGATTATCGGTGGAGTCGGAGTTCTCGGAGCGCAATATTGGGGCAAAAAAGACACCGGAGTTTTAGAAAAAATCTTCGGAATAAGCATTCAGGAGAGTTTTATAATTTCTTTGGCATTTTTTATCGGCTGTTATTTTTATCCTGAATATCTGATGAAACTTTTTGCCCACGACCCAACTTTGATTCAATTAGGAAGTGAATATTTGAAAATAGCAAGTTATTCCTACCTGATAACCGGAATTTCGCAAAGTTATTTGGCAATTATGAGGGTGAGTGAACACGCCGCACGTTCAGCGTGGATAAGTTCGGGAACTGTGGTTTTGAATATCATTCTCAATTACATTTTTATTTTCGGATGCGGTCAAATTCCTGCAATGGGAATCCGAGGAGCGGCACTGGCAACGACTGTATCCAGAGTTGTTGAACTCATCTGGTGCGTTGTTTCAAGTTATGAAAAAAGTTTCATTAAACTGCATATAAGAAGTATTTTTGCCTTTGACAAAATACTTTTGCTGGATTTTTGGAAATATGTACTGCCGATTTTAAGCAGCTGCCTGCTGTGGGGAATCGGATTTACCGCTTACACCGCAATTATGGGACACATGGGGCCTGATGCGGCGGCAGCTAATGCGATTGCCGCCGTCGCCAGAGACCTGCTTTGCTGTCTATGCAACGGCGTTTCAGGGGCATGCGGAATTATCATCGGCAATGAACTCGGTGCAGGCAATCTTAATTTGGGAAAATCTTACGGCGAAAGGGCGATGGTACTCTCATTCATCATCGGCGGAGCGGTATCAATCATCATTCTGGCAATAATCCCAATTATTTCACACTCAATTCCATTAACGCAACAAGCTCACGAGTACATGGTAGGAATGTTTTTTATTTTAGCAGTTTACATGATCGGCAGATGTGTTTGTACTGTGGTGATAAACGGAGTTTTTTCGTCGGGCGGCGACACCCTTTTTGACATGTACAGTCTGATTGTCTGCATGTGGGGGATCGCCCTGCCCTGTGCTTTTGCAGGTGCTTTTTACTTTGAGCTGCCGGTATTGGTAATTTACGGATGCACCTGCCTCGATGAAGTCGGCAAAGTCCCGTGGGTAATGCACCACTATTACAAATACAAATGGGTCAAAAATATCACCCGATAAACCATACCGTATAAAAGTCATTTTCTCCGAGAATAAATTCACCCGATTTACAATCGCCCTGAAAATGGCTTAAATCGCCGATTTCCGCCTCAAAAAAAAAAAAAAAAAATACCATGTATCGCCAAAATTATACACTTGTATTTTTTCTAAAAAATATTCATTTTTTTGTAGAAAAAGACTTGCATTTTGTTTCTACGCGTGCTATAATTAAACAGTATTTATATTTTACAGTATTAACTTTACAAAAAAGGTGGCATAGTATGGCAGTTACTTTAACAAATGATTTTATCGTCATTTCAAGTTCTTTCAGAGGTGAAGACGGAGATGAGGTCGCAGTTAGAGGTTATGAATTTGAAAGTGCAATAATCGGAATTAATGCTTTCAAAAGTTTAAAAGATCTCTATGATAGAAATAATGATGACAATCCCGATAATAACATTGATTTGAGCGGAAAAACAATTCTTCTGACTGATTCAAAAACAACAATTGACGGCGAGGAATTATCTGATTTATTCGCAAATGTCGCCGCTATCCGCTCCACTGATCCCGATAGTAATGAAGACGTGACCAAAGCAAAAAATACTGTTGCTATAAATAATGATTATGCTTCTTCAATGGAAATTATTGACTTCCTGACTGTTGAACTTAAAAACAGCATTGCTGAATATGATATTTCAAAAGACCACTACTACACCGAAAAAAACGTAAAGGACGTTACAACAAGAACTTACACCGCTGACGGCAAATTAACTGCTGCAAATACCGAAATTCATAGCAATATCGTTAATTATAAAGATGTTACATTGACAAATTCATCTGCAAATGGCATTTATCTTGATACATTGTCAAAAACCGAAGATGATAAGGAAATTCACAAAGCAGTAGGCTCATTGACAGTCAAACTGGATAAAGATGCTTACGGAGATATTACAATAGGAGGCTTTTCTGAAACCGATCAGCCGGTAATTTCCGGTTACAGCAAAGTAACTATGACCGGATTGGATCCCAAGAAATATCCTGATAATGTGTTAGGAATTAATGTTTATAACGATATTGTCGGTGGCGATTTAGTTGGCTACAAAGAAGTTACAACTTTTGACGAATATACCGGCGAAGAGAGTACTCAAGTCGTTCCCTCCTACAATGCTTCAGGTTCTATCGATCTCAAAAATAATGTCATGGTTATGGGCGATATTAAAAATTACTCCACAGTCAAAATTGCCGGAAACAGCAACGTCTACAATATCGATAAGGGCGACAATGTTTACACCGATGCCAAACCGAAACTCTCTGCCGCCAAAGATGACGGAATGGGCATGAAGTACAAAACTGAATCCCAAACCCGTACCTACAAAAAAGACGGTACAGTAACTATTTCTGATTCAATAGCAGGAGCTATTACTAACTACAAAACAGTTACTTTAACCAATGCAGAAACCGCCGGACATGATATTACTTTAGATAGTTTAGTCAGCGTTACAAAAGAGAATGTACTTTGGGAAGATTGGGATGGCAGCTTCGTTGACTGGTCTGACGGTGCTAATGCTACATACATCGAAACTTACAAATCAGAGGGGGTGTTGAATATTAAAAATACTCAAACTAACAACCTGGCGAGTTTCAATTATTATGGTTTCGGCAATATCAGCGGTTACATGACCGTTAATGCAAGTGGTTATGAGGCAAAAAAAGATACCGAATATGACATACATCTCACTCTCAAAAATATTTACGGCGGCAATAAGGTCGTTATTAAAAACAGCATGGGAACCATTAGCGAAATTACTACAGCAAATGGCACAGTTACTTTGAAAGACAATGTCTATATGGAGGGTGGAATTTTTAACTTCGCTACCGTCAATTTGACCGATGTAAATATGTTTAACGGCGAGACCGCAGGTGATATTAATAAAGGTGCAAATGCGGCTACAACTGCAAAACCCGTTATGTCCGCTGTCAAAAATGACTACCAGGGAATGAAGTACAAAACAGTATCAACTACCACCACTGTCAAAAAAGACGGTACAGCCACAATCAAAGATTCAACTGTCGGCGATATTGTTAATTACAAAACTGTCAATCTTACCGACAGCTATGCGGATTCAATTATTTTAGAGGCATTGGCAAGCAGTGTCGAGAGAGGAGAAGTTTATGATTGGGGTGAGGGTTATTCTGAATACCCCGAAATGACTTACACCACAGAAACTTACAAAGCAGACGGAGCAGTAACTATCAAAGCTACTAAAGATTCTGAATCGGGTATTTCTATCGGAAATAGTAATTATGCTATGGACGGATCTTTAATGGACGCACCATCCGCTTATCCTGATGATTTTGGCGGTCATGACACAACTGTTATCGGCGGTTACAGCAAAGTAAGCATCAGCGGTTATATTGACAAAAAGAGTGATGCCTTAAGCAAGGCAGTTAATGTTTACGGCAATATTGTCGGCGGTGATATGGTCATTGAAGACGAAATGATGCACATGGGGAATCCCAGTTACAGCAGCGGCTCTATCGACATCAAGGATAATGTTAGCGTTCAGGGTGCATTAAAATATTTTACCACTGTCAAAGTAAGCGGAAACAGTTCCGTCGGTGATATTGACAGAGGTTCAGTTTCTTACACCGATACCACCAAAAGTTCTGCCGTCAAAACTGACGAAATGGGTGAAAAATACAAGGTAAAAACCTTGAGCAGAAACTTCAAAAAAGACGGTACTGTAACAATCACTGATTCAACTTTGAAATATACTCAATATGATTTTGATTATGTTGGAAACATCTTTAATTACAAAACTGTTAATTTGACCAACAGCAGTGCAGGATTTATCATTTCAGATGCTCTCGCTACACTTGAAGTGTCTCGAGATTCACACGAGTGGGAGGGTTATCCTGATGTTTTTGTTCAAGACTTGGAAATGGAAGCAGATACATTTATTTACAAAGCTGACGGTACAGTAACAATTAAAGCTGACAAAAATGCTGCTGATAATTTGCGTATCGGCGGTGATCCCATGAACGTAATGCATGACCATTTCGCATACGGCTATGAGTATGAAATGCCGACTATGGATTATCATGAAGCGATTACAGGATACAGCAAAGTAACAATCACCGGATATGAAGATAATAAAGATAGTCAAAATGATAAGTCTGTCACTATCGACGGAAGTATTCGCGGCGGAAATAAAACTGTAAGCTCCAATATCGAGTATGGAGAAATGGAGACAACTATTACCGCTTCAGGGCAAGTTGATCTCAAAAATAATATTCTCCTCGGTGGCGGAATCTATTATTACACCACCGTCAATTTGACCGATGTCGAAATGTCAGGAGATATTGTCAAAGGCGACAATGTTGAAACTGTCAAAGTTGCGGAAAAAGTTTATAAGGGCGAACCTCAATATTGGGATTATGATTGGGAAACCGGCAAAGTAAATAAAAATTATTGGACGAGAGATGATGCTGTCATTACAACAACTACTACAACCTACAAAAATGACGGCAAAATAACTTTGACTGATGTCGAATACCTTGACTACTCTATCAGTGATGATCCGGCAGCATGGGTACCGGAAGAAACTCTCAATGGGGATATTGATATCAGCAATTACGACAATGTAACTTTGACCAACTCAACTGTCGGCGACGTCAAGCGAGACACCTTGAATAAAGTTGTCACAGAAAGCTCTGAAATCATTACAGTTACGAAAGATGAATTCGGTACTTATGAAATGCCGATGGGAGAATCTTATATCTCTGAAGTTGAAAAAACTTACAAGTCATTCGGTACTTTGAATTTCAAAGTTGATAAAAATGGTTTTGAAACTGCTGAAATTATTGATAATAATCAAGATCCTGATTTTGATTACGGTTATCCGGAATATGGCTATCCCGATTACGGTTATGAGGATGCAAGTGACGCTATTGTCGATGCATTTGACGAAAGAAACTCATTCTTTAAGCACTCAATCGGAGCAATTTCAGGCTACAACAATGTAACTGTCAATGGCTATATCGCTAAAAAGGATGATGAAAGCAGTGTTTATGTGGCAATCAATGGCGACATCACAGGCGGTAATATTGAACGTGAGGAATCCGGCTTTGAATATGAAGATGTTAATCCTATAGGTTACGAAGAAGAATTTACTGCTTCAGGTACAGTTTCATTGGATAATGTCGAACTTAATACCGTGAATGATGATGATTACATCGGCGGAGAATACGAAGAAGATTCTGAAGACGTCGCTCTCGAATTCTACAAAAATAAACACGGTATTATCGGATTCAAGGATGTTAAAATCAAAAATTCTATCATCACCGGCGATATTATCGGCGGTAATTCTGAAATTGAATCAGTAACAACGGAGTTAGAAACAGTTCCGTATATTGAAGAAATTTCAGCAGTCGGTACTGTAAATATTACTGACAATAGCTGTCTTAACGGTAACATCACCAATTACACAACTGTAACTATTAAGGATTCTCATGTCCATGGAGATATTACTAAAGTAATTGCTGAAACTGAAAAAGTCGCAGCTCCCAAACTCACCGCTACCGGGGATAAGGAATTTGAACCGAAATATAATGATATGGGCGAAGTAATATATGACAAATACGGCAATCCTGTCAATGATACCAATAATTGGCAACGTCCGGCTGAACGCACAACTGTAACCACATTGACTTACAAAAATGACGGCAACTTAACTGCAACCAATGCTGAACTTGAGAATATCACTAATTACGGCACTGTTAATTTAACCAATGCTCATGCAGGCGATATTACCCGTGACACTTTGGAAAAATCTGTAATTACTGATAAAGAAACAGGTACTGAATGGCAGTGGTCTGATAGCAGTGGCAAAGACAATGGTTTTAACACTGATTATACTGAAACCACCTTTGTTGATACCTACAAATCAGTTGGCAACGTTACAATCAAACTTGACAAAAATTCATTTGAAAATGCAAAAGAAGTTTATGAGTATGATTATGAATTCGGTCAGGAATTTCTCTGTGGCTACAACTACGAAATCGGCAAAATCAGCGGTTATCAGAATGTTACCGTAAGTGGGTACGATGACCCCAAAGAAGATTTTGAGGTCTATGTACAAATTGACTCAATTAAAGGCGGAAATGAAACCACATACGGTTACGCTATGCGTGAACAAGCCGATGTGGATATGGGCATGCCGGGAGCAGATTTGCCGAATATCAGCGACAAATACGTTGAAAAATCTGAAAAATCTGTCGCAGGTACATTAAAATTGACCAATACTCAAGTTGGTACATTGTATGACAACGAAGAAATGTATGTTATTTATGGCTTCAATACCGTAAATGTCTCTGACAGCAATATTTACGGTAGTGTCATCGGTGTTGAGTGCGACTTATACGACATTACTTCTAATAGTGAACTCGGCACAGGATCTACTGTGAACAAAGTAACCGATTCAAGAAAAGTTCATCGAGATTACAGCGATTTGATGACTCAAACTGTTTACGCAAGCGGTACTCTCAGCACTACAAAAACCGTAACACCGGCAACCTCATTCACTATGACTGATGGGGAATTGGCAGGATCTGTCTATGGTTACAAAACTATCACTTTGACTGAGGTTGAAAAATTTGGCAGTAATGATTCATACATGCCGAATGATTTCTCAATGGGTCCTGCTTATGTTGAAAAAATCGATGTTGCTTACAAGACTTCTAAAGTAGATCTTGAAATTGACGGAAGCAAAAGCAAGGCTGATTCAATTACTGAAACTATCACTTACTCAAAAGTTTATAACAACAGCGGTTCTATCACTATCAAGGATTCAGATTTAGGCGTAGTTGATCAGTACAGCGAATTTCCGAGTGTTTTCGGTAATGATATTATGAACTACAGCAAGGCAACAATCACCAACTCCAATGTCGGAAACTTGTACAACAATATGCTGGTCAAAACCAGCGGCAAGGTCGTTACAATAACCATCCCTGAAATGTCAGATACTGTGCCGTATGAAAACAATATCTCCAACGAATACAAGGCAAATGGTTCTGTAACTATCAAGCTTGACAAAAATGCAGGTTCTGATAAGTTTGTAGGAACAATCTACGGCTACGAAAAAGTTTCTATCGCAGGTTATGATGACCACAAAGGCACTGAATTTGAAGTCAATGTTTTGGGCGACATCACTGGTGGTGCATGGACAGAAAGCGGAGAAGCTGAAGTATACTATGATGAGTTTGGTAATATTAATGACTTCAATTTTATTAGTCAATATGACAATGAAATTACCTACAAGGCAATCGGAACTGTCGATATTACTAATGATGTAGATATTACCGGCAACATTTATAGTTATGATAAAGTTACCATCAAAAATTCTGATGTTTACGGTGCTGTAAATGCAGGAGAAATTCCTTATGACAGCTATACTACCGGAACAGGAGTTATCGGTACTTCTGTAACTTTGGATGATGCTTATGTCAATAAAGTTGCAAACTATAAATCATTGACCATGAGCAATGACTCTATTGTTGAAGTTATTCACGATGTCGATTCAGTCAATGTCTCTAAAGGTTATAACTCTATTGGCGATTACGCATGTGCCGATACCCAAACCTCAACTTTCACCATTGCTGCAAATGCTTCATTGGAAGTTTTTGAACACTTCGGAGCAGGCAAGAGTTTAACCAATAATGGTTGCCTAATTATCAATGACTATGCAGCGTATGTGGACAATATTGAGTATTCAGACATCATCAATCTCGAAAATACCAAATATTCAGGTAATGGCTACATCGCCGCTAATGAAACGATTTTGCGTGGCGAGGACAGAGAATATATCTCAAGAACTGATGACCAAAAAATCAAGTTCCTCAATTTGGGCGAAACTGCACAAGGCTTTGTAAGTATAGCCGCAGAAAAAGCGGACGATACCGAGGCAAAAGCACAAGTTATCGACGACTTTGAGGATATTGCAGGTTGGTTGGGTCAGGCTTACGAGGGCTACGAAACCGGTAATATGAATGACTGGAAGTTGGTACTTGATGATAAAGTGGACTACTTCAAATTCACTTACGATGGCAGTGAAATCAATTTCAATCCGAGTAACAACAATGTTGAAATGAATATCAAAGCTATTAAAGGTGATGACTTGACTTGGGCTACTTACGACACCGATCTCGAACTTAAAGAAGGTGCAACCTATCTCGTTGAAGTTAGACTTATTAATGAAAACTATGAGGGTTCAGTAAGTTATTCATTCGGCGGAATGAATGATATGAACTAATTCCTCATATTAACCCACAAAATTATAAAAACTGCATTGCTTGATTCAGGCAATGCAGTTTTTTTATCCCCCCCACTGCATCTATGCCTCCACGAATAATTCGTAATTTTTTAACTTTTGCGTTTGCAATTTTATAAAATTGATACTATATTAAATTGAAATCTGATTAACAAGATTTTATAAATTAAAAATTAAAGAAAATAAAAACTGATTGTAATCGTCCCTATCTGAACTGGAACTTCAATTATTGACGTTTTACAAGCATCATGGTAAAATTGGTTCAGCCACAAAAAATGTGGCATGTTCTGGTTTTGTATGATGCTTGCACGCACGTTCCAGGCGTAGATAGGGGTACATTTTCAGAATGTGCCTTTTTTTATTGTCAAAACAAGTAGGAGATTTTATTATGGCAGAAGAATTTTATGAACTTCACCGCCCCGACAAAGTTAAATTAAGCGATGTTCGAGAGGAATTGAGAAAGCACTTTTTTTTGTTGCAAGACAAAGAGGTTATTTGCGACTGCTCTAATCCCGAAGAAGCAAGCTGGCTTAATTATCTATTGGAAAACTTTAATGAATTGAAACTTAAAAAATTGGTGGCAACTTACACTAATCACTCACGTCCG
>JAFTJQ010000081.1 GCA_017456285.1 Lentisphaeria bacterium
AACTCGTCATTCAGAGCGAAGCGAAGAATCCAGAATTATAGTCGCAACCAACGCTCCTCTCGTCCCGTTAACGGCAAGGAAGAGGGGGAATACAAAGGGGGAGAGTAACTTGGAGCGATTTAGCGACAAGTGGCAATCTCCCCCGTTGTGTGGCAACTCGTGGCAAAAGATTTGAGGTGTCATTCCGCAAAAAAGCGGGAGGACAACTTGAAAATTTTGCCACATTGAAGCAATCACCAAACCGCCATATCACGCCCACTCAAATTACAATTGTCCAGTCTGATGACTGGTTGCTGGGGTGTGGGGAGTGCAATCAACTCCCCACAAAAAAACAAACAGCGACCACCGCAGTCATGACCTGTTCGCAGAAACTCCATGCCTCTTTATTTTTTGACTTTGAACTTCATTGGAACATGGTCGCTCATAATTTCAAATCCGCAACTCTCATAGAGTTTTTTTCCATCAGGAGAGGCAATAAGTTGTATCCAGTCAATACCTTTGGCTAAACACTCCGCAACAAGCATTTCTATAATTGCTTTACCGATTCCCTGATGACGGTATTCGGGGAGAACTGCGACATCTTGAATGCAAGCATCGCTTATTCCATCAGAAAGCACTCTTCCCATGCCGATCATCTGATTGCTTGTGCTATCGAATGCACCGACAAAAACGGTTGATTTTTCCGCAAGCAAATTTAAAATTTCACAGTCGCAATTTTCGTCAGCCCAGCCAACGGCGAGGTAAATTTTTTTCACCTCACTGCCATCGACTTGAGTTAATTTTTTGCAATAAAAATTCATAGATAATCTATTAACTTGCAATTACTTACAGCAGACAAAGTATCTGATTACGACATAGATTGATGCCGCAACCATACTGAAGAAAGTTACCGGCAAACCGTAACGGATAAATTCTTTGAATGTAACCTTTTTTCCTGCTTTTTCAGCAATACCGGCAGTTACCAAATTCGCCGCCGCTCCGACCAGTGTACCATTACCGCCCAAACAGACAGCCAATGCCAAACCCCACCAGAGCAACTCTGCTTCGGGAGTCATTTTGCCGTCCAAACCGGGTTTGAATGCTGAATGAGAAGCAACGAAATTCGCCACAATTGCCGCCATTGCCGCAGTAAATGAGACATTATTCATCACCGCAGAGGCAATCGCACTTAACCACATGATTACCAAAACGATAACAAGTACATTCGCATCGCCGAAAAGATTCAGCCAGCTGCCGATTTCAGCCATAAGTCCGCAGGCTTGAGCCCCTGATACCAAAATGAAAAGTGCCATGAAAAAACCAAGGGTACTCCATTCGATTTTTTCCAGCGAGTGGTCAACATCAACTTTACAGAAAAGCAAGGCAAATGCCGCTCCCGTTACTGCAACTACGCTCGGCTGCAAGTGGACTAAACTATGAAGCAAAAAGCCGACAATCGTTAATGCCATGATGATTCCGCCGCGTTTCATATTTACAGGGTCAGTGATTGCCGCATTCTCGTTCATATCCATGACCAATGCACGTTTTTCGACTGATACCTGCATTTTTTTACCGTAATATATCCATAAAATAATACAATAAATAGTTAAAATAATAATGATAAACGGGGCTAAATTAACCAAAAACGCTCCGAAACTCAAATTAGCAATATTACCGATAATCAAGTTCGGCGGGTCACCGATCAAAGTTGCTGTACCACCGATATTTGATGCCATAGTCTCCGCCATTAAAAAGGGCATTACCGGCACTCCCAATTGAGAGCAGACCACCAAAGTAACCGGAGCAACCAAAAGAATGGTAGTTACATTATCCAAAAATGCAGACATGAATGCAGTTGCAAAAACCAGCAATATCAAAGTTCTTACCGGTGAACCTTTAGCGATTTTTGCACACTTGATTGCCACATATTGGAAAAGTCCTGTGCCGCTCAAAATATTAACCAGCAACATCATCCCCGCAAGAGTGAAAATAACGTCAAAATTTGAGTATTTACTGAATAAATCCAATTTGCTGAATCTCTCTGCCGCATCACTCGGAATTGCACCCATATTCACATGGAAATTACCCAAAATAACTACCATCATCAGTGACGCACCGAGAAGTGCCGCAACTGTCTTATGAACTTTTTCGCTGGCAATAGCAATGTATGTAGCGATAAAAACTATCGTACCGAACCAAAAAATAAATTGTTCCATGATATAACTAAATCCTCTATTAACCTCTTAAAACTTTGTGAATGATGTTTTTAACACTGATTTTGCCGATAAGTTTTTTTGCATCATCGACTACGAATGCCGCCTTTAAATTAGCCCTAACAATCTCGACAGTAAATTGAATCAAAGGAGTATTGGCACTGCAAGTATATTTAGTTGGAATTACAAAATTTTTGATCGCTTCGACATTTTCTTCTTTGAAGATTTTTTCAAACGCCTCGAAAGAGTTTAGGAAGTTCAGGTGATCCATCATAAAAATGTATTCGGGAATAAATTTTTTGATAACTGAATTTGCTTCAATGACTCCGACTAATACGCCCTGATCATCGACGACGGGAAGCACGGTGATTTTTTCACGGTTAAAAATGTCAAGTGCCACTGACAATGAATCATTCTCCTTAACAGCAAAGGTTTCAGTACTCATCAAATCTTCGGCAGTGATTTCGTTTTTAATTTTTACCTTGTTATCATTCAATACCTGCATGAAACTGTCAGCAGAATTTGCATTCAGCAACGCTGCCGCATTTTTTTCATCCCGCATAAATTTAGCAAATGCAGAGATTGTTTTGAGATAAATATCTGAAGACTTCGGCGAAATAAGTGACAAAATAACCAACTGTGTCGGTGCTTCGTCATTTTCCATAAGTTTAATCGGCTTTGCCAACTTACCGATAATGATGTACAAATCATTGATATTCTCAAGTCTGATATGCGGAAGTGCCAGTTGATCATAGATCATTCCGGTAGTGTCTTCACGCTCGATAATTGCCTTTGCAACTTCTTTAGCATTAATAGGTTCTTCGATTTCAGAAAGTGCCATTTTGAGCATATTTTCATAAATTTCAGAACGGCTATCTCCCTTGACATTAAAAAAGATAGTATCTTCATTCAAAACTGATGATAATTTCATATTTTTTCTCCTGTTTTTTTACAGTTAAACTTCGCAGAATTAAATTTTTTGCCATTTAATTCCGCACTGCGTGGTTCAAAAAGTTCCCTATCCCTTGGAATTTTTTGTAATAAATTGTTTTTTCAAAAAAGTTCTATTATTTTAGTTTTTATAATACGATATATAAATTAAATGGGAACTTTTATTAAAAAATCGTTCCCATTCAAGTAAAAAAGTTATTAAGTATGATAGTCAGCATTAATTTTGACATACTCATACGAAACGTCACTCGTCCAAACG
Source organism: Lentisphaeria bacterium (assembly GCA_017456285.1). Taxonomy (GTDB): domain Bacteria; phylum Verrucomicrobiota; class Lentisphaeria; order Victivallales; family Victivallaceae; genus RGIG5270. The sequence goes on from JAFTJQ010000081.1 coordinate 3,403, forward strand.
AAGTAATCGCTTGAGCCGCAACCCATATCAATTAAAATCGTAAATTCACGTTTTTGCATAATTGAGGCTAAATCTTCCTCTGGAGTACCTGCATCACCGCCGTTGCGAACAACGATTTTGTCATCATAGTAAATATTTACCAAGTCGGGGTTAAAATCGACCTTTGCGTAACCGAGAGCGGCAACGACTCTGCCCCAATTCGGATCGCATCCGAACCAAGCGGTTTTGCAGAGCAGTGAATTAGCAACTGCTTCTGCCAGCATTTTCGCAGTTTCATAACTTGCCGCATTGACGATTTTTACTTCCACAAACTTGGTTGCACCCTCACCGTCATAAACCATTTTCCGCGCAAGTTCCTGCATGACAGATAATAACGCTGTTTGAAAATCATTATACGCCTGAGTTTCGGCACAAATTTTAACTCCGCTTGCACCGTTTGCCATGATAATTGTAGTATCATTTGTACTCATGTCGCCGTCAATGGTGATACGGTTAAATGATTGCTCCACATTGGCTTCCAGCATTTTTGCCAAAAGCGTATTAGAAATCTCCGCATCGGTTGTAATGTAGCAAAGCATGGTCGCATGAAGAACTCTCATTGAGGGGTCAATCATACCTGCACCCTTGGTCATTGCGCCGATAGAAACGGTTTTGCCGTCAATCTCCAAAGTAACTGCGACGCTTTTATTGACCGTATCAGTAGTCATAATCGCTTTTGAAGCTTCAATTCCGCCGTCATGAGAGAGGGCTTTACTTGCCAAGTCAACACCCTTTGCAACAATATCCATCGGCATTTGAACTCCGATTCTGCCGGTTGATGAAACCATAACATCGCCGAATTTCAAATTCAATTTGTCTGCAACCATTTGACTGGTTTTGCGGGCATTTTCAAGTCCCTGCTCACCGGTGCAGGCATTGGCATTGCCGCTATTGACAAATACAGCTTGAATAAAATCAGAATTTTCAGCAATCTTTTTGTCAAATAGTACCGGAGCCGCCGCAAAAACGCATGAGGTAAAAGCCCCTGCAAAATTTGCCGGTTTCTCGGAGTAAATCATAGCACAATCAGCAGCACCGCTTTTTTTGAAGCCTGCGGTAACTCCGGAAGCAAGAAATCCTGTCGGAGTCGTAATTGAACCATTCTCAACGAATTTAAAATTACTCATCGATTTTGCCTCCGTAAGTAGCTTTTACATTAATCGCAATTCCGCCGCGGGGACGGAAAAGTCCGACGACTTCCGCTTTTCGGGGCTTGGCAACTGCAACTAAAGCATCCAAAATAGTGTTTACTGACTCCTCATGAAATGTATTGGCATTTCTGAAAGAGTACAAATAAAGTTTCAAACTCTTGCTTTCGACACACTTTTTGTCTGCGATATATCTGATAATAATATGACCGAAGTCTGGTTGATTAGTTACCGGGCAGAGCGAAGTGTATTCCGGACAATCAAATGTGATTACATAATCTCTATCAGGAAATTTATTGTCAAAAGTCTCTAATTTTGCCTGATCAGGAGAAGTCGGGTAATTATTTTCCGATCTCTTGAGAAGTGTCAGGTCTTTGAAACGTTCTTTATTATTTTCCATAAAAAATCCTTTTTTTAGTTTTAATTCAAATTTTGCTTCCTATTAAAATAGCACATTTTTCGAAAAAATCACCTTTTTTTTAAAAAAAACAGCTATTTTTTGAAAATATTTGCAAAAACTCCTTGCTTTTTTGCCAAATAGTAAGTATATTTGTAACGTGTCATTTTTTTGTGCAATAAAATTAAAAACATTAAAGAGGTTTATTTATGTCTATTTTGAAGAAAAGTTGTGTTGTTGCGTTGTTGTTGTTCGTTGTTTCCGTCAGTTATGCCGGAAATCCGATCGAAAAACTCGGACGCGGAGTTGCCAATGTGGCTTTCAGCCCCATGGAATTATTAATGAAACCGGTGGATACCGCCAATGAACGAGGCAATGTAGCAGGTATTACTTACGGAGTTTTCCGCGGAGTTGCTTATACTATTGCTCGAATCGGTGTCGGGGTAGCAGATATTTGCACATTTTTCATGCCGCTTCCGGGTTGCACTGATACTCCGTATGATGTCGGCTGGGGATATGGTCCGATGGCATTCAGAGATTCTCCTTGGGTTGTTGATGCGGAGCATAACTGGGGTGATTTCTTCTACGACAATGATAATATGGTAGATAGTGATTTCTAATTGCGGAAATGCTTTCTTGTTGATTTTGTCAGCCCGTAAGAATTCTATTTTACGGGCTGTTTCTTTTAGATAAAACGGAATTTTATTTGTAACTTATTGATAAAAAAGGATTTATACTTACTATGAGTTTTTCATGCGGATTTGTCGGCTTGCCGAATGTAGGCAAATCGACACTTTTTAATGCTCTTTGCAAGGGTGGTGCGGAAGCAGCAAACTTCCCATTCTGTACTATTGAACCTAATACCGGAATCGTGGCTGTGCCTGATGAACGGTTGGAAGTTTTGGCAAAACTTGAAAATTCTAAAAAAATTGTACCGTCAAGTTTGAAGTTTATCGACATTGCAGGTTTGGTCAAAGGAGCAAGCCAGGGTCAGGGTTTAGGCAATCAATTTTTGGGACACATCAGAAATGTTGATGCTATCGCCCATGTGGTCAGAGTTTTTCAGGACAGCAATGTGGTTCATGTATCAGGCACGATTGACCCGGTCAGCGATTTGGAAGTTATTATGACCGAACTCATGCTCGCCGACTTGGAGATGCTTGAGAAGCGATTGGAGAAAAGCCGCAAATTGGCACGTTCAGGGGATAGCGATCTCTTGCTCGAAGTTGAACTTATGAAAGGTTTTGTTGCAGATTTGTCAAATGACCGCTTACCCCAATTTGACCGCAATGATGAAAAAATTGCCGATAAAGTCCGTCAATTGGGCTTAATTACCGCAATGCCGGCATTTATCGTGGCTAACTGCGATGAAGATAGTTTCAAAAATTTCTCAACTAATGCCGCCGCACAGGCACTTTGCGAATATGCGAAAAAACATAACTTGGAAGTTGTTCCGGTTTGTGCTAAATTGGAGGAGGAGTTAAGCCAGCTTGACGAGGAAGAGTGCAAAATGTTTATGGAGGAACTCGGAATCAAGGAAACAGGCTTAAACAGCGTAATTAAAACAGGTTACAGACTTCTTAACTATATAACCTTCTTTACCGCAGGGCCGCAGGATTCTCATGCGTGGACAGTTACACGCGGTACTTTAGCTCCCGATGCCGCAGGTAAAATTCATACCGATTTGTGCCGAGGTTTTATTCGAATGGAGACAGTCTCTTATGCGGATATGGTCGAGTGCGGTTCATGGAATAAAGCCAAAGAGGCAGGTAAGTTAAGAATTGAGGGCAAAGATTACGTTGTCGAGGACGGCGATGTGATTCATGTGCGTTTTTCAGTGTAGTTAAAAGAATTGTAAGTTATTGATATGAAAGAAGAAAAGCGAATAACTAAATTGCTTGCACCCGCAGGTTCGCCTGCTTGTGCTTTGGCGGCATTCGATGCCGGAGCGGATGCGATCTATTGCGGATTGGCGAAATTTAATGCACGGGAACGCGGAGAAAATTTCTCTCCCGAAGTGCTTGCTAAAGTAATTCAGTATGCCCACAGTATCGGGCGAAAGGTCTATATAACTTTCAATACCCTCATCAAGGAATCTGAACTTCCGAGTGTAGTTGAGCATTTGGCACTGCTTGAGAAGTTGGATGCGGATGCATTAATTGTTCAGGATCTGGGAGTTCTGCGTTTAATCAGAGAGTATTTCCCGAATATCGAAATTCATGCTTCAACCCAGATGGGGATACACAACTCCCTCGGAGTTAAATGGGCAGAAAAAGCGGGAGTGGAGCGAGTAATTTTGGAACGCCAAATTACTATGGATGAATTAAAGACGATTCGCAAATCAACTAACTTGGAATTGGAAGTTTTTATTCACGGAGCATTATGCTGTTCATTGTCAGGTCAATGCTTATTCTCTTCATATTTAGGTGGTTACAGCGGCAATCGAGGACGCTGCAAGCAGCCGTGCCGCCGGAGATTTTTCTCTAACAAGGGCAATGGATTTTTCTTTTCTCCGCAAGATTTGTGTACAATTGATTTGGTACCGCAACTTCGGGATATGGGGATTGATTCATTAAAAATCGAGGGACGTTTGCGACAGGCGGATTATGTGTACAACGTTGTAAGTGCTTACCGAATGATTTTGGATACCCCGACGGATAAGCTGACTCCTGCGATTATGGGAGAGGCAAGGCGTTTATTATCAAAAAGTTGCGGACGCAAGTGGTCGCATGGATTTTTCAGTGAAGAGTCGATGAAAAACTTAATTTCTCACGACAATATCGGCAGTGCCGGCATGCTGTGCGGCGACGTTGCTGACGTGGCGGACAATGGATTCTATTTTGTTGCTAAAAAGAAAATTCATGTCGGCGACCGCTTGAGAATACAACCGCACACGGGCGATGACGGGCCTGCAATGACGGTTACAAAAATGTTTGTCGATAATAAGGATGTAAAAAAGGCGACGGTCGGACAAATGGTTTTTGTCTGCTATGACCGTGAAGTGCCGTTGCGTGGAGTAATTTACAAAATCGGAGAGAGTTTCAAAGATTACAACAGCCGACTTGAGAGTTTGAAAGAGGTTCGTCGGAAATTAGACTTGCAAGTAGCAATTTCACAGAATTTGATTCAGGTAAAAACTTGCAATACCCTAAAAGAGATAACTTGGGAAAAAGCCATAAACTTGGAAAAAGCGGCTAAACACCCCTTAAATGCCGAGAAAACTCGATCTGAATTTGCTTGTGTTGACTCAAATGAGTTTGCATTGGGGAATATCTCAATTAGTATTGACGGCGAATATTTTATGCCCGGAGCAGTCTTTAAGGAGTTAAGACGGGAGTTTTACAGCAAGGTCAAATCGGAATTGCAAGCGGAGGATATTATTGATTCAACTTCAGAGGCGTTGGCAAAATTCTATTTTGACTACAAGCGAATTATTCCTGAATACGCTAAAGTTGAACCGAACAGTGAAACTCTGGCATTGAAGGTTAATGGGGAAACTCCGGGCAATCGCAAGGCAAGAAAAGCGATTTCAATTTTCGATTTCAATAAAGAGACCAATCAGGTGATTTTACCTGAATTTACACCTGAAAGCAGGATTGAAACACTGAAAAAAGCAATTAAAATTGCTTACGAGTCAGGAATACGGTCATTTAGAATTGCCTCTATTTTTGAGCTTGAACTTTTTGCTGATTACCGAGATGTCGAATTGGTTGCAACTTTCCCGTTGCCAGTTTGTAACTCTATGGCAGTCATGGAGTTACAAAGTTGCGGAGTAAGCAGAGTTTTGGGACATGTGGAACTTGACAGAAAATCTTTGGAGGAGTTGCGTGATAAATCAGTTCTGCCGCTGGAAGTCTACCGTTACGGCAGAGTGGTATTGCTTAACAGCCGAGCGGCGATTTCGATTGATGGGGTTATCAAGGATGCGAGAAACAATAAATTTGTGGTCAAAAAAGACAATCGCAGCCGCTTGACTCGTATCTATCCGGAAGAAATTGTTTCTATTCCGAGGATTGATAAAACCTTTGACTATTACGATTTGCAGAATGCCAATTGGAACGCCAAAGAGACCTCCGCATTCAATTTTGACTTGGATTTATTGTAAAAAAACTTGAAAAATAGTGAAAACGGTGCTATTTTTATAAAGTATTTAATTGTGTAATATGTATCAAAGGAGAGAAAAATGGCATATATTGACGCTTATTTGGAATTTATGATTGAGAATAAGGCTTCCGACGTGCATTTGTCAAGCGGACAGCCGGCAATTTATCGTATCGACGGTGAAATCATTTTTACCGAAAGTGATGTTTTGTCCAGTGAAGACATCCTCGCTATGGCTGAAGAAATCATGCCCGAGCGTAACCGTGTCCAATTCGCTGAAACAAATGATACTGACTTGGCGTATTCAATCGCAACCGGAGACCGCTTCCGTGTGAATGTTTTCCGTGACTTAAATGGTGTCGGCATCGTTATCCGTTTGATTCCGTCAAAAATTCTTACCTTTGAAGACTTGCGTTTACCCCCCGTTATTCGTGACTTCTGTACTTTGCATAAGGGTTTGATTTTGGTCACAGGTCCGACAGGCTCAGGTAAGTCAACAACTTTGGCGGCAATGGTGGATTACATTAACCGCACCCGTACTGACCATATTATTACCATTGAAGACCCGGTCGAGTTCGTGCATAAAAGCCGTAAGTGCTTGGTAAATCACCGTGAAGTCGGACGTCATACCAAAAGCTTCAGTGCGGCACTCCGTGCGGCTTTGCGTGAAGACCCTGATATCGTGCTGGTCGGAGAGTTGCGAGACTTGGAAACTGTGGAAATCGCGCTTGAAACTGCGGAAACAGGACACTTGGTTTTCGGTACACTCCACACAACCACAGCCGCAAGTACGGTTGACCGTATTATCCAGCAGTTCCCTGCTAATCGTCAGGCACAGATTCGTGCGATGCTTTCAACCTCTCTCAAAGGCGTGGTCGCCCAGACTTTGCTGAAAAAAATCGGTGGCGGACGTTGTGCTGCTTTGGAAATTCTGGTAGTTAACTCTGCGGTATCTTCTCTTATCCGTGAAAACAAAATTTATCAGATCCAATCAACCATGCAGACCGCCCAGAAACTCGGCATGAAAACTTTGAACGACGCTCTTTGTGAATTGATTGAAAGTGGATTGGTAACTCCTGAAGATGCGGTACAGAAATCTATCGACCGTCAGGACTTGAAAGCGCTCTTTGAGCAAAAAGGCATTGAATTTGAGGGTGATTTTGAAGATTAAGTCTGAAGATCGTACAAACTTTGTAAACCATGATATTGCGAACTCCTCTTACGAGGCAAGTTCGCGTTATCTTATGGAGATAAGTTTTGACGGTTCAAATTACGGGGGATGGCAGATTCAGCCTAACCGAGAGTCGGTACAAGGAACAATTGAAAAGGTTTTGAGCCGACTTTACAACTATCAGAAAATCGAACTCGTCGGCAGCAGTCGAACTGATGCGGGAGTGCATGCAATCAATTTTGCCGCCGCCTTTTTAGTTCCGAAATCTCCGGCAATTCCAATCGGCAAACTCAAAAACTCTTTGAATATGATGTTGCCGTCTGATATAAAAATTCAGACGATAAAAGAGGTCGATTTGAATTTTCATGCCAGATTTTTTGCCGTCGGCAAGGCTTACACTTACGTTATAAAACTGGCTGGGGCAACTCCATTCAGTAACCGCTATTCATACGCCCCCCGGCATAAAATTGATATTGAAGCAATTAAAAAAGCAACTCAATATTTGGTCGGAACTCACGATTTTTCAAGCTTCGCCTGTGCCGGAAACCCGATAGAAGACGCGGTAAGAACGATTTACCGAATTGATGTGCAAACTTTCGGAGATTACCTGACATTGACCTACGTCGGAAGCGGTTTTCTCTATAAAATGGTTCGGTCACTTACCGGGACACTTTTAGCCGTCGGGGCAGGCAAGTTCAAAGCAGAGGAGGTAAAAACTCTATTGGAAGCCAAAGATCGCACTTTAGGTCATACAACCGCAAGTGCAGGCGGACTTTTTCTGGTAAAAGTTTTCTATGACGCCGATGAATTAGCAAAGTTCAAACTTACCGCATTACCCTACCATTACTAAATTTTCAGTCCACGCTGTTTGTTTTTTTGTGGGGACTAACGCCGTCCCCACACCCCTACGCAAGGTCAGCGACCTTGACCAAAAGAGATGCGAAAATTTTATAAATTTTCACATCTCAAAATTTTTTATCCATATTCATGGACGAAGGCAACAACTTTTTTATTTAGTTTTGGCTCGTTTCACTTCGCCTAAAAAAGTTTTTGCCTTTCGAAACCTAATTTCAAAAAATCCGTTGACAGGACAAAAGTACGAATGTCCTCATAATCAACAAAATTATAGGGGCGACCAACGTTCCTCTCG
>JAFTJQ010000082.1 GCA_017456285.1 Lentisphaeria bacterium
CTGCTGCTCCGGCTGCTGCTGGTGCTGCTGCTGCTGAAGAAAAAACCGAATTTGACGTAATCCTCAAATCTTTCGGCGACAACAAAGTCGGCGTTATCAAGGAAGTACGTGCTATCACCGGTTTGGGCTTGAAGGAAGCTAAAGACCTCGTTGAGGCTGCTCCGAAAGCTGTTAAAGAAGGCGTTGCTAAAGACGAAGCTGACAAAATCAAGGCTCAGCTCGAAGGCGCAGGCGCTGCTGTTGAAGTTAAGTAATTGTGCTTGATTTTCTGACGATGAAGTCTTGAAAAAGGCTTCATCGTTTTTCGGCGTTTTAGGCAGGTGGTTTTTTCTGCCTGAAACTCCAAAAATCGTCGCAAGGCGGTTTCTTCACATAAAACTTGCTTAAAGATGTGGTTTTTTGTCTTTAAGCAGTTTTATAAATTGCAGTCAATTTCAAAGATAATTCAGATTTTTTTCAAAAAAAATTAAAAAATTTTTGAATTTTTTTTCTAAAAGTTTCCGGCTTATCTTTGGGATTGACTCTTTGTGCATATATTCGGGAAGATATTTGCATAACTTGTGAATTTGAAGTAAGACAATAGTTTAATATAGTGGGGAATGGCGTAAGTTGAATTAATGGGTGCCGATTAGAAAGATAAACTTGCTGATTTTGTGAAAATGAAACGCAAATTATGGAAACGGCAATATTGATTTTCAGATTATCCAGTTCCCCGGAACAACTAAAACAAAGAGGTTGCAAATAATGGGCAAACGTATCAGTTTTGGAAAATTGCAGGACGTTTTGGCAGTGCCGGATTTGATCGGTCTCCAAATCGATTCGTACCGCAACTTTCTGCAGAAGGATGTACCTCCGGCAGAGAGAAAAAATCAGGGTTTGCAGGAAGTTTTTAACGAAATTTTCCCTGTAACAAATTTCAGCGGACATGACGGTCAGACTACAATTGAATTTGTAAGCTATCGTGTCGGCGAGACTAAAAAAGATGTGATTGACTGCATTAAGGACGGAAAACTTTATGACGCTCCTTTGTATGTCACTTTCCGTTTGAAGAAAAATGACATTGAGGTCGAGGAAGAGGTCTATATGGGCGATATTCCGATTATGACTGAGAGCGGAACATTTATCATCAACGGCGCAGAGCGTGTTATCATCAGTCAGTTGCACCGTTCACCGGGTCTCTGCTTTGAAAAGGCAAGACACTCATCAGGTCGTACACTTTATTCTTACAGAATTATTCCTGACCGTGGTTCATGGCTTGACGTTCAATTTGACATCAATGATTACATTTACATCTATCTTGATCGCCGCAGACGTCGTCGTAAGTTTTTGATTACCACATTCTTGCGTGCAATCGGTTATGAAACTAACCGTGATATTTTGAGCAATATTTATGAAGTTAAAAAACACAAAGTTGCTTCATTGCTTAAGGAAAAAGATTTGTCAGGTTTCTATGCTGTAGATGATATTACCAATGAAAATGATGACATCATCGTTGACGAGTTGGTACAGATTACTGAAAATCATTTGGAGCGTTTGCAGGAGCAGGGTATTGAATCAGTTGAATTAGTTCGCATCCCCGACGGTGCAAACTACATTATCGGCTGTCTTCGTCGTGACCCGTCCCGTGATGCTGAAGGCGCTTTGAAAGAGATTTTCAAGCGTATGCGTCCCGGCGACCCGATCAATATCGACCATGCAAAATTGCTTATTGAGCGTAACTTCTTTGATAACTTGCGTTACGACTTGGGTACTGTCGGTCGTTTCAAAATCAATGAACGTTTGGGTATCAATTTGCCGCTGACTGAAAGAACTTTGAATAAGCTCGATTTGATGGAAGCAACTAAATTGCTCATCCATTTGCGTCACACCGGCGGTGTTGTCGATGATATTGACCACTTGGGCAATCGTCGTGTCCGCAGCGTAGGCGAACTTATCCAGAATCAGTGCCGTGCAGGTTTGTTGAGAACTGAACACACTATTCGTGATCGCATGACCTTGCTGAATAATCAGGAAGACAGCAACTTGCTGCCGAGCAAATTAATCAATCCGAAGGCTTTTGCCGGAGTTATCCGTGACTTTTTTGCCCGCAGTCAGTTATCACAGTTCATGGATCAAACTAACCCCTTGAGCGAACTTACCAATAAGCGTCGTTTGAGTGCTTTGGGTCCCGGCGGTTTGTCTCGTGACCGTGCCGGATTTGAAGTCCGTGACGTTCACACAAGTCACTACGGACGTATTTGTCCGATTGAAACTCCGGAAGGTCCGAACATCGGTTTGATCTCTTCATTGTCACTTTACTCTGTTATCAACGAGTACGGTTTCCTCGAAACTCCGTACCGCAAGGTTGTTGACGGCAAGGTAACTGATATTGTTGAATTCCTTACCGCAGACAAAGAAGAGCAATTCGTTATCGCACAGGCAAATGCTTTGCTCGATGATGAAGGTCACTTTGTTCGTGAAATGGTTATGTCACGCTTCCACGGTGAATCTGAAGAGCACCCGAGAGAAGAAGTTCAGTACATGGACGTCTCTCCGAAACAGCTCGTCAGTGCGGCGGCAGGTATCATCCCCTTCCTTGAACACGACGACGCTAACCGTGCGTTGATGGGTTCAAACATGCAGCGTCAGGCTGTGCCGTTGCTGGTAACTGATTCTCCGATTGTCGGAACCGGTTTGGAAGGCATTATTGCCCGTGACTCTCGTGCGGTGGTAGTTGCTAAAGCTGACGGTATCGTAGCTGCTGTATCTACTAACAAAATTACCATTACCGAGGATGGAGAACTCCACGAAGACGGAGAGGGCACAACTATTTACAAACTTAATAAGTTCCTTCGCAGTAACGCAGGAAGCTGTATTAACCAGCGTCCCGTAGTCAGAACCGGTCAGGCAGTTAAAAAAGGTGATGTGATTGCTGACGGTGCTGCAACTCAAGGCGGTGAATTGGCTCTCGGCCGCAACGTGATGGTTGCGTTTATGTCTTGGGGCGGTTACAACTACGAAGACGCTATTATCGTCAGTGAGAGATTGGTCAAAGAAGATGTTTACACCAGTATCCACATTGACGAATTTGAAACTATCAGTCGTGATACTAAACTCGGCCCGGAAGAAATTACTCGTGATATTCCGAATGTCAGCGAAGATGCACTTCGCCATTTGGACAACCGCGGTATTGTTTACGAGGGCGCAGAGGTTAAACTCGGCGATATTCTGGTCGGTAAAATTACTCCGAAAAGCGAAACTGAACTCGCTCCCGAAGAGCGTTTGCTCCGTGCGATTTTCGGTGAAAAAGCTGCCGATGTTAAGGATTCAAGCTTGACCGTAAACAGCGGCAAGGGCGGTGTGGTTATGGATATTCGTCATGAATACGCTAAAGACCCGAACCGTTCAGGCTTGACCAAAAATGAAATTCGCAAGCAGATCAAAGAGGCGAAAGATGGTTTCCGTCAGGAGCAGAATGCTTTGATTGAAGAACTCAGCGAAAAATTGTCTGAAATCATGTTCGGCATTAAACTTCCGGCTCCGATTATGAATACTGCAAGCAATGTGGTTTTGATCAGCTCTAACCGCAAGGTTACCAAGAGTGCAATCCAGAAATTGGCAAGCCACTACAATTGCTGGGATATGGAAGAGTGTGAACTTCGTGAAAAACTCGAAGAAATCATCGCTGAATATGTACCGCGTTTTGAAGAGAATGAAGCTCGTCGTGCTGATTTTATGGCTAAAGTTGAAGCCGGTGAAATTTTTGACAGCGGCGTAATCAAACGCGTTAAAGTTTATGTCGGCTGCAAGCACAAACTTCAGGTCGGTGACAAAATGGCGGGACGTCACGGAAATAAGGGTATTGTTTCCAAGATTGTTCCGGTTGAAGATATGCCGTTCCTCGAAGACGGTCGCCCGGTCGATATTATTCTTAACCCGCTCGGTGTGCCGAGCCGTATGAATATCGGACAGGTTTTGGAAACTCACTTGGGCTGGGCGGCAAAGATGCTCGGTATCAAGGTTGCAACTCCGGTTTTCGACGGTGCTACTGAAAGTGATATCGTCGAAATGATGAACAAGGCAAACGCTAAAATGTCTGCCGAAGAGGGTATTGAACGTCATTGGGGCCACAAGAAAAATGAAGCAGGTGAATACGTTTATGACGGAAAAACCGACCTTTATGACGGAAAGACCGGAGATAAATTTGAACAGCGTGTTATGGTCGGTCAGATCTACATGCTGAAACTTGACCACTTGGTTGCTCATAAAATTCACGCTCGTGCGGTCGGTCCTTACTCATTGGTTACCCAACAGCCGTTGGGAGGTAAGGCACAGCACGGAGGTCAGCGTTTCGGAGAAATGGAAGTTTGGGCTCTCGAAGCTTACGGAGCCGCTTACAACTTGCAGGAAATGCTTACCGTTAAGAGTGACGATGTTTCAGGACGTCAGAGAATTTATGAATCAATCGTCAAAGGTCAGAATGTACTCGATGCAGGACGCCCGGAATCATTCAACGTGTTGTTGAAAGAAATGCAGAGTCTGGGATTGGATATCCGCACCGTGAAAAAAGAAAATGATGAAGAATAATTAATAGGGAGGATCTTATCTTGATTGACAATACACATGCTTACCGCGAAATGTTAGGTAAAACTTCAAGTACCTCTTTCGGTGCGGTTTCAATTAATGTTGCTTCTCCTGATGTGATTCGTTCATGGTCACACGGAGAGGTAAGAAACCCTGAAACAATTAACTATCGCAGCTTCAAACCCGAGAAAGGCGGTCTTTTCTGTGAACGTATTTTCGGACCGCAAAAGGACTGGGAGTGTAACTGCGGAAAATACAAACGCGTAAAACACAAAAATATCACTTGTGAAAAGTGCGGTGTCGAAGTCACTTTGTCCAAAGTTCGTCGTGAACGTATGGGACATATTGAACTTGCAGTGCCGGTATCTCACATTTGGTTTTTCAAGTGTACCCCGAGCCGTATCGGTTTGCTTTTGGGAATGGGCGCGAAAGTTCTTGAGAGCGTTATTTACTACGAATCTTATGTAGTAACCGATCCGGGTGATACTCCTTTGGAAAAGGGTCAAACCCTTAACGATATGGATTACTTCCAGGCTCGTGAAGCATACGGCGATGCTTTTGTCGCTGATATGGGTGCCCCTGCAATTAAAACCTTGCTTGAAACAGTCGATTTGGCTGCGGCTAAAATCGAAATGCAGGCAAAATTGGAAGGCACTAAAAATAAGGCAATGCGTAAGCAATTTGCGAAACGTCTTCGTGTTATCGAGGGCTTTATTAATAGCGGTGCCCGTCCTGAATGGATGATTTTGACCGTATTGCCGGTTATTCCGCCGGATTTGCGTCCGTTGGTTCCGTTGGATGGCGGCAGATTTGCTACAAGTGACTTGAATGACTTGTACCGCCGTGTCATCAACCGTAACAACCGCTTGAAAAACCTCTTGCAGTTGCGTACTCCGGAAGTTATTATCCGCAATGAAAAACGTATGCTTCAGGAAGCAGTTGATGCATTGCTTGACAATGGTCGTCACGGCCGTGCAGTTACCGGTGCAGGAAACCGTGCTTTGAAGTCTTTGAGCGATATGCTTAAGGGTAAGCAGGGTCGTTTCCGTCAGAACTTGCTCGGTAAACGTGTTGATTATTCAGGCCGTTCAGTAATCGTTGTCGGACCGGAATTGAAACTTCACCAGTGCGGTTTGCCGAAAACTATGGCTTTGACCTTGTTCGAACCGTTCATTATCCGTCACTTGAAGGATCGTGACTATGCTCATACCGTTCGTGGTGCTAAAAAGATGATTGAGAGAGGCGAACCGATTGTTTGGGACGTTCTCGAAGAAGTAATTAAGGGCCACCCGGTTATGTTGAACCGTGCGCCTACATTGCACCGTTTGAGTATTCAGGCGTTTGATCCGGTATTGATTGAGGGTTCAGCATTGCGTCTTCACCCGTTGGTATGTACTGCTTATAATGCAGACTTCGACGGTGACCAAATGGCGGTACACGTACCTTTGTCAAACGAAGCACAGATTGAGACCAAACTTCTCATGCTTGCTCCGAATAATATCTTCTCACCGTCAAACGGTAAGCCGATTACTTCACCGGCACAGGATATTACTTTGGGTTCATACTACTTAACTTGCGAACCCAGAAACAAGGAACGTGCTAAACTCTATCGTGACTATTTTGAAGTTCTTTACGCTTACAGCTGCAATCATATCAAAATTCATGATGCGGTGAAAATTCCGAATATGGACTTGGGTAAGGATACTCCGTACGGCGATAAAGAGAGTAAATATATCGTTACCACTGCAGGACGCTGTATTTTTAACGAAATTTGGGACGACAGACTCGGATTCTTTAACCAGGTTGCCAAGAAGTCTCAACTCGGAAAACTTATCAGTGCTTCATACAAGATTGCCGGCCATGATGCTACTATCAAGCTGCTTGACGATTTGAAGGATTTGGGTTACAAATATGCAACCAAAGCTGCTCTTTCAATCTCTATCGCCGATATGCAGGTGCCGGAACGCAAGGAAGAACTTATCAGTGCTGCTCGTGAAGAGATCGGTAAAGTCGTTGAACAGTATGACAACGGTGTATTGACTGACGGCGAACGTCATAACAAGATTATTGACATCTGGACACAGACCAGTAAGTTGGTTGCTGAAGAGCTTTTTGCTCACTTGGAAGCGGCATCTCGCAAGGGCGAAATCAATCCGATCTATGCGATGATGGATTCAGGTGCCCGTGGTAGTAAAGATCAGATTCGTCAGCTTGCCGGTATGCGTGGTTTGATGGCTAAACCGTCAGGTGATATTATTGAACGACCGATTTTGTCAAACTTCCGTGAAGGTTTGTCAGTTTTGGAATACTTTATTTCAACACACGGTGCCCGTAAAGGTTTGGCGGATACTGCGTTGAAGACCGCGGACTCTGGTTACATGACCCGTCGTTTGGTTGACGTCGCACAGGATGTTATCTGCCGTGAAGAGGACTGCGGTACTTTCAAGGGTATCTGGGTAAGTGCGATTATTGAGGGTGATGAGACCTCTCTCAGCTTGAGAGATCGTATTATCGGTCGTTTCAGTGCACAGGATGTTCGTGACCCGGCATTTGATGACGGCAGAATGATTATCAAAGCAGGTGAAGAATTTACTCCTGCAATCTGCGATTTAATTGATGCTCGCGGTATTACCAAGGTATTGATCCGTTCAACCCTCACCTGTGAAACCCACCGTGGTGTTTGCGTTAAGTGTTACGGCCGCAACTTGGCAAGCGACAGAGTTGCCAAAGTCGGTGACGCTTTGGGTATCATCGCCGCACAGTCAATCGGTGAGCCGGGTACACAGCTTACAATGCGTACATTCCACATCGGAGGTACTGCTTCAAGTGCGTTCAAAGAGCCGAGAATTGTTGCCCGTCATGCAGGTAATTTGAAGTTCTTCAACGTCCGTACTGTTAAAAACAAGAAGGGCGAACTCATCGTGGTTAATAAAAACGGTTATGTAATCGTTTATGATGAAACTGCTGCCAGAAACTATGAAAAAGCAGCTCGTGAAAGAGCTCAACTCGAGGCAGAGGCAATCGGTTCAGTCTTTAACAGCGACTACGATTACTACGGCGACGCTTTGAAAGAGGCAGAACTTGATCGCTATGAACTTGAGGCAGGTGCGATTGTTGAAGCATTTGACGGCGAAACAGTGGAAGTCAATCAGCAGATTGTTCACTGGGATCCTTATAACGTGCCGATCATTATTGAAGAGGCAGGTATTGTTGAATTGCACGATGCAGTCGAGGGTGTAACTTTGAGCCGTCAGAAACGTGGCGGAGTTGAAGAGTTTACCGTTATGGAACACCGTGACGACTTGCATCCGCAGATTGTTATTAAAAATGAAAACGGCGATTTTGTTGCAAACTATCCTTTGCCGGCAGGCGCTTTCCTTATGACCAAGAATGGTGCTAAGGTTGTTCCGGGTATGACAGTTGCCCGTGTGCCGCGTGCAAGTGCAAAGAATAAAGATATTACCGGGGGTCTTCCCCGTATTGCAGAGTTGTTTGAAGCCAGAATACCGAAAGATGTAGCTGAAATCGCAGGTATTGACGGTATCGTGGAAGTCGATAAGATTTCCCGCGGAAAACGTCAGTTGCTGATTCGTGATCCGGAGTCAGGACTTACTGATGAACATACCACCATTCCTGCAAACAAACACTTGACCGTAAGTAAGGGCGACTATGTACGCAAAGGTCAGAAGTTGACCGAGGGTTCAATCGTTCCTCACGCATTGTTGAGCGTTTGCGGTGCTCACGAGCTGCAGCGTTATTTGGTTAATGAGATTCAGTTGGTTTATCGTGCACAGGGTGTGGAAATTAACGATAAACACATCGAAATCATTATCCGCCAGATGATGCAGAAAGTCCGTATCATCGAATCAGGTGATACCGATTTGCTCCCCGGCGAACAACTCGATGCCTGGAAGTTCGAGAAGGCAAATCAGGAAGCTATCATGCGTGGCGGCAAGCCGGCTGAAGCAGAACC
Organism: Lentisphaeria bacterium; assembly: GCA_017456285.1. GTDB lineage: Bacteria > Verrucomicrobiota > Lentisphaeria > Victivallales > Victivallaceae > RGIG5270. Next base: position 8,537 of record JAFTJQ010000082.1, read on the forward strand.
GATTCTTCTCGGTATTACCAAAGCTGCACTTGAAACAGAAAGTTTCATTTCAGCGGCATCATTCCAGGATACTACTCGTATTCTTACTGAATCAGCAACTATCGGTCGCGTAGATAACTTGAATGGTTTCAAGGAAAACGTGATCACCGGACACTTGATTCCTGCCGGTACCGGTACCGAACTTATGCAGTCAGTCAGACTGAAGTATCTCGGTACTGAAATCGAAGAGGAAGTCGAGGAAGAAGTCGAGCCGGAAAAACCGGAAGTCGCTGATGAAGATATCGATTGGGGCGTTGATGTAGATGATGAAAATCAGGAAGAATACATCGCCGAAATCGATGAAGAAAGCATGAGTGTTGACGACGAATTATAATAAAATCATATCACAATCAATCTCTTAATTGAGGTTGATTGTGAAAAAAATTTGAAAAAAATCAGAAAAAAAATTGCAATTTCAAAAAAATATGATATATTATAACTTCATAAATATTGAATTTTTTAACATAAACATAGAAAACGAAAACAAAGATAGGTAATAAAATGCCGACAATTAATCAATTGGTGCGTTTCGGACGCGACAAAAAAGAGAAAAAGAGCAAGTCAAAAGCTCTTGATGCATGCCCGCAGCGTCGTGGCGTGTGCTTGCAGGTAACTACCCGTACACCGAAGAAGCCGAACTCAGCTTTGCGTAAAATCGCTCGTGTTCGTTTGACTAACGGTCAGGAAGTTACTGCTTACATTGGTGGTGAAGGTCACAACTTGCAGGAACACTCTGTAGTTTTGGTACAGGGCGGACGTGTACGTGACTTGCCGGGTGTACGTTATCACATTGTACGTGGTGCGTTGGACAGCTTGGGTGTTGAAAAACGTCGTCAGGCTCGTTCTCGCTACGGTGCTAAACGCCCGAAACCGGGTGAAGAAGCTGCCGGTGGCAAAAAGAAAAAATAAGGTAATATGGAGTATTGATAAATACGACATTATGCAATTGCCGGCGTAAGTTCCGAAAGCGTTCGGCAGTTTATTTGAAAGAATTTTTCGGAGTTAATTGACAAGGGACTGTTATAGATGAGAAGACGCAGTGCAGAAAAACGGGAGCTTATCCCGGACGTAAAGTACAATAGCGAGTTGGTCGCTCGCTTGATCAATACTATTATGTGCAGTGGCAAAAAATCTACTGCTCAGGGTATTGTTTACGGTGCTTTTGATTTGATTAAGGCCAAAAAAAGTGATATGGAGCCGTTGGAAGTTTTCTTGCAGGCTTTAGAGAATGTTAAACCGAAATTGGAAGTTAAGAGTCGTCGTGTCGGCGGTGCAAACTATCAGGTGCCGATCGAAGTAGCTCCGGAGCGTCAGGTCGCTCTCGCTATGCGTTGGATCGTCTCTTACTCTCGTGGCCGCAAAGGCAAGTCAATGACTGAATCATTGGCAAGCGAACTTTTGGATGCATTTGACAACACAGGTTCTTCAATCAAGAAGAAAGAAGATACCTTCAAAATGGCACAGGCCAACAAGGCTTTTGCTCACTTCCGTTGGTAATTTTTAGTTAGGTGAGGCAAAAGAAATGGCTGAAATTGAAAAACAATATGTAGAATCTCCGAATCGCAAAGTCGGTTTGGCCAAAACCCGTAATATCGGTATTATGGCTCACATCGACGCAGGAAAGACCACTCTTTCTGAACGTATTCTTTTCTATTGCGGTTTGAGTCACAAAATCGGTGAAACTCACGAAGGTACTGCTACTATGGACTGGATGGAGCAGGAGCGTGAGCGTGGTATTACCATTACCTCTGCTGCTACTACAGCAATGTGGAATAATCACCGTATTAACTTGATTGACACTCCGGGACACGTTGACTTCACTGCTGAAGTTGAGCGTTCATTGCGAGTTCTTGACGGTGCGGTTGCAGTTTTCTGTTCTGTCGGCAAAGTTCAGCCGCAGAGTGAAACCGTATGGCGTCAGGCACAGAAACACAAAGTTCCGGTTATCGCATGTATCAACAAAATGGACCGTACCGGTGCTGACTTCTACGGTGCTGTAGAAGAAATCAAAACCAAACTCGGTTCAACCCCTGTTCCGATTTACATTCCGATCGGCAAAGAAGCTGATTTCAAGGGTGTAGTCGGTATTCTCGAAAACAAAGCTTTTATCTTCAACGGCGATGAAAAGAGCGCAACTCCGATGGTTATCGAAGACGTTCCTGCTGATATGGTCGAAGATCGTGAGCATTATCTCCGTCACTTGGTCGAGTGTTTGGCTGAGGTTGATGAAGAAATCATGGAGATCTTCCTCGCAGATGAAATGCCGGAAATCGACTTGATAAAGAAAGCTTTGCGTAAAGCAACCTTGAATTTGGATGTAGTTCCCGTTACTTGTGCAACTGCTTTCAAAAACAAGGGTGTACAGTGCCTTTTGAATGCTGTTAATGATTACCTTCCGAGTCCGTTGGATGTTTGGGATATTAAAGGTACTCATCCACTTACCGGAAATGAAGAGATCCGTCATGCCGGCGATAAACAGCCGTTCTCCGCATTGGTATTCAAAATTATGACCGACCCCTTTGTCGGTAAATTATACTTCTTCCGTGTTTATTCCGGTGTTGCAGAACAGGGTATGACTGTTTACAACCCCCGTACCTCTAAACGTGAACGTTTGGGCCGTTTGCTCCAGATGCACGCTAATGATCGTACTGAAATTAAGGAAGTATTTTCAGGCGATATCGCTTGTGCAGTCGGTTTGAAAAATGTAAGTACCGGAGATACTATTTGTCTTGAAGAACAGCCGATCGTGCTTGAATCAATGACATTCCCGGAACCGGTTATCAGCGTTGCTGTTGAACCGAAAAGCTCCGGCGAACGCGACAAACTCTCTAAAGGTCTTATCGCTCTTGCTGAAGAAGACCCGACCTTTACCGTCCGCAGTGACGAAGAAACCGGACAGACCATTATCGCCGGTATGGGTGAGTTGCACTTGGAAATTATTTTGGATCGTTTGATTCGTGAATTCAAAGTTGAAGCTAATACCGGTGCTCCGCAGGTTGCTTACCGTGAAGCTCTTTGCGGTTCTGCTGAATCAAATATGAAATTTGTTCGTCAGTCAGGCGGTCGTGGTCAGTATGGTCACGTTGTTATCAATCTTATCCCGCTCGAAAGAGGCAAGGGTATTGTTATTGAGAACCTCGTTGTCGGCGGTAATATTCCTAAAGAATATATTAAGCCGGTTGAAGCAGGTATCCGCGAAGCTGCTGAATCAGGAGTTTTGGCAGGTTATCCGTTGATTGACTACAAAGTAGAAATCGTTGATGGTTCATACCACCCGGTTGACTCTTCAGAAATGGCGTTCAAAGTTGCCGGTTCAATGGCGCTTAAAGATGCTGCGAAGAAGGCAGGAATCATGTTGCTCGAGCCGATTATGAAAGTTGACTTGACAACTCCGTCAGAAAACATGGGTGATTTGATCGGCGATATCACTTCTCGCCGCGGATGTGTGGCTGAAATGAATGCTGATGCACAGAACAGCTTCAGCAAGATTACTGCACATATTCCGTTGTCAGAGTTGTTCGGATATGCAACCGCAATCCGTTCATTGTCACGTGGACGTGCATCATATTCAATGGAGCCGTCTCACTTTGAGAGAGTACCGAAACAAGTTCAAGATAAAGTAGTGGAGAAAAAATAATCATGGCTGCTCAAAAACAACAGAAAATCCGCATCCGTCTTCAGGCTTATGAAGCAAGAATTCTGGATCAGTCGGTTAATGAAATTTTAGAAACTGCAAAACGTACCGGTTCAATGGTCGCAGGTCCGATTCCGTTGCCGACCAGAATCGAGCGTTTCACCGTCAACCGCTCACCGCACGTTGACAAAAAATCAATGGATCAGTTCGAAATCAGAACTCACAAGCGTGTTATGGACATCATCAATCCGAACGCTAAAACTGTTGACGAATTGAAAAAATTGAATTTGCCTGCAGGTGTTGATATCAGCATCAAAGTTGGCATCTAATAAAGTTTTTTAAGTCGATTGCGGAGATTTTCTGCAATCGACTTGGTTCGGCTTTAGATTAGCCTGTTAATAGGAGAGTCCCCCAAAAAGGTGGTTGCCTGCGGTTGGGGTGGAGAAAAAGGGAGCCGCAAAAAAAATCAGATGACGAAAGTTGAAAAATGGCAGTCTGATAATTTTTTAATGCGGGAGTTGCACCCGGAATTTTCAGCTTAAAACTGCAAATCTCCGAGAGTTGTCCGGGATAGTTTAGAGCTTTATGTAGTAAATTGCCTGTCAAATGCAGGCAGGATACCAATGCTGTGAGTCGATTCACAGTATGTATCTAAAATGAAAGGTAAAAAATGAAAAGTTTAATCGGCAAAAAAGTCGGAATGACTCAGATTTACGATGAAGCCGGAAAAATCGTTCCTGTAACTGTTGTTCAGGTCGGTCCCTGCGTCGTTGTCGATGTCAAAACTCAAGAGCGTGACGGCTATTCAGCAGTCCAGTTGGGTTTCGGAGTCAGAAAGGCTAAAAACTGCACTAAGGCTCACAAGGGTCATTGTGCAAAAGCCGGAATCGCAGAGAGCGAAATGCCGGCAGTATTGCGTGAGTTTCGTACTGAAGCTGATGCAGAAATCGCATTGGGTACTGTTTTCAAAGCAGACGTGTTTGAGGTTAATGATTATGTTGATATTACCGGTACCATCAAAGGTCGTGGTTTCCAGGGCGTTGTAAAACGCTACAACTTCGGCGGTGGTCGTGCAAGTCACGGCGGTATCTGGACTCGCAGACCGGGTTCTATCGGTTGCCGTGAGTGGCCGGGTAACGTTATCAAGGGCAAAAAATTGCCGGGTCACATGGGTAATGTTCGTCGCACTACTCAGAACTTGCAGATTGTCCGCGTAATGCCGGAAGACAATGTAGTTTTGGTTCGCGGTGCTGTACCGGGTGCCAATGGTGGAACTTTGTTGGTTCGTCAGGCCATCAAAAAACAAGGAAAGTAATTGGTGAATAACATGTCAAAAACATTAGATATACTTGATAGCAAAGGCGTTCGCGTCGGCGAATACGTTATTCCTGAAACTGCATTGGAATTGGAAAAAGGCGAGCAGGCTGTGCGTGATGCCGTAGTTGCATTCCTCGCTGAACAGCGTGCAGGTACTGCTTCTACTAAAACTCGTGGCGAAGTCCGCGGCGGTGGTGCTAAACCTTTCCGTCAGAAAGGTACCGGACGTGCGCGTGCAGGTAGCAGCCGAAGCCCGATTTGGTTGGGTGGTGGTGTTATCTTCGGACCGCAGCCCCGCAGCTACGCAAAGAAAGTCAATAAGAAGATTGCCGCTTTGGCTTTGAAGAGAGCTTTCTCTGAAAGAATTGTCGAAGGCGACATCGTTGTTGTTGACAAATTTGATTTGGTAGATCATAAGACCAAGAATGCCAAGGCTATTCTCGATGCTTTGAAAGTTAATGAACGCAGCGTTCTCTTGTCAGTCGCTGAATTCGATGAGTGCACCGTATGTGCAACCGGTAACTTGCCGAATGTTGCATTGCGTAAATCTCAAAGCGTTAACGTCTATGAATTACTCAGATTCAACAAATTAGTCTTTACTAAAGAAGGTCTCGACCTCTTTATCGAGAGATTAGGTTAAGGAGTGTGATTTATGAGAAGTGCATATGATGTAATTAAAGCTCCGTTGGTTACTGAAAAAAGCAATTCACTTGCTGCTGCAGGTAAATATGTTTTCAAAGTAAGTCCGAATGCTGAAAAAATTGAAATTGGCAAAGCAGTCGAAGAATTGTTCAATGTCAAAGTCAAGTCAGTAAATGTAATGAACTACGAAGGCAAAGCCAAACGTGCCGGCCGTACCAATAAAATGGGTCGCCGCGCTGATTGGAAAAAAGCGATTGTTACGCTTGCCGAAGGTAGTATTGAAATTATTTAACCTTGAGGGAATGCTAAAATGGCGGTAAAAAGTTATAATCCGACAACTGCGAGTCGCCGCGGTATGATGAGTACTGATTATTCAAAGGAAATCACTGCTGCAGCTCCGGAGAAAAGCCTCGTCAAGGGCATTAAGTCAACCGGCGGTCGTAACAACTATGGCCGTATCACCACCCGTTTCCGCGGTGCAGGAAATAAACGTCGTTATCGTATGATCGACTTCCTCCGCAACAAGGAGAACGTGGTTGCTCGCGTTGAGTCTATCGAATACGATCCGAACCGTACAGCTTTCATCGCTTTGTTGGTTTACGCTGACGGCGAAAAGTCTTACATCCTCGCTCCGGCAGGACTTAAAGTCGGTATGGAAGTAATGAATGGTTCAAAAGCCGAAATCAAAGTTGGTAACTCAATGAAGATCAAAGATATTCCGGTTGGTGTTACTATCTGTAATATCGAACTTCAGCCCGGTCGCGGTGCTAAACTTGTTCGTTCAGCAGGTCAGTCTGCTGTCCTCCGTAATAAAGAGGAAAAATACGCACAGGTCAAGTTGCCCTCAGGCGAAGTCCGCATGGTTAATATTGAGTGCCGTGCTACTATCGGTCAGGTCAGCAATGTTGACCACATGAATATCAAGCTTGGTAAAGCAGGTAAAAAACGTTACTTGGGCAAAAAACCGCACGTACGCGGTGTTGTTATGAACCCGGTCGACCACCCGATGGGCGGTGGAGAAGGAAGAACATCAGGCGGTGGTCATCCTGTATCTCCTTGGGGACAGCTTGCTAAAGGAAAACGTACTCGCTCTCCCAAGAAAAATTCAAGTAAGTTTATTGTTGAACGGAGGAAGAAGTAATGCCAAGATCATTGAAAAAAGGGCCGTTTGTTGACGAGCATTTGATGAAGAAAATCGACAAAATGAATCAGGCCGGAGAAAAAAATCCGATCAAAACCTGGTCACGTCGTTCGATGATTACTCCTGACTTTGTTGGTCATACAATCAACGTACATAACGGAAAAGCATTTATCCCAGTTTTCGTTACTGAAAACATGGTAGGTCATAAGTTGGGTGAATTTGCATTGACCCGCAGCTTCAAAGACCACGGTGTTATGTCCGGTAAATAAAAATTTTATAAACATTTTTATCGCAAGAGATTGCAAAATCTCTTGCGATTTTTTTTTTAGGGGCGGAAACTTTTTCTTCTTGATTAAAAGAAGAAAATGTTTCCGCCCCTAAAACCCCACCTTCAAAAAGAAGAAAAGAGTAAATTTTTTCCCCGTATTCTTCACTTCGTTCAGAATGACGACTTTGGTTTGTCTTTGCTATCGTGGTATTGTAATGAATGCCCAAACAAGGCATCCGAAGCCAAACTCTACGAGACGGTTGCCGTCGAGCGCGCAGACTATCCAGTAGCGAACTGCGAATTGAAAATTAGCAGACACGCTGAAGAAATTCAGCGTGGGTGGCAGGAAGTCGAGCATTAAGCCGCGAGCAAGACCGATTTTTTAAAATCGGTCGAGTGCAGGCACGATAATCTAAAGAAAGCACATGGGGTGTGGGGACCTATAAACACAATCATAGTATAGCAATAAAAAAAAGCCGCTCTAAAATGAGCGACTTTTTATTTGCCGGAAAAGATTTTCAACAGATTAATTATTCAGCTTTAACGCCTTTGATTACGCCCGGATAACCAGTTGCTGTGCATTTAACTGTTTTGAAAACAAAATAATCCATTGTATCGATTTTATATTTTGCTCCGAGCAAAGCATCTGCTTTGTTTGCTTCGCAAGCATTGTAAGTAGCAGCTTGTTTTGCCAAAGTATTTGGAGAGGCAACAAGTGACAAAGGATTATTAGAGGTTGAACTGAAAGCATCATCTGCAAATGAAGAAGCTCCCCATGCGATGCAGCCAAAAAGAACATTTACAGTAGCTTCGCCAGTAACAGCTTTGTCTGCGACTTCTACTTGAGGGGTAACTTTTGCTGTCGCGTCAAAGTTAACTGCAGTAGCAGCATCGTTAGTGTTGATTACTCTACAACCAGAAAAAATGATTGCACAAACAGTGCAAGCCAATGTGAGCATTAATGTTTTTTTCATAATTATTCCCTTTCTCTAATGTTTTTTTGCAGTTGTTCCGGCACAACTGCTTCTTGAATGTATTAATATAAGTGTATTTTTTTTTTTTTTCAAGATTTTTAGATAAAAAATGCGAAAAAATTTATTTTTTTTACAGATATATTATAAATCATTTGTCGCTAAAATCTATGAAGGACAAGGAAATTATGAATTAAGAATTGTGAGTGTGGTCAGGTAGCACCCGACTATAAACATTAGCGTGTCTTACGGCACTTAAATACTGGATTCTTCGCTTCGCTCTGAATGACGGATGGGGTATGTTTTTCCCCCTGTGGTATATTCTAACGCCGTCATCCAGAGGGATAAAGCCCCGAAGGATCCAGCATGCGAGCCTTCAAGGCTCGTATGCTGACTCCTTCGTCGTTATACTCCTCCTGATGATATGTGTGTGCTTTATCTCGAATGGCAGAAAGCTCCTCTCTCGTCATTCTGAACGAAGTGAAGAATACGAGGAAAAAATTTATCCTTTTCTTCTTTTTGAAGGTGGGGTTTTAGGGGCGGAAACATTTTCTTCTTTTAATCAAGAAGAAAAAGTTTCCGCCCCTAAAAAAAAATCCCCGGCAGCACTGCTGTCGGGGATGATTAAATTTTAAGATGGCAACTTAAAGATTGCCGTCGTCCATCGAGAAGTGGCTCTCGCTGCCCTCTCGGATTTCAAGCGGCATATCGTGCGACTTGAATGGAATCAGCAATATTGTCCAGTTGGTATAGCGGCTGGATGCTTCAATGCAGGGAATAACCTTTTCAGGTGAACGGTCAGATGCCTTGAGAATGTTGAAAGCAAAACGACCATACCCTGAACGGGTAAGTTTTTTGAATAGCGGAATTTCCGGAATAGCGATGTTTAATGAGGTATCAGGAAGCGGAACCGGTAAAGTCGGAGTTCCGATTAAAATAACGTTGTTGTCGGTAGCAAGCACACCGCAGAGTATCTGCACAATAAAATCCGCATCTTTCACATCTTTGCTGACAATTAACCCCTGCTTTGCCAAGTGCATTTCGAAAAAGCCCTGAACGTATGATTTATCAACTTGAGTTGCCAAGTAATCATATTCAATAAAGATCTTTTTGCCGGCATAAGGCGTAAAATCTGCATGCCCGATACCATTTTCGATAACAGTTGAAATCAGAAATTGTTCAACCGCAGTTCTGCCGGTATCAGTGATTCTCGGAGTTGAACAACCGCACAGGAATAGAACTGACATTAAAATGCCGCCACAGAGGGAACCTAAAACTAAATTTTTCATAAAACTTTTCTTTCTTTTTTATTATTTTTCAATTGTATTGTTTTAATAACTTACTACAAGTTACCAATATTTCAAGTGAAAATAGTTTTTATTATCAAATATTTGCAAATTTTCTTGCGATTTTTTTCTTTCTTTCGAAGTGAAAGAAAGAAACAAAGAAAGCTCAGAGACTCCCCTTGCGGGAATAATTGCGGCAACATTAAGTGTTTGAGATTTTAAGGGGGCGGAAACTTTTTCTTCCTGATTAAAAGAAGAAAATGTTTCCGCCCCTAAAACCCCACCTTCAAAAAGAAGAAAAGAGTAATTTTTTTTATTGGATTTTTTGCTTTACTCTAAATGGCGTTAGTTTAATTGTTCTGCAGCAGGAACTATCAAAAACGATACGTCAAGGATCAAACTGAAAAAGCTGTAAAAAGTCTGTGAAGCATGAAATTATAGGCGACTGTAAAATCTCAAAAAAGTATAGTTTTCTTTTTGGAAAAGGATGGGTCTTAGGGAAGGGAAAACCTTTTTCTTTTAATCAAGAAAAAAGTTTTCCCTTCCCTATAAAAAAATCACACCTCTGCAAGGAGAGTGCCGTCGGGGCAGTATTTGATTATTTTTACTTCGATAATTGCCTCTTTTGCGATATTTTCGGGTTTAATTTTTACTGGCAGGTAATTATCGCTCCAGCCGTGCAGCATGCCGTCTGATTTTACCTCTTCGAAGATCACGGGCAATTGTTTGCCGACAAAGGATTTAGCAAATTTTTCTGCACTCGCATCGGTAATTTTTTTGAGTTCATTGTACCTGCGTTTAATTGTTACGCTATCGATTTGACCTGACATGGAGGCGGCAGGAGTGCCTGCTCTTTTTGAATAACTGAAAAGGTGCGAATTGGCGAACTGCAACTCTTCGGTATGGATACAGCACTCTTTAAAATTCTCTTCACTCTCCTGTGGAAAACCGACGATAATATCAGTGCCGATGTGGATATCGGGAATAAGTTCTCGTGCTTTTTCAACGAATTTACGGTATTCAGCAAAACTATAATGGCGATTCATCTTTTTCAAGATTTCATCGCTGCCGTGCTGCATGGATAAATGGAGAAAACGGCAGATTTTATCGCCCAATTCCGCCATGGTATAAAGCAGTTCCAGATTATCCATTTTGGGTTCAGTGGAGCTTAAGCGGATTCGATAGTTTCCGTCAATTTTTGCGATTTCACGCAACAGATCCGTCAAATTTCTGCCATGGTCATTGTAGGCACAACTATTGACGCCCGTGAGAATTATTTCTGGATAACCATTCTCTATGGCATTATGGACATCGGCGAGAATTTCATCGAAATTCCTTGAGCGTTCCCGACCTCGAACATGAGGTACAATGCAGTAGGTGCAGAAGTTGTTGCACCCCTCCTGAATTTTGATAAAGGCACGACTGTTGAAAGGAAATGAGCCGACATTTTTTTCTTGAAAAGTTCTGCTGTTTGAAAAGTCGTTTTCGTCAAATTCGCTTGGCTTTTCCTGAAAAGTGACGGAAAAGTGACGGATAGATTTTTCGTCACTTTTTTGCTTCGCTTTTGCTAATAAGTCAACCAAATTGCGTTTGTCATAAAGCACATAATCGGCAATATTTGAAATATCGTCAATTTTAGCACTGCACCCGGTGGCGATAATGACGGAATCGGGATGAATTTGACGCATTTTTTTAGCAATTTGACGGCTCTTTTTAGCGGCGAGTGCAGTTACCGCACAGCCATTAATGATGATTAGGTCAAGTTGAGGATAGTCAATCTCTTTGAGAGTGTAGTTTGCATCACTCAATCGGCTGTGCATAAGTGCGGTATCTGCACTATTTAATCGACAGCCGAGAGTGTAAATTGCAGCAAATTTTTCAGTTTTCTCTGCCAATTGAATTTACCAATTAATGTATTGATTAATTGCATCAGCCCAGATTACATAACCCTGTTTTGCCGGGTGGAGGAAATCGGGCATCATCTCTTTGAAGATAGTTCTGTCAGCATTCATGAGCTTGTCATTGATATTGACGAAAATGATATTCTCACCGTCTGCAAATTGCGGAAGTGCTTTATTTACAATATCGATTTGCGGACGGAATTTATCGGTGGCGTCTTTGCCTCTCGGGAAGATTGCAAAAAGCAGAATTTTGGCATTCGGAGCGTTTTTGCGTAAGTTATCAAGGATAATTTTAGTTCCTGCCAGGGTTGATGCTGCATCTGATTCGCTCCAGCCGATATTGTTTGTACCGATCATCAAAGTTATGAGTTTCGGATTAATTTTGCTCCAAATTTCTTTTTGCGAAGTAGTCCAGATTGTCTGCTGGGTACGGTCTCCGCTGAATCCCAAGTTCAAAATTGTGTGATTCGGGAATTTTTCCGCTGCGACTTCTTTGCCGGTGGTATCCCAGAAGTGGGTGATTGAATCGCCGACAAAGACTATGTCGATTTTATCGGCATTTTCATAGGTGAATTTTACCTTTTCGAGGTATCTCGGCCCCCAGAATTTACGCCAGTTGGTTGCATAAAATTCAGAAGCAGGAGTGGTTGCTAATGTGTATCCTTTGCCCAATTCAGTTTTGCATTGAGAGAGGTTGCAGCAACCGCCGATAAAAAGTGCGGTTAAAATAGATGAGATAATTTTTTTCATAATAGACTCCTTTTGAATTAGATCAAGTTATAAAAAATAGTCCGTCAAACAGGTGGCGGACTATTTTATCAGTTTTAATTACTTATGGCTTTGCTGATATTCCTGCAATGATTTAGGAATAATTGCATTTGATTTAGCCGCCTTGATACCTGCTACGCTGGCTTTCGCCGCAGCGATTGTGGTGAGGAAAGCGATTCTATTCTGCAAAGCCATCATGCGGATATAACTGTCATCACGCTTTTCAGTTCTGTCTTTGGGAGTATTGACAATAAGTTGAATTTCGTGATTTTTGATGCGGTCAGCAATATTCGGACGACCCTCATTAATTTTGTGAACGAAGGTGTGCGGAATATTGTTTTCTGCGAGGAATTTGGCAGTTCCCTCGGTTGCCATTAAGGTAAATCCGAGTTCAATCAAGCCCTGTGCAATCGGAAGCAGATGCTCGCGATCACGGCGATTGACTGAAAGAAGTGCAGTTCCGCTCAAAGGCAGCGGAGAGTTTGCCGCTTCCTGTGATTTGAAGTAAGCTAATTCAAAACTGTCAGAAAGTCCCATGACTTCACCGGTAGCACGCATTTCAGGGCCGAGAACGGGGTCGACACCCGGGAACATATTGAACGGGAATACGGCTTCTTTGACCCCGTAGTAACCTGAACACTTTTTGTCCAAAAGTGCTTGATTATCAGCCAAAGATGCTCCCAACATCATATTGGTAGCGATTCGAGCCAACGGCACGCCGGTAACTTTTGCAACCAAAGGCACAGTGCGTGAAGCACGCGGATTGGCTTCGATGATGTAAACAGTATCTTTGCACAAAGCAAACTGAACATTCAAAATACCATTGACTTTGAAGTCTTTAGCGATAGCCGCAGCGTATTTTTCAATGGTTTCGAGGTGTTTCGGTGCAATTGTAACGGGCGGAATCACGCAAGCAGAGTCGCCTGAGTGGATACCTGCAAGTTCAACGTGTTCCATGATAGTTGCAACAAAGGTGTGATCGCCGTCAGAGAGTGCATCGACTTCGCACTCAATCGCATTGTCGAGGAAGCGGTCAATAAGCATCGGATATTCAGGACTTACCTGAATTGCTTCGACGGCGTAACGCTTCAAGGTCTCTTCGTCATAGATTACCGCCATGCCGCGACCGCCCAAAACGAATGAGGGGCGAACCATAACGGGATAACCGATTTGACGTCCTAAAGCAACTGCTTCATCGAGAGAGCGGGAAATTCCGCTTTCAGGTTGCGGAATCTGAAGAGCCAACATACGTTCACGGAAGTATTCACGGTCTTCAGCCAAGCGGATACCCTCGGGCTGAGTTCCCAAAATATTCAATCCTGCATCTTTAAGCTCCTGTGCAATATTCAAAGGTGTCTGTCCGCCGAATTGAACGATAACACCATAGGGTTTTTCTTTCTCATAGATAGCGATAACGTCTTCAACTGTAAGCGGTTCGAAATAGAGCTTATTGCTGGTGTCATAGTCAGTTGAGACGGTTTCGGGGTTGCAGTTAATCATAATTGACTCGTAGCCTGCATCACGCAAAGCAAATGCCGCATGCACGCAGGTGTAGTCAAATTCGATACCCTGACCGATACGATTCGGGCCGCCGCCCAAAATCATAATTTTCTTTGCTTCGCTTACCGGCACAACGTCATCGACTTCGGCGTAAGTTGAGTAGTAGTAATCAGCTTTTTCCACTCCTGAAACATGTACGGGGCAGTAAGTTGCTTTTACACCGAGTTTAATGCGGCGTTCACGGACGGTTTTTTCATCAACTTTGAAAAGTTTAGCCAAATATTTATCAGAGAAGCCGTCACGTTTTGCCTGAATAAGCATCTCATCGGGCAAAGATATGAAGTTCTGTTTTTGCAATTCAAGTTCAAGCATGGCGAGTTCATAAATCTGCTCAAGGAAGTAGGGGGTAATGCGAGTTGTTTTACCGATTTCCTCTACTGATACGCCCTTTTTAAATGCTTCATAGATAAGGAAGTAGCGTTCGCTTGACGGTGTAACTAATTGAGCAAGCAATTCCTCACGAGAGAGTTTTTCAAATTTCGGCACACAGCCCAAGCCGTAACGTGAAATTTCAAGTGAGCGGATAGCTTTCTGCATTGCTTCCTTGAAGTTTTTGCCGATACTCATAACTTCGCCGACTGCTTTCATCTGAGTTCCGAGCTGGTCTTTAGCTTGTGCGAATTTTTCAAACGCCCAGCGAGCGAATTTAACCACTACATAATCTCCGGACGGAGTGTATTTATCCAGAGATCCGTCTCTCCAGTAGGGGAGTTCATCCAAGTTGATTCCGGTAGCTAATTGAGTTGAAACGCTTGCAATCGGGAATCCTGTCGCTTTGGATGCCAAAGCACTTGAGCGAGAGGTTCTGGGGTTAATTTCGATGATGATGATACGGTCATCAACTTTGTTGTGGGCAAACTGGACATTGCAGCCGCCGATAATGCCGATTTCGTCAATGATTGCATACGCAAATTTCTGCAATCTGTCAATAAGTGATTGCGGAACGGTCATCATCGGAGCGACACAGAAACTATCTCCGGTATGAACCCCCATCGGGTCAACGTTCTCAATGGTGCAAACAGTGATTTTTTTGCCGTTATTGTCTCTAACTACTTCAAGTTCAAGTTCTTCCCAGCCGATTACGCACTCTTCAATAAGAACCTGGTGAATCAAACTTGCTTCGAGACCACGGCTGACAACCTGACGGAGTTCCTCGACATTGTAAACAATACCGCCGCCGGTTCCGCCCATGGTGTAGGCAGGACGCAAAACTACTGGATAACCGAAATCAGCAGCGATTTTTTCAGCTTCTTCAACGGTGTATGACGGTTCTGATTTTGCCATCGGCACGCCGAGTTTTTTCATGGTTTCCTTGAAAATGATACGGTCTTCGCCACGCTTGATAGCCTCCAAGTCAACACCGATAACTTTTACGTTGTTATTTGCCAAAATCCCCTCTTCCTCCAGCTCAATTGCCAGATTCAAAGCGGTCTGTCCGCCGAGGTTGGGGAGAAGTGCATCGGGTTTTTCCTTGATAATAATTTTCTCAACACTTTTTACTGTCAATGGTTCAATGTAGGTGTGATCTGCCATGCCGGGGTCGGTCATAATGGTTGCCGGATTGGAGTTAACCAATACGATTTCGTAACCCTCTTTGCGAAGAGCTTTACACGCTTGAGTTCCGGAGTAATCAAATTCACACGCTTGTCCGATAATAATCGGACCTGATCCGATAATCATCACTTTTTTAATGTCTGTACGTTTCGGCATATATTTTTATCCTTTCGAAAAAAGTTAATTATTTGTCCAACCTTTAAGATACACCCAAATTGCCGATAAGTCAAAAAAATTATGAAAGATTTTTCAAAAATTTATGATTTTACAAAAAAAATATGGTTTTTTTATTGTTTTTTTGCAAAAAACTGTTATATTAATAGTAATTAGAAAACTTATAACTCTAAAAAGGGGAATGGTGTATGAATCAGTACATTCAAAATGTGTTGGAGACCGTGCAGAAAAATCATGGTCATGAAGCAGTGTTTGTTCAGAGCGTTACCGAGGTGCTTACCTCTCTTGAAAAGGTGATTGCCGCAAATGCAAAGTATGAAAAAAATCGTATTCTTGAGCGTTTGGTTATTCCGGAACGTGCGATTATTTTTCAGGTGCCGTGGATTGATGACAATGGCGATGTGCAGGTAAATTACGGTTATCGCGTTCAATTCAACAGTGCTATCGGTCCTTACAAAGGCGGTATCCGCTTCCATCCGTCAGTAAATCTCGGCGTTTTGAAGTTCTTGGGCTTTGAGCAGATTTTCAAAAACTCTCTTACTACTTTGCCGATGGGCGGCGGTAAGGGCGGTAGTGATTTCGACCCGAAAGGTAAGTCAGATCGTGAAGTTCAAACTTTCTGCCAGAACTTTATGCGTGAGTTGTATCGTCACATCGGTCCGAGCGTGGACGTTCCCGCAGGAGACATCGGTGTAGGTGCTCGTGAAGTCGGTTACATGTTCGGTCAGTATAAAAAGATTGTAAACTCTTTTGACAGTGTTCTTACCGGTAAAGGTTTGAATTGGGGCGGCAGTTTGGTTCGTCCTGAAGCAACCGGTTACGGTAATGCTTATTTCGCAACTGAAATGCTCGCAACCAGAGGAACTTCATTTGAAGGTCGTCGTGTAGCGGTTTCAGGTTCAGGAAACGTTGCACAGTTCACCGTACAGAAAGTTACCCAGTTGGGCGGTAAAGTTGTTACTATGTCTGACTCATCAGGTGCTATCGTTGATGAGGAAGGTATTGATGCAGAGAAACTTGCATACATTATGGAACTTAAGAATGTTAAACGCGGCCGCATCAGCGAATACGTTAACTTCAATAAGAGTGCTAAATTTATTGCCGGTGCTCGTCCGTGGGGCTTGACCGAAGCAAGTATCGCAATGCCGTGTGCAACTCAGAACGAACTTGATCTGGAAAATGCAAAAGATTTGGTTAAAATGGGTTGTATTGCTGTTTCTGAAGGTGCAAATATGCCGAGTACCATCGAGGCTACTGAATACTTCAAAGCTAATGACGTGCTTTTTGCTCCGGGCAAGGCTGCTAATGCCGGCGGTGTTGCAACCAGCGGTTTGGAAATGAGCCAGAATGCAATGCGTCTCAGCTGGTCTCGTGAAGAGGTTGATGCAAAACTTCGCGGTATTATGAAAAATATCCACCAGTCTGCTCGCAATGCGGCAACTGAATTCGGTGAACCTGACAACTATGTAATGGGTGCAAATATTGCCGGATTCCGCAAAGTTGCAGATGCAATGATTGATCAGGGTGTTTAATTTTTGATTATAACAATGTGCAGCAGGTACTAATCCTGCCTGTTGCGCTTTGTTTTATCAATTGAATTTAACCATTGACAATTAGATTGACAAAGTTCCGAAAGCGATTTAGCAATTTCGGTAAGTATATGTAAATATGGGGGTTTGGGGTTTAGCAAGTAAAAAAACTTCAATCCTCCTTGTTTTTCCTTTGTTAACAGCGATGAAAAATTTAAGAAATTATAAAAAAAGAGTGAAAAACAGCATTTTTTTGCAAAATATGTGAAAATATATGGTTTTTTTTTGAATTTGGGGTTGACTTTTTGCCAAAAGCAGGTTAACTTTAGTTTGGTGTATTTTTTTTGTATTAACGAAAATATAATTTTAAGGATAAAAAAATGGCAGTTTGGACAATTGTTTTATATGTTGCAGTAATTTTGGTTGCATTGATGTTGATTGCATTGATTTTGGTTCAGCAATCTAAAAGCGGCGGTCTCGGCGGAACTTTCGGCGGAGTCGGGGAGAGCTTAATGGGCGGTCAGGCAGGAAGCCATTTAACCAAGGCAACTGTTTGGTTGACAGTGGTTTTCTTTATTTTGATTTTGTTGCTTGCTATGGTAATAAGCAGGGGCTGGGCGGTCTCTGATGATAATAAGGAAATTAATCAACTTTTGAGCGAGGAAGTACCTGCTCAAGTCGAAGCGGTAGAAAAAGCGGCTGATGAGGCGGTAAAAAAAGTTGAAGAGACAAAAAAATAGTCTTGCTGTTGTAAATAATTGAGTGTTAAGGAGTTGAAATGAGAAGTTGCTTGATGACAAAACTTATGTTGGCTGCGGCACTGTGTTTTGCAGGTGCCATGCTTGGTGCTGCATCAAAAAAGTCATATATTAAAGATGTAAAGGTTTCTGTTTCAAGTTCTTATGCTCCTAATCCTCGTGTGCAGAATATCTCAACGAGCGATAAATCCAGTTTGAAGTGGGTGTTGATCGAATTTGAAGTAAATACCGAGAAGTTCGATGGCAAAAACGGTGTCTATTTGGATGATGTTGAATTAGTTGTGGACGCGGCTTTGCTTAACGGCGAGAAAAAGGGCGTTGAGCAGGTCGTGCTTTTTACAGGTGCAATTGAGTATTATTCAATCGAACTTGACGGCAAAAAGCATAAGTTGCTTGCTTTGATTCCCGGAAGCATTTTTGCCCGTTATGCAAATGAGAAAACCGATCCGGCAAAAGCCAATTGGAATATCAAAGCAACTTTGAATTTCCGAGGCAGTGCAATCGCTGTTAAATATTATTCAAACGTAAACGGTACATCTGAAAAAGATTTGAAAGTTTGGTTTAATAAATATAAAAATGTAAAAACAGTCAGCGTTAGAGAGGTTGCTGATTCGGTTTTTGCACGTCGGGAAACTCCGTGGGGTATGATAGACCACGATCAGTATGAATTTGAGAAAAAGGCTAAATAGGAAGTAATTATGGCAAATATTTCAACAGTTTTAACCATTGATATCGGTAATGATACTATCAAAATGGCAGAGTTTTCTTATGCTCAAGGCTCCAAACTTGTTTTGGAAAAATTTGCATTTGAACCGATTTTCGTCGGTAATGAAGATCCGGTTGTGGTTTTTGCGCGTATCTATCAGTATATGATTCAAGCTTACGGTTTCAAATCAACCAATGTCCGTGTGACAGTATCAGGGCAGTTGGCATTCTCCAAACTCAATAAATTGCCGGAACTTACGGGTGATGATGATGCGATTGCTCGTGTTATTGAGTTTGAAGCAAAGCAGACAGTTCCCTATTCAATGGATGAAATTATTTGGGATTACCAGTTAATCCAACATGCTTTGCCGCAGGTTACCGAATTTGATGATCCTGCTTTTGAATATGAAGCGCTCTTTGTTGCGGTAAAAAAGGACATTGTTTCAAGTTATACTGATGTGATTCTTGAGAGCGGCAAAAATATCCTTTCAGTGAATATCTCGCCGATTGCGATGACTAATGCTTTTCAGTCTTGCGGACAGCATGATGTCAATGCTTGTGAAATGATTCTTAATATCGGAGGGCAGAGCAGTGTTTTGGTAATTAATGAGGGCGGCAGAGTCTTTGTAAGAAGCATTCCTATTGCCGGAAATGCAATTACCCAGCAAATCAGTAAAGAGTTCGGTATTACCTTTGATGAGGCAGAGGATTTGAAACGCAAGCATGGCTTCGTCGCTTTGGGCGGAGCTTATGAAGAACCTGAATCCGAGGTTGCTGCTACAATTTCTAAAATTGCCCGTAACGTAATGACCCGTTTGCATGGTGAAATCAGTCGTTCAATTAATGTTTGGCGTTCACAATACAATGGTAATAAGCCAGTTAAGTTGTTTATTGCCGGCGGTGGTTCATTGATTCAGTATGTTGTTGAATTTTTTGAGGAAAAATTAAATATCGCAGTGGATTACTTGAATGTTTTCAGTATTATGTCAATCGGAGACGGAGTTGACAAGGATCAACTTTTGGACGTTGCTCCGATGTTCAGTGAACTTGCCGGCATGGGACTTCGCAGTTGTTTTGAAACTCCGATTGATATTAATTTGCTGCCTGATATGATTAAAACTCAAAAAGAGATTCAGGCAAAGAAAATTTATTTTTATATCAGTGCCTTTACAATTGTTTTCTCAATTTTGATTTTCCTCGGAGCGGTCAGTATGTTGTATAAATTTGATGAACAGCGTCTGGCAAAAGTTGGTGATAGCGTTACGGTTGCCGAGGAGTTGTCCAAACAAGTTAAGCGTGCTAATTCAGAGGTCGAATCGCTTAAAAGAACCTATAATGATTTGGCAGCATTGGTTTCAGAACGAGGTCGCTGGATGGAAATTTACAATGATTTGGCACTCGTTATTCCGGATAATATGTGGATTTCTTCAATCGAGGGCATTACCTCTATTGAAAATGATAAAGCTGCATTAAATCCAAATTCTTCGTCTTCTGCGAATAATAATAATTCATCGAATAATGGCTTCGGTGCTCCGCAGGGCAACGGCTTCGGAAATCCTGAGCCGATGAATGACCCGATGAATAATCCTAATTCGACGGAACCGGGCATGGAGGGCGAGATGTATACAGCTCCGGTTGTTTCAAATGATATTACTGCAATTAAAGTAAGAGTTTATGGATTGATTTTGGATGCTGATGCTTTCTGGCGTGACGCATTGAAGGAGAATATCAAAAACACCACCGTTTTTGTGCATGAAGTACCGGAAGATGTTGATATTACGCAGGTTACAGAGGGCGGCGGCAATGATAATGTGCTGGGCTTTACCTTGTATTTGAAGTTAACTAAACCGATAAAGATGGATTGATAATATGTTTAAGAGATTTTTGAGACACAATAAAATGTTGGCGGCAGTTCTGGCTGTAACTGCAGTCTTGGTTTTGGTGCTGTTTGTTATATTGGTTATCCAGTATATCGCGATGAGCCGGGCAAATAACAAGGTGCAGGAGATGCGTAAAACTATCGAGGACTTGCTTAATCCGAGAAAGCACAAAGTTGCTGCGGTTGAGGGCAATTTGGATTTGATTGCACAGGACAAGGCATTTTATACTGAAAAATTGAAACAGCTTAAAGCCTATTTCGGCAATCCCTATTACGATGCCGTTGATGCAATGTCCAAACATTTGGTTAAAACCATCAAAACTACTGACGAAGAGGGTAATGTAAAAACTTCCACCGGCAAATATGTCGATGGCAATGATTTGATTGAAGATTTCAACCTTTATGTCAAAGAAAACACCAGCGAACCTGCTACTGACCGCTTGAAACGTTTTGCCAAAGCACAAGGCAGAGCATGGGATACTGCGATGGCAGAATTTATTAAATTGGCAAATAAGGCTTCTTTTGAAGCTGTTGATGAGAATAACTGCGATGAGTTCTTCCTGGTTGCTGTCGGTTTCCCGAGAGATCGCGGATACGCTTCTGAAAATGTGACCAGAGCATTGATTGCAAATCAGAAAGAGAATATGCATAAGTATCTCATTAATAATCAGGTGGTTGTTGATAAGGAAGCCGCAGAGTTTGCACTTAATTTGGAGAGCGGTGCTAACAAGGAAGCGGTTGCCGACCTTATGTTTAATATGGATATTGCAGGATATTTGGTAAAAACTATCGGTTCTACTGCCCACAATGTTAAACGGTTACAGCTTTTTTCATTCGTCGGCAAAGAAGAGTCACGCAACATTCAGGGAATTATGGTTAATCACTACAAGCTCATTGTAAGCGGCAACTTGGAATCGCTTCGGGAATTGACCAAACAATTGAATGAGTCATACAAAGATAAGCGTGTTTTGAAAATTAAAAATGCCAAGTTGCATATTCCGTCTGATCTCGATGACGGAGCCAGAATTATTAATATTACCGAGCAGAAAGAAGACAATTCCGCACAGAATAATCAGAGTGATAATATGGATATGGGCGGCGGAATATTCGGTACAGGACGCAATAGACAGCAAGTTGTTGAGCAGCCGAAAGAGGATAAGCCGCAGACACTTGATGTATTTGACGAGTCAGAGTTGCCTTATTATGAACGCACCACTTACGGGGAGTTGATTTTGGGCGGCAGTGATGATGTCACTATGGAAATGGATTTAGATTACTATTATTTGAAGAAATAATTGGGATTTCGGAGGGATAAATTGAGATTTTTGCAGAAAAATTATGAGAAAGTCATTTTGATCGTACTTTTTGTGATATTTATTATTACTTTGGTGCATTTGATGCGTACGGTGGATAGAACACATGAGATTAAGGACAAGGATTTGGAAATTCCGACTCGTGAGCCGGATTACCAGCTTGCCGATAAAGAGGACAAAGCATTCAAAGTTGAAGAGCTTTTCAGTTCTAATGTGCAGTGGAGCAAAACCGCAGCTCGTAATGATAAGCAGACTAAAAATTTCAGTGATTTGACCCAGATGTTTAAATCAGTTCGTTGCGGACATGAAGATTGCGGCAAAATTATTCCTTACGATGTAATTTTGAATGGTGCGAAGTGCCCGATTTGCCGCAAAGAACTTGCAAAATTTGTTCCGATTGATGACGGAAGCGGAAGCGGCAGTCGTGCCCAGGATTCAGACCGTGACGGTATTCCGGATTTGGTTGAAATTGAAGCGGAACTTGATGCTTACAGTGCTAAAGACCGTTTGCAGGATAAGGATAAAGACGGTTTTGTGAATTTGTATGAATTCCAGCAGAAAACAAAAATTAATGACCCGAAAAGTCATCCGCCTTTCTATCAGGCTTTGGGGGTAAACAGAGTTGAGCGTCAGGTTCTTCGCATGCGTCTTAAAAACGTGGAAGAGACTACCCAAAACAAGAAAGATTGGACTATTCAGATTGCGGTTTATCCGAGAATTAAAGATGGCAAGGTCAGCGGAAAAGAGAAAAACCAGTTCAAAGCTATCGGCGATTCCGTAAGAATCGGCAGTGGCAAAAAAGCTGTGGAATATGCAATTAAGGATGTTAACTATCTGGGTACCAAAGAGGTGAAAATCAAAGCCGATGACGGAACCGAAAAAGTTGCACAAATTAAAGATTATAAAGTTATTTTGACCGATGAAAAAGGTCGTGATATTGAAATGAAGTTGGATGCAGATGTTTTTGATCCCGATGATAGAATTTTCTTTGATTACCCGATTGACGGCGAAGAAAAATCAGGCATTGTCGGTGCGACTTTGACTTTGGGAACAAAAGCAACCGGTATTACCGAGTATATAATTAAAAGTTTAGACAAACGAAGCTTGACAGTCGTTCTGATTGATGCTGCTGATGAAAAGGCTCAGCCGATAAGTATTAACAAAAATATTATCTTGCAGAAGCGTTTCTGGCCGCAAAAAGAAGCGGAAGTTGTTGAGAATAATCCGGATGTGCCGGGAATATTTTAATGTAGGTTATGTATTTTGTAATTTTTAATATAACTTAAGGTGAAGTAATATGAAATTAAAGAAAAGCGCAACAATTAAGTGTTTGATGGTGGTATCAATTTTGCCATGTATTGCTTTGGCTGCCGAAAAAACTGTCGGTACAATAGATGCTGCAGAGATGGAAAATCAGAGAAAATTCATTGAAAATGAAGCGGCTCATCGCAATGTCGTACTTGATGCTTTGTGGGCTACTCGCACAAAAATCCAAGACCTTGTCAAAGATGGCAAGTACCAGGAAGCTGATGTCTACTACAAAGAGTTGATTGAGCAATTGGCAACATTAAAAGGCTCTGCGGCGAAAGAAAAACTTGAACTGCTAAAAAAAGAACGTTACGATATGCAGACAGCTTGGATCGACAGCATTGTCGAAAAAGCTAAAAAATTGGCTGATGCTAAAGAGTACGAAGAGGCAAAAGCAGTTGCCGCAACTATCAGCACTATTGATTCTGCCAGAGGTGCCGAGATTGCCCAGAAATTAATTGATTATTATCAGAGTGCAATCAATGGTCAGAACTATCGAGTTGTAAGTGATATTACTGATCCTGATTGGCAAAAATATCCGGTAGTTGAGAATATGCGTTTATCAGATGATGAGCAGAGAAAAATTAAAACCGCCATGACTAATGCGGAGGAGGCATTATTGCTTGAGGATTATGATCGTGCCGCCGCAGAGGTTTCAGAAATTCTGACACTTGATGTCAATAACACCAGAGCCCAGAAGATTTTGGAAAAAACTTATGCCCCCAGAATCAGCAAGTTGCTGCTTGAGGCTGAAACTTATATGAAAAATAACTATTTCGACGAGGCAATTAAGAGTCTTGAAAAAGTTTATTTGATTGACCCTTACAATATTAAAGCATCAACCCTGCTTGCCAGAGCGTATGCAGAAGTTTTCAGCTTTGCCAAAAAACGCCACCATGTTGATTCAGAAAAATTGGTCGGTATGGCTGAATGGGGCTGGGTCGAACCGGTTAAAGTTGAATCAGAGAATGTCGTAAAAGATATTAAAACTGAAGTAAAACTGGATAAAAATCCGCTCATGGAAGAGATGGAGAGAATCATCTTCCCGAAATTCGAGGTTGCGGATTCTGATATTATCGAAATTATTGATGAGTTGCGTCGCCGTGCGAAAATTTTTAATAACGGCAAATCAGTGGATATGATTTTGAAGGTGGTTGACGGCAATCCGAAATTCACCAAAAAAAGTTCATTTGCATTCAGCAATATGCCGTTGAGTGAAATTTTGCGTTATGTTACTTTGAATTACGGTTTGAAATACAAACTTGAGGATGATACCGTGATTATCGGTGATGGTATCGATAACTTGATTTTGAAAAGCTTTACCGTCCGTGATGATTTGATTGCGGCAATGATGAATGATGAAATTACCGCCGCTGCCGCAGTTGAGGCTCCCGCAGATGATATGGGTGGCGATGTCCCCGGTGGTGAAGAGGGAAGTGCTTTCGGTGATGATACTGAAGCTGCTGCTCCTGCAAATTCAAATATTCAGAAGCAGTCAAAGGCAATTATGGATTATTTCCGTGCCAGAGGTATTGAATTTCCGGCAGGTTCAAGTGCTTTCTATACACCCAGAACTACCAAGTTGAGCATCAGAAATACTGAAGAGAACTTGAGAAAACTCGGCGAGTTGCTTGAACAGCTTATGATTATTGAAACTCCGATGGTTATGACTGATGTTAAAATTATTCAGGTTACTGAAAATAACTTTGAAGAGTTGGGCTTTAATTGGGATTTCACTTTGGATCACGGTGATGACTGGAAGTTTGCTTTGACCACTGCCGGCGTCGGCGAGACTCCGAACTTGCGTACCGGCGGTACAGGTATCAGTGATGCAGAGCGTACCGATACCGCATTGATCAAAGATATTAATATTTTCCCGAAATTGGATAATAAAATTTTCGGTGCAACTCCGAATTTGAAATTAACTGTCTATGCTTTGAGTGAGAATGGCAGAGCTGAAATTCTCTCTACTCCCCGTTTGATTTCAAAAAGCGGAACTAAAGCATCGATTAAACTTGTTACCAAAAGCAAGTACCCGGAGAGCTGGGATGAGCCTGACACTGAATCAAGCAATGAAAATACTACCAGTATCTCTTTCCCGGTTCCTGAATTGAGTGACTTTATTGAACAGGGTATCCGTTTGACTGTTACCCCCGAAGTTTCTCCTGATAATAGAACCATTAATTTGGAGTTACGCCCGGAAATTATTTCAATTATTACTGAATCTCCGGATTCAACTTACAACTTTACCTATGAGCAAGGTATTATCAATAGTGCAGGTGAGCGTATCCCGTCTCAAGTTACCGTAATGCCGATTTGGATGCCTGAAACTAACATAAAAGAGATTCATACAAAATTAAAAGTTTATGATGGTGAAACAATCATGATTGGCGGAGTTATGCAGAATGAAACCAGTCGTCGTTTAGATAAGTTGCCGTTATTTGGAGATATTCCTTTCTTGGGACGTCTTTTCCAAAATCGAGCAGAGGATTCAACCAAAGTCAATTATTTGATATTTGTTACAGCTCGTTTGGTTAACCACACCGGACGACCGGTAAATCCTTTGATCAATACCGCAACCCCGACTTTTAACTTTTAATATGGAGCTTGAGAATTGAATATGAATAAAATCGGAATATTGAGTTTAGCTGCCGTAGCAGTAATGGTCTCTTTCAGTGCTGTGGCAGAGGAGAAAATAAATGAATCGATGAGAGAGGATATCAGTCACAATGCACTCTCTTATGCGGAGAAAGAAAAGATTGCAGAGGATGCTGTTCGCAAGGCGAATGACCTTTTTAATGCCAAAGATTATGTGGCAGCTCGTGATTTGTATATCAAGGCAAAGGGTCTTTTCACTTCGCTTAACAAAAATTATTTTCAGGATCAATTGCAATTTTGTGCGGTGCAAATTGAGCAGTGCTATTACCAGATGGCAATGGAAGCAATTGCCAAAGCGGATGAGAGTTTATTGATGAATGATTTTAATGAGGCAATTCGTCTTTGCACCGAGGCAAAAGAGTATTATCCTGAATCAAGCGCAGCAATGGATAAGCGAATTGCTTACTTTGAAGATTTGAAGAAGAAAAGTGTCGTCAAAAGCGAAACAAGCACCAATGCTTTGCTCCCCGACAAGGATAATCAGGATTATGAAATTCAGGTTTTAATGCGTCGCGGACGTGAGTATGTCAATGCCGGACTGTATTCAAAAGCAAAACGTGTTTATGAAGATATTTTACTCAAAAACCCCTACAATGCTGATGCTTTGCAGAATTTGAATGCGGTAAATTATTACATTACTCGCAGCGGTAAACAGCGTGCAATTTTATCTCATAATCGTGCGATGGTGGCGAATGAATTGGAGTGGGCTTTGCCGATTTACACAACCAAAGAGCGAGTTGTTACCGTATTGGAAACTCCGGTTGAAAAAGGAGTTTTTGAAAACAGCGTGGTTGTTAATAAAATGAAAAGTATTGTAATTCCTCGTGTGGACTTCAATGAAGTATCATTACGTTCAGCAATCGAAACTTTGGTATCACTCTGTGCGAAAGAAGATCCCGAGAAAATCGGTTTGAATATTTTCTTGCGTGAGGATTTGGTCAAATCTGCCGCTCCTGCTGCCGAGGGTGAGGATTTTGGAGGCGGGGCTGCCGCTACTGATATGCAACCTCCAGGCGGTGAATTGGGTGAAGGCGATGGCGGAACCCAGACAATTGTCGATGCCGAAGACGAGGAAGATGAGGAGTATGATGATAGTGAAGCAAATTATACTGAACTTGAAAAAACCTTGTTGCGTGTTCCGAATTTGGAAAATAAGACCGTTGAAGAGATTTTAAAAGCGATTTGTAAATCTGCTAACCTGCGTTATCGTGCAGAAAAATATGCAGTTGTACTTGAGCCGTTGGATATGGCTGAAACCGGAATGGAGACAAAAATTTTCCCGGTAGATTCTGCGGCATTCGGTGAAATTGATCCTGCCGATAGTGGTGCTTTGCAGGATTACTTCAAAAATAATGGCAATGTTACATTCCCGAGCGGAAGCAGTATCATTTTTGACCCAAAAATCAGCCGTATTATTGCAACAAATACTATGGAGAATTTGGATTTGATTGAGGCAGTTTGTGATGAGGGTATGAACTCACAGGAACCTTTGGTACAGATTCAATTGCGTATTGTTGAAGTCTCTCAAAGTGATTTGGAGGGATTGGGATTCAATTATACTGTTACGGATAAAAGCGAAGATCCCGCTTTCGCTCCGATTTCAAGTAATTTGAAAACTGCCGGTAATACCACTACCGGTGTGAATTTCAATGCCGGCGATTTCAATTTCCAGATAACTGCTAATGCGATCAGTCAATTGACATCAACCGATACTTTGGCATCTCCGAGAGTTACTACTGTGCCTAATGAAAAGGTTGTGATTAGATTGGAACGTCAAATTTACTTCGTCGAGGACTATGAAGAGGGTGAGGAGGAAATTCAGGGTAACCGTTATACCTCCAAATCTCCTTTCCCGAACTTTGAAAGCGATACGACTCCTTTGGGTATTACTTTCTCTGTTACTCCTCGCATTGATGACCAGCGTAAATTGATTACCATGTACTTGGATCCTGATTTTACAACTTTGATCGGTTGGTTGCCTTATCCGGGTGAAGATGGTACCATTATCCAGAGTCCGATTATTAGTTCTCGTTTTATTCAGACAGAAGTTACAGTTTCTGACGGCGATACCGTAGTTTTGGGCGGAATCGTTGAGGACTTGGTCAATACTACCAAGCAAAAAGTTCCGGTTTTGGGTGACATCCCATTTATCGGTCGCTTCTTCCAGTCAAGAAGTGAAAACAGTCAGAAAAAGAGTATGTTGATTTTCGTAACTCCGAGACTTATCAATCCTGACGGTACTCTCCGCTATCCGGATGTCAGAACCGCTAATAAGGGTATTGTGAAATTTTTCTAAACATTTTGGCACGCATAATTCGTTATGCGTGCATTTTTTTGTCTTTTGATTTTAGGAATTGTTTTTGATTGACAAAAAAGTTGAGTTTTAGTTGCAAAAATAATTGAAAAAAATTTGAAATTTTTGAAAAAAGTGGTATATTTCAAACATACGTTTGAAAAAATATTTTGAAGGTAATTAAAAAATATAATATAAATTTAGTGATAATGGAGGATTGTTATGTCACAACAGTTACAGGGATTGCTCGATAAAATTAATCAGGACGGCATCGCCAAAGCTCAAGAGCAGAGCCGCACTATCATTGCAGATGCTAACCGCAAAGCAAATGAAATTATTGAACAGGCAAAGCAGGAAGCTGCCCAGATGGTTAAAAATGCTTCGATTGAGGCAGATAATTTGACCAAGCGTGCGGAGAGTGCTATCAGTCAGGCATCTCGTGATATTATTTTGAAATTAAAATCAGAAATCGAAAATCGTTTGAATAAGGTTTTGAGCAGCAAAACCGAAGAGGTAATGACCGCTGATTTTATGGCAGGAATTATTAAAGATTTGGTTGCGGCATTCATTCAGGACAAAGATACCGATATTACAGTTTTGACTGCGGTGAAAGATGTCGAGGCATTGAATAATGCCGTGCAAGCAGCGTTGCGTGATTCATTTAAGGGCAAGGCGGAAGTTTTTGCCGATAGAGAAATTTCAGGTGGTTTCAAGGTAAATATCAGCGGAGATGACCTCTATTATGACTTCAGCAATGAGGCAATTGTCGAATTGCTTGCGTCATACGTTACTCCGCGAGTTGCCGAACTTTTGAAATAGGAATTTGAGGAAATAGTAGATTATGAACTATTATTATTTGGTCTCATCTTTGCCGATGATAAGTTTTTCGCAGGCAGATTCACTTAATTTGACTTTGGATGCTTTTCTGGAATTGTGCCGTGAAAACTTGACCGATAAGGATATGAAAATTCTGGAAAATGCTGAACTTACAGGCGATATTGACGCTTGTCCGAGCCGGGTTGTCCGTGAGTTTCGCAGCTGGGATATAAATTTGAGAAATGCGATTTTGAATCGTCGTGGGAGTTCGCAGGTAGTTGCGGAGTATAAGCGTGAGGAAAAAGAGTTTTTCTCCGAGGTGGAATCTTTGATTCAAGAGGCATCGAGTAAGGCGAATCCATTGGAGCGTGAGATGTTTCTTGATGAATTGCGGATCAGAAAAATTGATGAGCTTTCGGCACAGAATCGCTTTGATATTGAGTTTTTGTGTGCTTTCAAGCTCAAATTGATTTTCATTTCGAAGTATCGCAAGTTGAGTGCTTCGCTCGGAGAGGAAAAATTTAATTTGTTAGTAAGTGATATTATTAAAAATAGTAATTTAATGGAGTAGTAGATCAATGGTGGACAATAATTTAGGAAGAGTTGTCGGAGTCAATGGCAATATGTTGACCGTCGAATTCGACACCAGAGTAACCCAGAACGAGGTTGCTTATGTTGTTGTCGGTGATGAAAGATTGAAATGCGAGGTTATTCGTGTTCGTGGAAATCGTGCCGATATGCAGGTTTTTGAGAGTACCAATAAAATCAAGGTCGGTGATCGAGTTGAATTTACCGATGAACTTTTGAGTGTGGAATTAGGTCCGGGACTTTTGACCCAGGTTTATGACGGATTGCAGAATCCTTTGAACTTACTTGCGGAGCAGTCAGGATTTTTCCTTCAGAGAGGGCTTTACTTGAATGCCCTTGATTACAACCGTGATTGGTATTTCTATCCGATGGCGAAAGTCGGGGACAAGGTGGTTGCAGGTGATCGCTTGGGCTATGTTAATGAGGGAATTTTTAAGCACTACATCATGGTTCCTTTCGGCGTACAGGGTGAATTTGAAGTCGCTTCTATCGTCGGCGAGGCTAATTACAAAATCGATAATACCGTGGCAGTTATCAAAAATGCCAAAGGTGAAGAAATTAATGTTACCATGGTTCAGAAGTGGCCGGTGAAAATTCCGATTACCGCTTATCAGGAAAAACTTCTTCCGACCAAGAGTTTGATCACCCAGCAGCGTATTATTGACACATTTTTCCCCGTGGCTATCGGCGGAACTTTCTGTACTCCGGGGCCATTCGGTGCAGGGAAGACAGTTTTGCAGCACGCAATCAGTCAGAATGCCGAGGCGGATATTGTGATTATTGCCGCTTGCGGAGAGCGTGCAGGTGAGGTTGTGGAAATTCTTCGTGAGTTTCCGCACTTGAAAGACCACAAAACCGGAAAAACTCTTATTGAGCGTTCAATTATTATTTGTAATACCTCAAGTATGCCGGTGGCAGCTCGTGAAGCGTCAGTTTATACCGCAGTGACTTTGGCTGAATACTACCGCAACATGGGGTTGAATACGCTTTTGTTGGCAGACTCAACCAGCCGTTGGGCGCAGGCTTTGCGTGAAATGTCAGGCCGTTTGGAAGAGATTCCGGGCGAAGAGGCGTTCCCGGCTTATTTGGAATCATTGATTGCTGCATTCTATGAGCGAGCAGGTTTGGTTAAACTTAATTCAGGCGACTTGGGCAGCGTAACTATCTGCGGTTCTGTAAGTCCTGCCGGCGGTAACTTTGAAGAACCTGTTACCCAGGCAACCTTGAAGGTGGTCGGTGCATTTTTGGGCCTCTCCCGTGAGCGTTCAGATGCCCGCAGATACCCGGCGATTCACCCTCTGGACAGCTGGAGTAAATATACCAGTGTGGCTGATGCGGAAGATATTGATTATGCCCGTCAGATTCTTCGCCGTGGAAATGAGGTTAATCAAATGATGAAAGTGGTCGGTGAAGAGGGTACTAATATTGATGACTTCATGATCTATATCAAGAGTGAATTTTTGGACTATACCTACTTGCAGCAAAATACCTTTGACAAAGTTGACGGTGCAAGTAATTATGACCGTCAGCGGTATATGTTCAAAAAAGTATTGGAAGTATTGAGAAGTGATTTCGATTTTACCGACAAAGATGAAGCCCGTTCATTTATGCTGTCACTTCGCCAGATGTACATAGATTGCAATTATTTGGTCTTCGGCTCTGATGACTTCAAAGCACAGGAAGCTGCAATCGCCGCTAAAATAGGAGAACATAAGAAAAATGCGTAAGGTGTATCATAAAATTAT
The DNA here is from genome assembly GCA_017456285.1 of Lentisphaeria bacterium. Taxonomy (GTDB): domain Bacteria; phylum Verrucomicrobiota; class Lentisphaeria; order Victivallales; family Victivallaceae; genus RGIG5270. The sequence continues at coordinate 39,384 of JAFTJQ010000082.1, forward strand.
TCAGATTGCAGGAAACGTTATTACCGTGGAAGCGGAAAACGTTGCTTATAATGAGCTTGCAGAAGTTACTTCAAGCAGAGGTACTTCACTTGCACAGGTGATTCGATTGCTTGATAACAAGGTTTCGTTGCAGGTTTTTGCAGGTGCCAGAGGTATCAGTACCGGTGATGAAGTCCGCTTCCTCGGACGTGAAATGCAAGTTGCCGCCAGTGAAGATTTGCTCGGCAGAGTTTTCAACGGTCGCGGAACTCCCCGTGATAACCGCCCCGTTTTGACAGATAATATGATTAATATCGGCGGTCCGTCAGTTAACCCTGCGAAACGTATTATTCCTAAAAATATGATTCGTACCGGTATTCCGATGATTGACCTTTTTAATACTTTGGTTGAATCCCAGAAGCTGCCGATTTTTTCGGTGGCAGGAGAGCCGTATAACCAGTTGCTTGCCCGAATTGCTTTGCAGGCAGAGGTTGATGTAATTATTTTGGGCGGAATGGGTTTGAAGTATGACGACTACTTGTACTTCAAAAATACTTTGGACGAGAACGGTGCTTTGTCAAAGTCAATTCTTTTCGTCCACACCGCCAGTGACCCGATTGTGGAGTGTATGATGGTTCCGGATATGTCGCTTGCTGTGGCAGAGAAACTCGCCATTGAGGGTAAGCGGGTATTGGTGCTTTTGACCGATATGACTAACTTTGCTGATGCGATGAAAGAGATCGCTATCACCATGGAACAAATTCCGTCAAATCGTGGTTATCCCGGCGACTTGTACAGCCAGTTGGCATCTCGTTACGAGAAAGCTGTTGACTTTGACGGAGCAGGTTCAATCACAATTTTGGCAGTTACAACTATGCCCGGTGATGATGTTACCCACCCGATTCCGGACAATACAGGTTACATCACCGAGGGACAGTTCTACCTCAAAAACGGACGTATTGAGCCATTCGGTTCTCTGAGCCGTCTGAAACAGCAGGTTAATGGCACTACCCGTCCTGACCACCGTGCGATTATGGATGCTATGATCAGATTGTACTCTGATTACAAAAGCACGCTTGAGAAGCAGTCTATGGGTTTCCAGATGAGTAACTGGGATAATAAATTGCTTAAGTACGGAAAACTTTTTGAAGCCCGTATGATGGATTTGGCAGTAAATATTCCTTTGGAAGAGGCGCTTGATTTGGGCTGGAAGACCCTTGCAGAGTGTTTTGACCCTGCTGAAACCGGTATCAAAACTGATTTGGTTAAAGAATATTGGCCGGAGAATAAGTAGTTGGGATTGACAGGTTATGGCAAAGATTAAATTAACAAAAACTGAACTTAAAAGCCAGCAGGACGCATTGAAGCAGTATAACCGCTTTTTGCCGACATTGCAGCTCAAAAAACAGCAGTTGCAAATGGAAATTCGCAACAGCATCGAGTTGCTTGAAGCTAATAAGCGTGAACAGCAAATTTATACTGAAAAATTGCGTTCATTCATTGCGGTTTTTTCGGATGAGTTGTTTTTTGAATCTTTACAGGGAATTGTGGTTTTGAAGTCCGTTGAATGCACTCAAAGCAATATTGCAGGGGTGAATGTTCCGGTTTTTGAAAAGGCGACTTTTGATAATAAAAAGTACGACCGATTTGCGACACCGTGGATTTTTGACGATGCAGTTGATGCACTTGAGGGCTTGGTGGCATTGCGTGAAGCAGGTAAAATCATTGAGGAGCAGTATCGCTTGCTTAATATCGAACTTCGCACAACCACCCAGAGAGTTAACCTCTTTGAAAAGGTGAAAATTCCCGAATGTAAAGAGAATATTCGTAAAATCAGCATCCAGTTAAGCGATTTAAGTACCGCCGCAGTTGCGAGATCTAAAATCGCTAAAAAGAAGACTATGGAGGCAAGTGCGTAAATGATTGTACCAATGAAAAAAATAGTCATACTGACTTTGAAAAAGTATGAGATTGATACCCTCAATGAGTTGAGGGATTTGGGTGTAGTCCACTTGAATTCAGGCGAGTTGAAAACTGTCGATGCCCGTGATAGAATCGAAGCTGTCTCTGCGAGAGCTGATATTGAACGTATTATCGGAATTTTGGAACAGCTTAAAGTAGCTCCGAAACTTAATCATTCACTCAATGGCAAAGATTTGGCGGAAGCCGCTTCGAGCTTGCTTGATGAGCAGGATAGATTGAGCCATCTGGTCGAACTTAATAAAAAAGCAGTTGCGGACATGCAGGATTGGGGCGACTTTAACTTTGCGGAATTGGAGAATTTCCAAGCACAGGGGTTGCGGCTCTATTTGTGCAATGTGGCAACTGACGATAAACTTAAAGAATTCAAAGCGGATGAGAGTTTGAATTGTATTGAACTTAATCGCAGTAAAAACGGAATAAATTTCGTTTTGGTTACGGATAAGAAATTGGACAAAAATAAACTTCCTTTGGCAAATATTCATACGGAAAAAACTCTTTCTGAATTGCAAGCAGAATTAACTGCAAGCGAGAAAAAATTACAGAAAATTAAGCGTGATTTGGAAAAAGTTGCCGAAAATCTGCCGTTGATTCGTGCTTATCTGGCAGAGTTGCAAGAGCAAGTCGAGTTCTTGTCCGCCCGTGATGCAATGGAATTGCATGGAGAAATTGCCTGCATAGACGGATTTGTTCCTGAAACTGAAATGGAAAAAATCGCCAAGGCGGCGAAAGAAAATTCTTGGGGATATTATGCAACTAATGCAGATAAAAACGATGCAGTTCCTACTTTGCTGAAGATGCCAAAGTGGGCAAAAGTCATTACTCCCTTGTTTGACTTTTTGGGAATTAACCCCGGTTATAATGAGCTTGATGTTTCGGCACCGTTTACGGTATTTTTCTGTCTTTTCTTCGGAATTTTGATGGGTGATGCGGGGTATGGCATGATTTTCATGCTGATTAGCATTTTCGGACTTTTTAAGTTCAAAAATGACCTCAAAATCAAAGCGATTTTCAAACTTGTGGCACTTTTAAGCTGTTTTGCAATTCTCTGGGGACTTTTGAGCGGAAACTTCTTCGGAACGAAGCTGCTTAATCAGGGACTTCCGTGCTTGAACGGAACTGAAAGCAATCCGCAGCAGGGCGACCAGACGACCCAGAAAATCTGCTTCTTTTTGGGAACTGTCCAGATTATTCTCGGTCACTTGTGGCGGTTGGTGCTGGATTTGAAGTGGCGGAATATCGGCTCGCAGTTGGGCTGGATTGCAATGATGCTCGGCAACTACATTATGGTCATCAATCTATTGGTAGTGCCGTACCCGGAGGGGAGCATTATGGTGGTTCTTATGCCGTATTTTTACGGAGCAGGAATTGCATTAATTGCGATTTGCGAGGTTGACTGGCGTGATGCGTCGAGTGTTTTCGGCTTTCCGTCGAATTTGATTAATAGTTTTGTGGATTTGCTTTCGTACATCCGACTTTTCGCAGTCGGTTTGGCGGGGCTTTATCTGGCACAAAGTTTTAACGGCATGGCAGAGGGTGTGATGTCAGGCGGAGTAATCGGCTTTATTGCAGGTTTGGTGATATTGTTCTTGGGACATTTGCTGAATATTGCATTGACAATTCTCTCAATCATGGTGCATGGAGTACGTTTGAATACTCTGGAATTTTCAAATCATATCGGCTTGCAGTGGACGGGATTCGCTTACAAGCCATTTAAAAAGACAATTAACAAAGAAAATTAACATAACAACATAAAGGAGACAAAAAAATGGATATGGAAATTTTAAAAGGTTTAGCAGTTGCAGGCGGATACGCCAGCGTCGTTTTGGGTGCAGTTGGTTCAGCATTGGGAACCGGTATTGCAGGTATGGCGGCAATCGGAGCATGGAAAAAACGCTATGCTCAGAATAAGCAGGCGCCCTTCTTGCTCATGGTTTTCGCAGGTGCACCGCTCTCACAAACAATCTATGCGATGGTTTTGATGATGCTTATCAAAAACAACTTGGCTGAAGCTACTGCGGCAAATGCAATCATGTACGCAATCGTCGGAGTTTTGTCAGGAATTGGTTTCTTGCTTTCAGCATTATTGCAGGGTAAAGCAGGTGCATGTGCTTCTGACGCATTCGGTGAAACCGATAAAGGTTTTGCAAACTTCCTTATGATTTTGGGTGTTGTTGAAACCGTGGCACTTTTCACATTGGTTTTCGCAATCATGATTCTCTAAAAAGTTTAAGTAGTAACAAAAACAAAGATGGGCTGTTGCAAAAGTTCTTGCAACAGCCCATTTTTTTTATTATTTTTAAGTTTTTATTTTTGCATTTTCTCAATTATTGAAGTAGTGGAATAGCCTTTGATAAATGGCTTAAAATAGATTATACTTCCTGCATCCATCAGGGCAGTTCGTTCCAATGGATTCATGGTATCGAGAGTGTAATCTCCGCCTTTTACATAGATGTCAGGCTGAATTTTAGCTAATTCATCATGGCAAGTTGAGCCGTCAAAAATTACAACCCGATCAACCGCCCGAAGTGACAAAAGCAAGTAAGCCCGTGATAACTCGTCATTAATCGGTCGATTTTCTCCCTTGAGGAAGTTAACTGATTCGTCCGAATTAAGCAGAATAAGCAATGCATCGCCAAGTGAACGGCTTTCATTCAAATACTCTGCATGTCCCCGATGAAGCAGATCAAAACAGCCGTTGCTTACGACTAATTTTTTGTTTTCGCCGCGTAACTTTCTTCGCCATTCAATTGCTTCATCCAAAGTTAAAAGGTTGTCTTTCACGTCAAACTTGTTGTCGTTCATAGGCTGTTATGCTCCTTTGCTACTTTTATGGTTAATCCTCTAATGCTCTGACTGTAACTCCGGCATCTTGCAGAAGTTTAGTTGAGACATCATCGATAGAATATCTCTCCTGATAGACTACTTCTTTGATTCCTGCATTGATAATCATTTTTGCACACATCAGGCAGGGGCTGAAGGTGGTATACAAAGTTGCTCCTTTGAGAGCGATTCCGTGATATGCAGCTTGGGTGATGGAGTTTTCCTCTGCATGACTGCAAAGGCACTCTCCCAAGTTATGACCTGACGGCACATTTGAGTTGCATCTCGGACAGCCGCCCTCATCGCAATTTTTAATTCCTCTCGGAGTTCCGTTGTATCCGGTTGAGATGATTCGTTGATCTTTGACGACCACGGCAGCCACATGTCGGCGGCTGCAATTACTTCTGCTTGCCGCCACGAGGGCTATATCCATGAAATAGCGATCCCATGAGGGACGTTTTGATTTTTTCGATGTTTCTTCTGCATGGTTGCAGTTGCATGATTCGCACATAAAAAACTCCTTGTTATTAAATAATTAATCTCTATCACTGATGTTGCTGTCGGTATCACCGAGTGTCAACTGAATAATGCTTATCATCAGGAGCAAAAGCAGTATTTGAATGACTGCGATTACTGCGATTTTGAAATCTCCCCAGATTACGACAAAAGAACTTAAGCCGATAATTAAGCTCAAAAAATGTACCATCATCACTGAATATTTGCGGTTTAAGCCCATTTTGACGAAGCGGTGAGAGATGTGGTTGTGGTCGCCTTTCCAAAAAACTTTGCGGTTTTTGGTGCGAATTAATACCACCATCATGGCATCAAAAAGCGGAATCGCGAGGATGAATAGCGGAATTAATATCGGAAATTTGGTAAGCGAACTTGAAAAATGGAAATAGGTTACACTTGCAGAGACAATTCCGAGGAAATATCCCAGCACATGACTGCCGCTATCTCCCATGAAAATCGAGGCAGGATTATGGTTGAATATCCAAAATCCCAAGGTCACTCCCGTCAATAAGAAACTGAAACCTGCAACCAGATATTGTCCGCAAAGCCCGGCAATAATGCCGAAAAACCCGAATGCAATACAACTGACACCAACTGCTAAACCGTCCATATTATCAAGGAAATTGATTGAATTCATAAGCAGCATTAACCAAAAAATCGAGATTGCCGCAGTAATAATTTCATTGTCAATAAAGAGACTTATTTCTATTCCGCCTCCGATAACCGCGATAATGGCAATTATGAATTGACCGAGAAATTTTTTCCACGCTTTCATCCCTTTTAAGTCGTCAATTAAGCCCAGAATCAAGGCGAGTAATCCCCCTGTAATCACCCAGAAAAATCGCAGGTGTGATTTCAGAAATCCCTCAATATCAGGGAGTTCTCTCAAAAAATCGAAGTTAAATTTTTGGTGTAATACTGCTAAAATAACTACCATTGCCGAAACTGTCGCAAGCCCGGCAAACATTGCCGCTCCACCGAGTAACGGAATCGGTTTTTTGTGGCCTTTGTGTTCTTCGTTGTGTGCCATGGGATTATCGGTAATACCGATTCTGCCTGCGATTGCCTTGCAGAAAACTGTGAATACGATCGTTGCAATAAATCCTGACAGGATTAAGCCCAAATAGATAAAATCAATGTAATCAAGCTTCATAATTTCAAATTTGCTTCCTTTCTTCGCACATATTCAAAAATTAAAATTGTTGCCGCTTGTGCCGCATTAAGCGATTCAAAATTGCCCGGCATCGGAATTTTTATATCAATTGCACCTGATAAATCACTTACGCCCTGACCCTCACTGCCGATAACCATAATGCTTTTGTCATAGATCCCCCCGGTGGTAAAACAGCTGCTTCCTGACGCAGGTTTGGATAAGCAGATGTTATTAAACCCCTGCCTTACTGCCTCTTTTCGCAACTCTTCCAAATTCTCAAATTCCCGCAAATTTAGTAGAAATTGAGCCGCCATTGCGGAACGAATTACCTTGTCATTGTAGGGGTCAACAGATCCTTTGGTGTACCAGAGGTGGTTTAAGTTTGCGGATTTTACGGTTCGGCAGATAGTTCCGAAGTTGCCGGGGTCGCCGATTCGGTCAAGTGCGACGATAAAATCGTCTTTGACGACTTGGATATTTTCTTCAGGGACTTTGACAATTGCCAAAATTCCCTGACTGCTTACCGTCCCTGCGAGTGCATTAAAAAGGGAATTTTTTACTATGAAACTTTTTACATCGGTTGGGACATTGCTTCTCCCGTGGTAATCACCGCTTATTACGACATATTCAATTAAGTTTCGGCATCGGTTAAAAATTTCTTCACAAGCCCTAACGCCCTCGACCACGCAGAACGGTGATTTTTTTCTGCCGTGTTTGGTGTACAAAGACTTAATTTCTGCAATTTGCTTTTTAGTTAATTCCGTAATCATAAAAATAAAAACATCCTTTTCTCTTTTCATTACATAATATAGACCTCTTTTTTGTGCTTGCAATTAATTTTTGAAAGATTTTTCAGAAATTATGCAATATTTTGCAATATTTAGCGTTTTATTAGTCAGTTGAGGACTTTGCAAAGGAGATTTACAATTAAAAACATCCCCGAAAAAAGGAGAAGAAAGGAATTAATTATGAAAAAGTTAATGTTGATGATCGTTGCAATGGCAACCATGTTTGGAAGTTTCAGCGTTTTTGCGGATGATGATGATTGCGATAAAAAGGGTGAACGCTGTCGTCAGGAGGAGAAAATGCATCACAAAAAACACCACGGCGATAAAAAGATTTGCCCCGATCGCAAAGATGATAAGGAGCGTCGCCGTCCGGAATTTACCAAAGAACAGCGTGAAGAGATGCGGAAATTTTTTGAGGTGGTAAAAGCATACAAAGCAGATCCGACTCCCGAAAACAAAGCGAAGGTAATGGAATGTTTGAATAAGGGATTCGATAAACACTTGGAATATTCTGAAAAAAAATTGGCTGATTTAAAGGCTAAAGTCGCTGAACTTGAAAAGCGTAATGCTGAATTAAAGGCTAACCGTGAAGCAGAAATTCAGAAGCATTTTGATAAAATTATGTCTTTCAAAAAGCCGGAACGCCCAAAAAAATAGTTAATTAAACTCTAAAAAATTACCCCATGAACTCAAAAATTAAGTTCATGGGGATTTTTTTATTCAAAATTTTCGATTTTTTCAAAATCTATCGCTCCGTGCTTGCAGATAGGACAGATAAAGTCAGATGGCAATGGGTCGCCGTCATAAACATATCCGCAGATTTTGCAACGCCATGCAACTTTAGAGTTGGTTTCGATGGGCAAATTTTCCTTGATGTTATTCAAGTAGTAGTCGTAACTTACCGACGGATTATCGTTAAGAACTTGAGCGTCAGTAACTTCGGCGATAAAAAGTGAGTGTGTGCCTAAGTCAATAATTTCTTTGACAGCACATGACATGTAACTATTGGCATAATCTGCTAAATAAGCAAGTCCATTCGCACTTCGCTTGATTTGAAAATCCTCAAATTTATTGACATTTCTCCCTGATTGGTAGCCGAAGTTCTTAAAAACCGAGAACGGAGTTTTTTGAGTCAGCACTGAAATATTGAAATCTTTGCTTTCTTTGATAATATCATGGGTGTAATTGCACTTATTTACTGCCACTGCCACTTGACACGGAGTCAAGGTAACTTGGGTGACAGTATTAACAATGCAGCCGTTATCGAAGTTATTTTTTTTAGCGGTCAGGCAAAATAAACCATATTCAATTTTCATTAAAGCATCTAAATTCATAATTGCTCCGTTTGGGTCATAAACTATTAGAAATCATGTTTTTACGCAGATAAAAAAAGGAAGTTTACTTGCTGACTTCCTTTTTTGCTTATTAAATTTTAGGCATCAACGATTGCGAACATCAAGCTGATTTCAAAGACAACTTTGTCCTCAACTTTCAAAACACCTTTGCCTTTGCCGAAACGACCTTTGCCTTCGGGAATATCAAGTTCGCAAACTACCTGATCTCCGGGGAAAATCGGAGCAAATGATTCAGCACGGTCAATGGTCATAAAGTAACCGATTTTGCCCTGATTTTCAGGACGGGCAAGCACGCATACGCAGCCTGCTTGAGCACCCATTTCGCACTGCAAAGATTCGGGGAAAGTCATGTAATCTTCGGGGCATCCCTGGAAAATTTCTTCATTAGCAGTTAAATTCTTGATTGCAGTTAAAACATTGCCCTCAATTTTTACGATATTATCGACCAAAAGAAATGGATAGCGGTGCGGCAAGTAACTTTGAACTTTTTCGGTAGTCATCAGAGTTTCTGCACACTTATCGTATTCATTATACAATGCCGGCATGGTATTCGGCATAATTTTGTCACGGAGAGCGAGAGTCATTTTTGCTTCACAGGTGACGCCGCCTTTATTTGAAGTTTTGCATTGGAGGACGGCCTCATTATTTTCGATAGAGAGGAGTTCGACCTCAATTTTCATACGGTCGCCGGGATTTTGGGGATTGCGGAATTTTACTTTTTCCAAGACACGGATGTAAATACTTTGCTCGCCTGCAGGTGAAAGTCTTTGATTTACAAGCACTTCTGCAAGCTGTTTCATCGCTTCGACTTGCAAAACTCCCGGCATGATTGCATGGCCGGGGAAGTGTCCCTGAAAAAATCCCTCGTTAATGCTCAAATTTTTTACCCCCCACGCATGGTTGTCATCTACAAGTTCTACGCGGTCAAGCAGCAACATCGGGTAGGTATAGGGTAAATTGGCTTTAATCTCTTTTACATTCATTACGACTGACATAATAATCTCCTGTTTTATATATTTGAATTAATTAAATTGTACATCAAAGTAGCCATTTCCACATTTCTCGGGTGGCCGGGTTTAATGGCGATTACATTTGCTTTGACCCTGCGGCCGCAGAGATACAAATCGCCGATGAGGTCGAGGATTTTGTGGCGGACAATTTCATCGTGATAGCGAAGTTCGTCCTTGCAAATGATTGCTCCGTCATGGATAATCGCTGCTGCATCGAGCGAACCGCCTTTGCATAAATTCATGGCGATAAGCTGTTTCAAGTCGGCGTAGTTCACAAAGGTTCTTGCACCTTTGATTTCATTTTCATAACTCTCTGCTGTGACCTCAAGCGAGTGATATTGCGGATCATAGGGACTTCCGGCAAATGAGGCGGTACAAGCGATTCTGAAGCCGTCATAAGGAGTCAAAACAATTTGGGTATCGTCCTTTTTTACATGCAGAATATCTTTAACCTCAAAATATTTTGCCTCTGCATTTTGTTCGATAATTCCTGCCTCGTGAATCATGCGATTGTATTCCAAAGCACTTCCGTCCAAAATCGGCGGTTCCATGCCATCCATTTCCACAATGCAGTTATCGATTTTATTGGCATGCAAAGCGGACATGATGTGTTCAATCGTATAAACTGCGGCTTGCCCCTCGGCGATAGTTGTTCCTCGTCTGACGTCAACAACTTTGGTTGCTAAAGCCTGTACTTGGGGGCTTCCCGGCAGATCGACTCGGCGAAAGAGGATCCCTGTATTCTCCTCTGCGGGGCAGATTTTCAGAGTTGCTCTTGCCCCGGTATGCAGGGCGATACCGGAAATTTTTGCCGAATTTCTAATAGTTCTCTGTTTATCCATAAAATTATTCCGTTTTATTTTTCTGATTTCACAAAAAAAAGATTGTAAAATCATAATTTTCAGTTATCTTAATATATAATATAACTACATATTTTGTTTTGACAAATAGATTAGTGGAAAAATCTTTAAGAAAAATCGTTTTTTTATGAGAAAAATTTGAAAAAATGGCAAAAAATAATAAAATAATCATTATTACGGGACCGACAGCGACGGGCAAAACCGCTTTGGCAGTCGAGATTGCTAAAAAATTTAATTCGGAAATAATCAGTGCTGATTCCCGTCAAGTCTATAAATTTATGGACTTGGGGACAGGCAAGGATTTAGAGGAGTACGGAGATGTGCCATACCATCTGATTGACATCGCCCACCCGAATGAAGTTTTTTCGCTCTATGATTTTATCGGGCGAACACAAAAGGCGATGCAGGAAATTTGGGCAAGGGGGAGAAATGTTCTAATTTGCGGCGGTACTCCGTTATACATTAACAGCATATTGCAGCGGTACCGATTGGAGAAAAATGAAGTTGATGAGAGTTTAAGGGAGAAACTTAATTCGTTGCCTTTGAATGAGTTACAAGACATGTTAAAAAAAATCGACTCATCACGTTTCGATAATCTGAATGCAGATGACCGAATTAATCCCCTGCGGGTAAGACGGCAAATCGAGTTGGCATTAAGTTCTAATGGTGATGAATCGACTATTCAGGAGTGGCAGGATTTTGAATCACTGGTAATCGGGGTATATTATCCGAGAGAAGTTGTCCGAGCGAGAGTTGATGAGCGACTGAAAAAAAGATTTGACCTCGGCATGATTGAAGAGGTGAAGTTTCTTCATGAAGTTGAAAATGTCAGTTACGAAAAATTGGAGAAGTTCGGGCTTGAATATCGGGAAATTGCCAAGTATTTACAGGGGGAATACAATTTTGAAGAGTTGTATTCACAGCTTTTGAATAAGATTCGCCAGTTTGTGAAAAGGCAGGATATATTTTTCCGCAAAATGGAGCGAGAGGGTGTAGAAATTAATTGGGTTGCTAATGGCGATGTGCAAGTTGCTGCCGAGTTGGTCAAAAAGTTTCTGCAATGATTTTTATGGATGCAAGTATACCTCCATGCCTCTAATTTTTTTTAAAAAATTTTCCTCATAAACTATTGACAATTAAAAATCTTGTGCTATAATATTTATTGGGTTTACATTGATTGAGGTAACAACCAACAGTTCAATGAGGGTGAAATAAAGAGATTTTTTCATTTTTTTGACCTTTCTTTTTTGTTAAAATTATTCTCTTTCGACGATTTTACAATGACTTGAAGTGACGGTTGTCATTGCAATCATTGCGATTCTTGCAGGAATGTTGCTTCCGGCACTTAACAAGGCTCGTGAAAAAGCTCGTGCAATTTCTTGTACCAGCAATATGAAGCAGCTTGGATTGCATTTGGCAATGTATATGTCAGACAATAATGGTTATATGCCGGTTGGTCGTCATAATATTACAAAAGATTGGACAAATTCTTGGTATATCAAAATTGCTCCGTATTTGGGTGGTGATGCTCCTACTACTGTCGATGAAATGAAAAAACACTCTCTCAATAAGGCTGCAGTTTGCCCGTCAAAAAGTGCTAACTTCATTTGGAACGGACTTAACCTTTCTTATGGAATGAATGGTGCTACTTCAACTTTCAAATGGGCAGATGGTTATGGCCTTTGCTCTGACTGGTCAGCAACAGCTGTAGTAAGCCGTTTAGGTTCATCAATTCCTGATGCTTCAGGTACTATGATGGTTATTGAGTGCTACAATGATTACGGACATCCGGGTTTGGTTAATCTGGATGATCCTGCAGGATTCAAATATATTGAAAACCGTCACGCTGACAAATGCAATATGGTTATGGTTGATGGTCATACTGAAAGTGAAGATATTATCAAATATAATAATAAGACCACTAAAGGTTTCTGGACTATCAAAGGTGGCGATGATAACTAATTCGCTATAACAATTATAAAAGTATAATTAGGTGTGGAGCGAAAGTTTTTTTTGCTCCATAATTTTATAAAGATACATAAAAGGAGATTAAATGAAAAAAACAATCGCTTGTGCATTGGCAGGTTTTTCCATGGCACTTTTTGCTGCGGAAAACTTGATTAATGTAAGTTGGGGAGATAATATCATGGTCGGAAGCGGCATCTCTAAACTTGATACCCCAGAGAAAATTGCTGAATCTATGGCGGTGTGGAATGATGCTTATGACGGCAAAAATATCATGTGGCGTGTCAGTTCAGAAGTAATTGCCCATGAATACGAGAGCCGTTCATTAAATGATTTCCAAAAAGCATATAATGCCAAAGTAGCTTCAGTTGAGGCTATTTTTAATCCTGTGGCTGCGGCAAAAGAAGCGGCAAAGAAGAATGGTCAGGATTTTTATATCTATTTAACCTTCCTTGACCATGGTGCTCCTACAACAATTTATTATGGGGATTCAGCGGTTTTCCCGTGGCAGGACAAGGAGTTTATCAAACACCCTGAATATAATGAAGTCGCCCTTGACGGCACTCGCCAGTACGGAGTTCCTGACTTGTCAAATGATAATTTCCGTAAAATGATGATTGCACGCTTGATGAATTATGTGAAAAAATATCAGCCGGACGGCTTGTATCTCTGCAGTCGTACCCACTCAAACCCTGCACTCCATGGCGACCAATTTGGCTTCAGTCCGAAAATCGTTGCAGAATATAAAAGCCGCTATGGTATTGATATTACTAAAGATAAGCGATTTGACTACAAATCTCCTGAATTTGCTCCGAACTCTATTGAGGTTCAGCGTTGGCGTGATTTGCGTGGAGAGTATTTGGTTCTCTTTCTCAAAGAACTCCGTCAGGCACTCGGTGATACCAAACTTATTCTTGGTGTGCCGAGAGGTAAAACTCTGCAAGCACCTTACGGCAACATGACTGTTGACAAGAAAACTATTATTGAAAATAATCTTGTTGACGGTATTATGACTGCGGTTTATTCAAGCAAAGGACTTTATCCGCGACGCACAACTCCGCATGGCAAGTTAGGTTATTTAGAGAGTGATGAAGAGCATTACAATGTTCCTGCTCCAGAGGAAGAAGTGGCAATTTTGAAGTCTTATGCAAAAAACAACAAGGATTTCAAAGTCTATTATAATATCTATAATTACAATAATACTGACATCAAGGGCGTAAATGGTTATATGTTCGTTAGTCCTGTTTGCCAGCCAACTCCGGTTGTCAAAGAAAAAGGTGGTCTTTATAGTAAATCATTTACCGTTGAGGGATTTTTCAGAGTAAAAAAAGAGCAAGGTGACTTCTCCAAATATTCTAGATTAGTCAGCAAATATGCTCACACTGTTGCCTCTATGCGTGGATGGGAAGTATATTGCACCCCACAGGGGAATGTAGCTTTTCGTACTAATTTAATTGATGCGAAAGGCAATAGAAATGATCTTACTATGACTACTCAAAAGGCTATTGTGCATGATAAATGGGTTCATATTGCTTGTGTTTTAGATGATGTCAAAAAAGAAAAACGAATCTATATCAATGGTGAATTAGCCGGTACACAGAATTTTGACAAAACATATTATCTCTATAACAACAAAGATGTTGATTTAGTTGTAGCAAATTATTGCCACATTTATGATGCACGAGTTATGATTGATGAGTTGAGAATGACTACTGATGCTGATTTTAAAGGAGTGCCAACTAAACCATATACCGGCAAAGAACCAGGCACTATCTTCCTCTTCCACTTTGATGAAGTAAAAGAAAAAGTCAAAACTCCCAAAGGTGTAGTGGTGCAATATTTGGCAACGCCAGTTTTTTCTGAAGGTGTCTTTGGTAAAGCAATAGATTTAACCAAAATTGATTAAACATTTATGCCAAAATGCGAGGGATTTTTCCCTCGCATTTTTTTGGGCTAATTAGAGTTAATATAAATATTTGAGGAATAGTGAGATGAGTTGAGCATTTAAATTCTTTATTTTTTTGCTTGTCCTATTGACATTTTAAAATCTTGTGCTATAATATTTTATGTAGTTTACAATGATTGAGGTAATAACTGTTGCTTCAACGTATTGTAAAAGTCCGTAAAGAGAGTAATTTTAACAAAAACGAAAGGTCAAAAAAATGAAAAAATCTCTTTATTTCACCCTCATTGAACTGCTGGTTGTCATTGCAATTATTGCAATCCTTGCAGGAATGTTGCTCCCCGCTCTCAACAAAGCTCGTGAAAAGGCTCGTGCAATCTCTTGTACTAACCAGTTAAAACAACTCGGAACTCAATGGGCAATGTACATCGATGACTCTAATGGTTCTCCGTCAACTTGGATTTCCAGCAGCAGCAGAACTTGGGCTTTTATCTTGCACATGGCAGGGTACTTGGATAACTTCAAAACTGTCAGCTGTCCGTCCGGAAATCAGGGCAAAAAAATTGCACTCCCGATGCCGGCAGCAGGTACTGATGATTTGATTGATACTTATGGTTTTCCGAGATCTCCTGCAACTTGGAATCCTTACTATGGCAATGGTGTTATGATTAGTTCAAGCGGCGACATTAATAACGTGACTTTCCACTTCAAAAACTTGAAGGAGTCAAAAATTATTATGGCTGACACTGTATTTGTTCTTAATGGCGCAATGCGTCAGTGCTTTGAACTCAATGCCGCAGCAGACAAAGCCATTAACTACATCCACGGCGGTCGTGCTAATATTTTGTGGACTGACGGTCATGCAGAAGCCATGGACCCAAAAGCAACTTGGGAAGAGTACAAGGATTCAAATGTTAATATTCACGGAACATTTAATACAAGTACTTTCACGAAGTTAAGCTCACTTTAATTTATTGAAAAATTATAAATATTTGCAAGAGAGAGATTAAATAAAATTAATTTCTCTCTTTTTTTTATTTAGGGTATTGACAATTAAAAATCTTGTGCTATACTATTTAGTAGAGTTTACATTAATTGAAGTAACCACCAACAGTTCAATGAGGGTGAAATAAAGAGATTTTTTCATTTTTTTGACCTTTCGTTTTGTTAAAATTACTCTCTTTCGGCGATTTTACAACAACTTGAAGTGACGGTTGTCATTGCAATTATTGCAATCCTTGCAGGAATGTTGCTTCCGGCTCTCAACAAAGCTCGTGAAAAAGCTCGTTCAATCTCATGTGTTAATAATTTAAAACAGCACGCTTCCGTTGCTCAAATGTACTCAAATGATTACAATGGTTTCGTCGCTTGCTTCCTCGGAGGGTTATGGGATGGCAGATCTCACTGGGCAGGAGCTCATGTGCTTTTAGGTTACTATTCTCCCGGCAGCAAGACTTTTTTCTGCCCCTCTTTCAGCAATGCAACTGCTGAACCTAATGAAGACTATCCGCAATATACTTACGGTGTGCCGACTAACTACAATGACGGACAGGATACCAATAGATGCGTGATTTTCGTTAATAATGACGGTTCATCAAATGGTGCATCAACCGGTCAAAACCGTTTGGTTGATACTAAAAGAGTTAAAAATACTTCAAATGCTTTCTTGCATATCGACTCTCTCAATGGAGCAAAAACTGATCAGGCAGGCATGATGGGAATTAATCCCGGTAATGCCACAAAAGCACATTTCCGTCACGGCGGCAGAGCAAATATGAGCTTCATGGATGGTCATGCAGGTTCATTGACTCCTGCTGAATGGGGAAAAGCCAACTATGAAAGCGGTTGCTGGGCACTTTTGGGCGGCGGCAACGGTTATGGATATTTCGATGAAAATAATGAAGCTAAACAAGTTGACGGCGATCAATAATTAATGTTTACTGAAAATAGAATTACGGCATAAAAAATTATGCCGTATTTTTATTGCAAGATATTGAAATTTGGGTAATTTGCGATTATATTAAATTAATAGTGAATTTAATTTGTCATCAGGATATTTTTTTATTATGAATTTATCATTTGATAAAGATAATTTTTTGGATAATTCTGTTCCGTTTTATTTTAATTCGGCGGAATTTCATTATTTCAGAGTGCCGAAAATTGATTGGGAGAAGCGTTTGACTCTGCTCAAAAAATCATGTTGCGACACTTTGGCAACCTATATCCCATGGCGAATACATGAAAATTGTGAAAATGAGTGGCGTTTTAATTGCCATGACGGCTATACTGATTTAACTGAATTTCTCACCCTGGCAAAGAAAATGGAAATTTCAGTTGTACTTCGAGTCGGACCATACAGTTATTCAGAATTGATGCTGGATGGGCTGCCTGATTATCTGACCGAGAATTACCCTGAAATTTTGGCAAAAAACAAGCAGGGGGAGATTTTTTCTGAATCTACTGTTACTTATTTGCATCCGACTTTTTTGAAAAGAGTTGAACTTTTTTATCAAAAAGTTGCCGATATTATTCGTCCTTTTCTGGTAAAAAACGGTGGTTCGGTCATCATGGTGCAGCTGGATAATGAGACATTAGGCGTGCAATTATGGCGTTCTTCGCTTGATTACAGTCCTGAATTGTGGCGAAGCAAAAACCGTTATGCAGATTTTTTAAGCAATCGCTATCGTGGAGATATTGAGTTGTTGCGGCAACTTTACGGAGTTAATTGGCAGAACTTTTCCGAAGCCGACCCCTGCGAAAATTTGAGTTCGGATAATTCAAAAGCACTTCAGATACGGGATTATCAGGATTTCAGCGCCTGTGCCTGTGCTGAATTTTTGGTGTACTTGCGTGATTTATTAATCAAAAACGGTATCAGTGAGACGATTTTTTGCAATAATGCAGGGTCTCCGAATCTATTTACCTATTTGAAAGAAGCCTGCACTCAATTGGGTGATAACTTCATTGCAGGGGTTGACCACTATTGGAATTTAAGTTCAACTTGGAAACAGAATAGTCCGACTAATCAGCGATTTATGTATCACTATATTTCCTGTGAACTTATGAAAAACAGTAAATTTCCGCCGTGGGTTCCTGAATTTCAATATGGCAGTATTTCTGCTTATCCGCCGGTAACTATGGAGGATTTGTCCTGTGCTTTATTCACCCATTTGGGCTTCGGCATGAAGGGGCATAATGGTTATGTTTTTACGGGTGGTAAACAAGTTGCAAATTCAGGCTGGAGTTGTAATATTTATGATTATTATGCCCCGGTATCAGCTTCAGGAGAGTGCCGACCGACCTTCTATGCAGTACAAAAATTCGGTGAGTTTGTGCAAAAACACTCTGACTTTTTGAATTTGAAAGCCGATTATGACTTCCCATTGCTGTTTGATTATAATGTTTATCGAGCGACTTCAAATTTGAATTTTGATCGTATTCACTGTGCGGATAATTCCGAGATTGACGGTTTCTATACTTTGGGTGTATGTGCGACTGCATTTGCTTCGGGGATGATGACGGAAATTTTGGATGCTGAATGTGATTTTGATATGAATCGAAAAACTCTAACAGTAGTTTCAAGCGGAGTTATGTCGGAAAAATTGCAAACAAAATTGCTTGATTACATGGAGAATGGCGGCAATGTGCTTTTGTGGGGGAGTACTCCTAAATACAATGAATTTATGCAGGAGTCAACCTTATTGGCAGATGGGGCGAAAATTCCTTTAACCAAGCGAGGAGTCTCGGCATCGAGAGCGATTGACTTCGGCGATGACCAAGGAGAAATTGCCTACAATAGCGGGCCATTTTTCGTAATTGACGGCGACATTGAGAATGCGGAAATTATTGCGAGAGAGACTAAATCAAATGCGGTTGTTTCTTATCACAAAAAAGTCGGCAAGGGCAGTTTGACTTTTTCAGGGTGTTTGTTTAATATGGCTTGCGAATCGCACAGCAGATTTTTTTTGAAACTTCTGCGATACGCTGATACTGCTCCGAGATTTATGCAGAGTGACAATTACTTAATCATCAATCGCAGAAAAAATCAGGAAAAAATCTGGTTTTTCATCACTAATGCTTCAACTGCTAAACACTATTTTAAGGGGGAATATCTGCTTGAGAATGAAGCAGTTATGCTCCCTGAACTGCGGCTTGAGCCAATGGATGTAAAAATTTTGGAATATAATTTAATCAATAAAAATTTCAAGTTAATAAAAGAATAAAAATAATAAAAAAAGGAGCAAAACATGAAAAAACTATTTTTAACTTTATTTACTGCTATCGTTGGAATTGCCCTTTGGGCAGGCGAAAATTTGCTTCCGGATTTGACTCAATGGAGCAAAGATGGTGCGGGTAATTTTGTTGTTGAAGCAGATAGTGCTTCAATCACCCATAAGGGCGGTCAAAAGGCGGCATCTTTGCAGAAAAAAATTCAAGTTGAGGGAGGAAACTATTATATTTTTTCAGGTAAAATCAAGAAGACTTCCGAAAATACCAAACCGTCTGTAAGTTTTATTGCCAGAACTGAAAAAAATGCGTGGCTTTTTCAGTATATTGCCCCCGGAATCAATGAGGCAAAAGTCGGCGAATGGCAGGAGTTTGAAATTCGTGCATTTTTAACGCCGATTGCTGATAATATTACTGCAATTATCGGCAGTTACAAGGACGGAATCGAAATTAAAGATATTAAATTCGAGAAAACTGACTGGAAAAACGGTCGTGATGAAAATGCTCCGAAGTTGGAATATTGGATTAATATGGACTACAACGATAATATCGCTTATTCACACAATTTGGGCTTAAACGGTTATGAGGAAAAAGATATTGTCAAGTATTTTCAAGATTGCAAAAAGGCAGGCGTAACCGGGGTACAATGGCGAATTTCTGTATTCGGTCATGTTCTTTACCACAGCAAAGGTGCCGCAACAGTTTTCCCCGGCAGTATGGATGTAAGCAAACTCTCCGGCAAAGCGGCTTTGGTTGCTGATACCATTAAAAGAATTGACCCGTTGGCGATTGCAGTTAGAGAAGCAAAGAAAAACGGTATTGAACTTTACGTCTGGCTTACCCTCTCCGATGAGGGGTACAAGCGTGATGTGCCGAACTACTGTTTCCCGGAATTTTTAATTCAGAATCCCGATTGCCATTTGCTTGACCGTCAGGGTAAGCCCTTGTACGGCACTCTCTGCTACAATGAGCCGAAAGCCCGTGAGTATCGTCTTAATATGATTAAAGAAATTTTGGAATACGGTGCGGACGGACTTTACTTGTGTACTCGTTCACACAGCAGTGTTTTCGGTAGTGACAAGGGCGATGACTATGGATTTAATAAGGCGATTGTCGATGAGTACAAAAAGCGTTACGGCGTTGATATTTTAACTCAAGACTTTGATGTTGTTAAGTGGCGTGAACTTAAAGCCGAGGGCTTTGATACTTTGATTAAAGAAATTTCTGAACTTGCCAAAGCAAAAAATCAGAAAGTCCGCCTCGGTGTTGCCAGTATGTCGCTTTCAAATGGTATTTTAGGCGGAAACTGGGGCAAAACTCCGCTCCATTGGCAGAAGTTTTTGGCAAATGATTGGATTGATTCGATTGTAGACGGACAGTACAATGTCGAACCTTACTTCGCAGGTCGTGAGAATAATCGCTTCCGCTGTGCAGCCAAAGCTCATCAGAAACTCTATTTCTGGGCACAAATGGTGCGTTACGGTGAGCGGGTTTATAGTTATGAAGAATTGACCAAGCAGGCAGAATTTTTTGCCTTCTACGGGGCAAATGGTGCAATTTATCATGAGTCCGTCAATTTGGAAGAAGCACCCAATAAGTATTTATTCCCGCTTGGAGTATGGTATTCAGAATTTGATAAATAAGGAAGTGAAAAATGAAAAAGCCGATTTTATTGCCGATCCCCAAAAATATTGTTTATGGAACTGAAACTATTGCAAATGATGTTTTGCAGGGAAAAATTGAGGTCGAATTTGATTCTAATTTGCCGAGAGAGGGTTATAATTTGAGTGTCAAATCGGACGGAATCAAAGTTGTTGCCGCCGATAAGGCAGGTGAGTTCTACGCTAAACAGACTTTGAAACAGTTGATTTCGCAATACTCAAAAAATGATTGTCCTGCTTTGGAGATTGAGGATTATCCTGATTTGGCTTTGCGTGGAGTAAGTTTGGATGTCAGTCGTGACCGAATGCCGTCCTTTGAGAATTTGTTGAAGTTTGTTGATTTGCTCGCAAGTTGGAAAATTAATACTTTCACCCTCTATTTTGAGCATGTTTTTGCTTTCAAAAATCATAAGAAAGTTTGGGAAAAAGCGGCGTATTTAACTGCTGAAAATATTCAGGAACTTGATAAGTATTGTCAGGAACGCTTTATTGAGTTAATTCCTACCCAGGAGACTTTGGGGCATTTATCCCGCTGGCTCTGCCATGAACCGTACCGTCAGCTTGCGGAATGTCCGGAGGGGTGCTATTCATCATGGCGGCTTAAGGAAACTGATCCATTTTCAATCTGCCCGGCTGACCCGAAAAGTTTGGAATTTATGGAGGAGTTGCTTGACGAACTTTTGCCGAATTACAGTTCTAAATACTTTTTCTGCGGCGGTGATGAAACATTTGACATCGGCAAGGGCAGAAGCAAAGAGGCTTGCGAAAAAATCGGATTGAATAAGGTTTATGCTGATTATTTCAAGGGAATCGGCAAAATCGCGCAAAAAAACGGCAAGAAAATTTTTATTTACAGTGATATGGTCAAAAATGATCCGGAGTTCTTAAAGGTTTTGCCCGAAGATACGATTTTGGCGGAATGGGGATATGGCAGACACTATCCATTCAAAGAAAATGCGAAAAAATTTATCGAGTGCGGACTTGATTTTATCTTCATTGCCTCAAACAGCAATTACAGCACTTGGGGCGGTCGTACTTACCGCTGGAGAGGGAATATCGCTAATGCGGTACAGTCGGCAATGGAATTAAAGGCAAAAGGTTGTTTTTTTCATGAGTTCGGGGATTTCGGACATTGGACACAATTTTCATTCTCGCTTCCGGGCTTTGCCTATGCGGCGGCGGTTTCCTGGAATTTAGCAGGAAATGAAAATATGGACATTGCGGAAGCATTAGACTTTTTAATCTATGATAATTGCAGCGGAGTGGCGGATTTGATATTGGATATCGGCAAAATTTATAACCACACCGCCGCCCCTGATGATAATGACTTGTTGTACTGGATGTTTTATCGGGAGCAGTATGAAAAAACTCATGAATATTTTGCAACTTTAACTTTGGATGACTTGGCGAAAGCAAGTGAAGACGTGCTTCATGCCGAATATAAGTTAAAGAGACTTCCTGCTGTGCCTGCACTGGTCAGACAGGAGATTATGCTCTCTTTGCAGTCGCTTAAATTTGCAATCCATACCGCAGAAGAGTTTCTGCTTGATGAAAATGCGAAAAAGTTTAACGAAGTAAATGAAGCTGCTCAAAAAAGACTTGCCGCTGAATTTGAAAAGTTGATAGATGCCTTGTTGGCACATCGCGATGCAAATTATCTTCCGGGTGGACGACGAGAGGCGATGCATTGGCTTAGACGTTATTGGTATTTTGTCTGCGGCAAAGTGGAGTTTCCTGACAGATTTACTGCGGTAATTGCGGATTTGTGATGAAAATAACGCATGGATGACTGGCTGCAGCCATGCAGCCAATTTTTTTTAAAAAATTCTACCAAAAAACTATTGACAATTAAAAATTTTGTGCTATAATATTTTACAGAGTTTACATTAGTTGAAGTAACCACCAACAGTTCAATGAGGGTGAAATAAAGAGATTTTTTCATTTTTTTGACCTTTCTTTTTGTTAAAATTACTCTCTTTCGGTGATTTTACAATAACTTGAAGTGACGGTTGTCATTGCAATCATTGCAATCCTTGCAGGAATGTTGCTTCCGGCTCTTAACAAAGCTCGTGAAAAAGCTCGTGCAATTTCTTGTACCAGCAATGTAAAGCAGGTTGCAACTTACACTATTCTCTACATTGATGACAACAAGGGCTATTTCCCTACCGGACGTAATGGTGGAGATACTAATGCTAATGCAAATATTTGGTTGGCTAAAATTGCTCCTTATGCAGGTGGAGAAGTTGCTGCTAATGCTGATGATAATAAAAATCACGCTTTGAATAAAATGGCTTGTCCTTCTGTAAGCGATAAATATACCAGACATGGTTTTACCTTGTCATTTGGTTTGAATTATGGTGAAGTTGGTGCTTACAAATATGCTGATGGTTATGGTCTTAATAAATATAATGCACCTGCAGATTCTCCTATTTCCCGTATCGCCGGTGAAGTTCAGGATTCAACCGGAACTTTGATGTTTATTGAAAACGTCGGCAATGATTATGCGTATCCGGGATTGGTAAACTATGATTATAACACAAGTTATAAATTTATTGACAACCGTCATGGTGACAGATGTAATGTTGCTTTCGTTGACGGACACGCTGAAGCAATTGATATTATCAAATATAATAATACAACCACCAAAGGTATGTGGACTATCAAAGGTGGCGATGATAACTAATTCGCTATAGTAAGTATAATTACGTATGGAGCGATTTATTCGCTCCATTAATTTATAAAAGAAATTAAGAAAGGAAGAAATTATGAAAAAAATGATGACGTTATTTGCCGCAGTTTTTGCTCTTTCGGCAATGGCAGCAGAGAATTTGATAAATGTCAGCTGGGGCGACAGTATCATGGTTGGAAGCGGTATCTCTAAACTTGATACTCCGGAGAAAGTTGTTGAATCTGTTAATACTTGGGGCGAAGCGTTTGACGGCAAAATTATTATTTGGCGCGCAAGTTCAGAAATGTTGGTTGAGAATTATCTCCGCCGTTTAACTCCGTTCCAAAAACAATATGATGACAAAGTAGCCTCTGTTGCGGCACTTTTTAACCCAATAGAAATTGCAAAGCAAGCCGCAAAGAAAAATGGTCAGAAATTTTATATTTATTTGACTTTCCTTGATCATGGTGCCCCGGAGACAATTTATTATGCGGATGATGCGGTTTTCCCGTGGCAGGACAAGGAATTTATTAAACATCCTGAATACAACGAAGTTGCACTTGACGGGACTCGACATTACGGAGTACCGGATTTATCAAATGATAATTTCAGAAAAATGATGATTGAGCGTTTACTTCGTTATGTTAATAAGTACACTCCGGATGGATTGTATCTTTGCAGCCGCACTCACTCAAATCCTGCAATTCACGGCGACCAATTTGGTTTCAGTCCGAAAATCGTTGCTGAATACAAAAGCCGCTACGGCATTGATATTACCAAAGATAAGCGTTTCGATTATAAATCTCCTGAATTTGCCCCAAAATCAAAAGAGGTTCAGGCATGGCGTGATTTGCGTGGTGAATACTTCGTGCTTTTTATTAAGGAACTTCGACAGGCACTTGGTGATACCAAACTTATTTTGGCTATCCCCAGAGGAAAAACCTTGCAACCTCCTTATGGCAACATGACTGTTGACAAGAAAACTATTATTGAAAACAATCTCGTTGACGGTGTTGTTACCGGTGTTTATGCAGGTAAATTCCTTTATCCGAAACGCACAACTCCACATTCAAAACTCGGTTATCTGGAGAGTGATGAGGAGAATTTCAATGTCCCGTCAAAAGAAAAGGAAATTGCACTTTTGAAGTTTTATGCAAAGAATAATAAAAACTTTAAAGTCTATTACGGTGTTGGTTTTTATGGCGGTTTAGATATTGCCGGTGCAGATGGTTCGATGTTTACTGCTCCAACTTGTCAGCCCACTCCTGTCGTTAAAGATAATGGATGCTTTTACAGTAAATCTTTCACTGTTGAAGGTTTCTTTAAACTCTCAAAAGGACAAGGACACTTCTCTGAATATCCGAGATTGGTCAGCAAATATTCTCATGTTACAGCAGATACTCGCGGTTGGGAATTATTTTGCAATAAAGACCGCACTATCCAATTCCGTACCAATCTTGTTGCTGCTAACGGGGCAAGAAAGGATCTTGCCTTGAGTACTACAGAAAAAGTTATTCCCGGGGAATGGGTTCATATCGCAGCGGTTTTCGATGATATTAAAAAAGAAAAGCGTATTTACGTTAATGGGAAGTTAGCTGCAACTCAAACTTTTGAGGCATCTTACAGTTTGAGTAATAATAAAACTGTTGATATGGTTGTAGCAAATTATTCTCACGGTTATGAGTCACGAGTCATGATTGATGAGTTGCGTGTAACTTCAAGCAATGTCTTTAATGGAGTTCCAACTAAACCCTATACAGGCAATGAATTCGGTACCAAAGTTCTTTTCCACTTTGATGTGCCGAAAGAAAAAGCAAAAACGTCTAAAGGTATTCAAGTTAAATACACTGCAACACCGACTCTTTCTGACGGAATTTTTGGCAAAGCAATTGACTTAACCAGAGTTGATTAAGTTAAAGTAATTATAAATCGCGAGCAGAAATTTTTTCTCTCGCGATTTTTTTTGTGTGGTGGTGGAGGTGGATGGGACGGGAAGGGCATTGAAAATGGGGTTGACTATTTGATTTATTTGATATTTTTATATCTTTAACTTATAAATTCTTAAATTTTTTAAGTTGCGGTATTTGCAAATAATCTATATTGATATTATATTACCTCGGAAGATTTTTAACAAGGAGGTTTATATGAATCAAGGAATTTTGAGTAATCGCGAATTAAGAGCCGCTGCATCATCTTTGCTGAAATCAAAAGCCTATTGGGGTTTTCTCGGAATCATGTTTTTGATGATGGCAATCATAATAATTATTGAATTAATTTTACCTAATCCTATTGTGGGGATAGTCAGGATGCTTTTTAATGCGGTATTTATGGCTTTTTCTGTCAAATTAGGACTTGATTTTATCAAAAACGGACAAATTATTTGCAATTTTGGGAATGCCTGCAAGGTTGGTTTTTCCCGATTTTTGTATCTATTCGGAATTAATTTATTGGTCGGCTTTATTGTTTTCATTTATGTATCATTATTCATTATTGCAGGATGGATTTGTTTGCTTATCAAAATAAGTTATTTTGGAGCAATTGCAGCTTTTGGCTTTTTTCTGGCTGCCTATCTAATTGCAATCATTGTCTCCTATCGTTACCGTCAGGTGATGTTCATTGCCTGCGAGGATGTTCAATTGCCGATTCTTGAGGTTCTCCGCCGCAGTGAATTGCTTATGCAGGGGCATAAAGCCAGACTTTTTCGCTTGGATATGAGCTACTTTTTTGCCGTGTTGATAGGATTGATATTACTGATTGTTGCGACTGTGTTGTCTAAACTTGCCGGCGTGATTGTTCTGCTGATCGTGTTATTCGGCATGTTTTATTTGGCAATGCATTGGGGGGTGGCAAATATATGTTTCTACCAAAATTTGCGTGATAATTCGTCACTTTTTGACAATGATGAAGAAGTTTACGGCAATTATTCCATGCCATTGTATCTCTCTATAATTTTTGTGATACTCTTGCTTCTTTCGGGGAGCAGTCGGAGTTTTATGCCGGATTCTTGGATGAATATTCCCGGTGTACAGCCCGCGGCAGAGGAAGTTAATGAATAAATTAATCGCTTTTTTACTGCTTTTGACTCTGATAATCATTCCCCTTCGGGCAGTTGAATCGGAGGAGAGTGAAATTATTTTGTCAAATCGCCTGGCGAAGTATCCTGAAGTTTTGGTTCGCTGTGGCGAAAAGGTGTTCAGCAAAAAAGATGCAATTAATCTCCTGAAAAAGCAAAATCTTAAAAATATTGACGACAATGAACTTGCCGAGATACTGAAAGAAACCATAGAGGAGCAAGTTTATCTGGAGATTGTTTCTGCCTTTTTGAAAAAATATGATTTTTCTCCATCGTACCAAATGGCGTATGATTACTTGGCAGCTTCGCAGGCAAAAATGCCGACTAAAATATTGAATTTGCAAAATAAAAATCGTAAAATTGAGGAACTTGCTTCCGATAAGCACTATCAATTGACGGTGGCAGCATTGCTGTATTTGAAAAAATATTATCCAGAAAATACCCATGTTTCAGCGGACGAGATTGAGTTTTTTTATCGGGTGAATCAAAATATCTTTATGGATGAGGCAAAAGTTTCCGTCAGCTTTTTAGCGATTGAGAAAAATCAGGAGAACAGCCGCGAAACTATAAATCATGCGGTAAGTCAGCTCAAGCAGGGAGTTGCATTTGAGAAATTGGCAGAGAAATTCAATGAAAATCTGCCGAAAAAATTTTACGAGCCATTCTATCAGGCACGTTTGCTGGAGAAAGCGGCTGAACTTGATAGCGGCGAATATAGTGAAATTCTGGAGTTTGCCGATAGTTATGCAATCGTGATGGTTAGAAATCGGGAAGAACCGAAGTATATTCCCTTGAGTGAGGTTAGTTTTTTCATTCAATCAATCATTGAAAGCCGAAAATGTGCAATTGAATTAGAGAAAATTCTCTCTGAAGCACTGGAAAGTATCAAAGTAGAATATTTCTTTTAAGTGTTTCATATCCATGAATCTGCACAATTTTTTTGATTTTTTTTAATAATTTTCTTGTAAAATTGCCGAAACTGTAATATATTAATGATTTACATGATAGAAATTAGTTGATTAGATTACTATTTACTAATAATAGGAATTAAATTTTTTAAGAGGAAAAATAGAGGAGGATAATTCTTTTTCACTTGTTTTTTTGCGAAAATGGCAGTAAACTATTTTTATTGTGATTGAACGAAAATGAATTATTTTTTTGAGGAGTAGAGTTTATTATGGCAAAATTAAGCAGTTTTGAAGAAAAATTGCTCGGCATATCCAGCGAAGAGGCGTTAAAGGGTGCCAAGCAGCTATTGAAAAGTAATAGTTTAAATAGCGTTTACCGTGATCGGGATAATGCGTTGAATGCAGTCTTTGAGGGCAAAAACAGTTGTATTCGTACTCGGGTGATTACCGGAGATGACACTCAATTTGATTGCTCCTGCCCTCACGATAAAAGCGATGGCAAACTCTGCGAGCATGCAGTTGCTTCAATAATGTACAGCAGTCGATTTAATCGTGAAATTCAGCCGATTGATGACGATGAGGCGGTTTATGCCGGGATGAAGCAGTCCAAGCTGATGAATTTGAAACGGGATAAATCCAAAAAATTATCGGCTCAACTTTTTATTACCGTCATGTCGGAATTTCCGCATGTTCCGAGCAAATGGGAAAATGCCGTTTTGAATGTCAAACTTGTTACCAAAGAGCGTGAATATCTGGGAAATCTCAATAATTTGAAGCAGCTTTTTATGAATAAAAGTTTGATCATTACTTTGAAATTAGAGAGTTTTTCGCTTCAGGATCAGCAGATTATCCGCTATTTGGCGCTTCACGGCGAGGCGGAAAACTCAAATATTTTGCTCAATAGCGAAGATACTGCCGAATTTTTTCATTGCTTAATCGGATTTGAACGATTTTTTAAGGACGGCCGCAGGGTGATAGTTCACCCGGAGTATGCTGAAGCGGTTATTCTGAAAAAAGAGTCAAAAAATTCCACTCTGCTCTCTCCGGCAATCAGAGTTGGCGAGGCGGTGCTGGATTTGGGACACTCAAAGGTGATAACCGGGCGTGCCGGCTGTTGGGTCGGGCGACAGGGGGAGTATTATTTTGTCCCCGGGAAATTGGATATAAGCTGGATTAGAACCTTTTTCCGCAGCGGCAGACAGGAAGTACCTGATAAAATTCCGGAATGCCTTTTTGATGACAATGGAGATTTTCCCGTCCCGGTAATCGGAGTGGAGACACTTGAACTTGAGAAGTTGGAGCATAAAATTTTGATGTCAGGCAGAATTGCAGATGACAATTCGCTTCGTATTGAATTAAATTATATCTACAAAAATCACTCTTTCCCTGCTAATTCGGGCAGATTGGCGGTAATTGATAATAAATTTTATCGCCGTGATGAAGAGGCAGAGCGTGAGTTTGAAAAAGAACTTGAAATGTTCGGATTTGTCAAAGAATCAGGGTATTTGGTTTTGAAAAACAGTGAGAGTATCGGAACTTTTTTTGATCGTATGATTGCGTTGTATTCCGAGTACAAGGAAAATGTGATTTTTGACAGTTTTTTAAGTCGTTTATCTTGCGGCGGGCACGGAGTTAATGCACTCTCAATTGCGACTGAATTATCTAAATTTAACGGCATTAATTATACTATTAACTACAAATTCAGCGGGAATGGCTTGAATTTGGACTACAAAATGCTCTTGAAAAATGCTGAAGCAAACCGTAAATATCTGATCCTTAAAAATCGTGAAATCATTAAATTAACCGATGATATGAAAAAATTTATCATCGCCTTAAATAATGTTGCCGAGAATATTGATGACAAAAAACATACCTTTGAACTTCCGCATTTTTCAGTTGCTTATTACACCAAAATCGGCGAAAATATTGTCGGTGCAGTTCCGAAAGAATTGCTGTGCAATACTGCGATAAATAATTTTGATGATACGCAAAAAAATTTTAACTTGCTGAATGATATGAATTTATCGCCGACATTCGGCACGCCTGATTTTAAGTTTACTGGCGAATTGCGGAAATACCAAAGAGAGGGTGTTGACTTTATGAAGCGGATGTCGGCAAATAATTTGAATGTGATTATGGCTGACGAAATGGGGCTTGGGAAAACTATTCAGGTACTTGCCATGCTTGCAGAGATGCAGAAAAAATCCGATAAACCCTCACTGGTGATTTGTCCTGCAAGTTTATTGACCAACTGGGAGCGTGAAGCCGCCAAGTTTGTCCCCGATATGAATGTGATTCAGCTCGGATGCAGTAACCGTGACAGATATTGGGATAAAATTGAAAAATACGATCTGGTGATTATCTCCTATGCGGTTTGCCGTTTGGATATTGATAAAATCAGACAGAATGAGTTTAATTATGTGATTCTGGATGAGGCACAACATATTAAAAACCCGGGGACAGTCAATGCGCTTAATTGCAAAGCGATTTACTCTAAACATCGAATTGTCCTAACCGGAACTCCGCTTGAAAACTCAACGGAGGATTTATGGAGTATTTTTGATTTTCTGCACCATGGCATGCTTGGGAATTTCAATTCATTCAAGCGATATTACAGCAATATCGACGAAAATTCAGAGTTGCAGAATGACTTGATGATGCGGGTCGCTCCGTTTATTAAACGCCGTACCAAAAACGAGGTTGCCAAAGAATTACCGCCTAAACAGGAGATTACGCTCTATTGCGAAATGGATTCAGAACAGCGGAAACTCTATGAGACGATACGCAAACACGGCAACAGCATTCTTGCCAAAATGACGAATGATAAATCAGGCAATGTTAATACTGAAATATTTACAACCTTGCTTCGGTTGCGTCAAATTTGTTGTCATCCGCAGTTAGTGCCGGGACAGGAAAAAAATGAGTGCGGCTCTGCCAAAATGGAGTTAATGCAGGAACTTCTGCATGAAAATATTGATTGCGGACATAAGGTTTTGCTTTTCAGCCAGTTTACTTCGGTGCTGGCGGTAATTGAGAAGCACTTGAAGCAAAACGGTATCAAGTATGAGTATTTGGACGGAACTACCCGTAACCGCCAGAGCCATGTTGATAATTTCAATAATAATCCGGACATAAAGGTATTTCTTTTGAGTTTGAAAGCCGGCGGAACGGGGCTTAATCTGACTTCGGCGGATACGGTAATAATTTATGACCCGTGGTGGAATCCTGCTATCGAAATGCAGGCAACTGACCGCACTCACCGAATCGGACAGACCAAAATGGTTAATTCAATGAAGTTGCTGGTCAAAGATTCCATTGAGGAGAAAATTTTCCAGTTGCAGGAGAAAAAACAGCAAATTTTTGACAGCATTATTGATAATCCTAATGCGGTCAAAGAAAAATTTTCAATTGAGGAACTTAAGTTCCTGCTTCAATAGCATTTGAAAAAAAGCATTTGCAGAAAATCGCACTTTCTTTGCACCTTCAAATAAGTTATGTTTTCTGGTTTTTCAGGCGGAATTGATATGGCGATTCTCCGAACTTCTTGCGGAAGCGGTAGCATAGATAATTGCTGTCGCAGAAACCGCATGCCTCCGAGATGTCTGACATTGATTTATCGCTGTTTAATAGCATCATTCGAGCGTGCTGCAATCTCAAATTCAGAAGATAATTAAAAAATGATTCCGACATAATGCGTTTGAAACTGCGGGAAAAAGTGCTTTCACTGCTCCCGAAAATTTTTGCGGCTTTGCTTCTGGATATTTGATTCATAAAATTATTATTTAAAAAGGTTAAAACCTTATCAAGTTTCTGCAATTCATTATTGATTTCGTCCTTGTGATGCTCTTTCTCGTGATAAAAACGGCTGACGGCAATCAATAATTCAGTGAAAATCAACCCGATATTCAGCGAAAATCCGTCTGATTTAGCGGTTAATTCGTTTTTTATTCGGTGGTAATACATCTGCATAGTGTAGATATGTTCAGGCGGCAATTTCAATCTGTGTTTGAAGTTAAAAACAGAACGGGATTGCGGCTCAAGATTAAAAAAGGTTCGATACCCCGGAATGTCATATAACTTGTCCTGACAAATCGGCAGTTTTTCGGGATACCAGACAAAATTCATCAGTACGAGATTTTGCTGATTGTGGTAGTGGTGAATCATTCCTGCAGGGGTAATATAGGTATCTCCGGGGCTTAAAGAATAGGTGACACCCTGATATTCATACAGGCCGCTGCCGTCAAGCACTACCGTCATTTCTTGGAAATCGTGCTGATGACTGTTGCCGAGGGTCATTTTGTTTTTAACCATATTGACTGCTACGGGGGAGTCGCAATTTGCCAGCAGGAAAAAATCACTGTAATCCATGTGTTCTATATTATTGACGAATTTTGACATGAGCTGCCTCCTTTCTGTTGAAATTACTATAGCATACAAAAATATAATTGTCAAACTTAAAAACTTATTTTTTTGACACAATATTTATATTTTTTGCTGTTTTTCTTAAGGTTTATTTTATTTTTTGTGGTATATTATCTATTGTGATGCCTAAAAAAATAAATAAAATTTTTAATTAAGGGGTGTTTTGATTATGAAAAATTTGAGTGCTGATAAATTATTAATGCCGTCTTTTCGCGAAGTGTCATTAAATAGAATCAAAGCAAAGGGATTTTTGCTGGAATTTTTGGAGCGTCAGCGTCAAGGTTTATCGGGTAATTTCACTGCCCAAAAGTATCCGTTTCAATCCTGTCTCTGGGAGGGGGTAATTGATGCCGGATTTTGGGAACTTGATTATCGAGGCAATCCGCGTCCGATTCCCGGAGATAATCGCTGGTGGCCCTATGAACAGACGGCATATCTATTAGATGGGTTGTTGCGTTTGGGGTTATTGCTTGATGATAAAAGCATGATTGATTTATTCCGTCGCAACTTGAATTATCTTTTGCAGCATCCGATCGGCGACAGATTGGGTGGTGAGTGCTATAATTACCATTCAGAGTGGCCCATGGGAGTATTTTTCAAGGCGGTTAAAGTATATTTGGATGTCTTTGATGATAAGGAAGTTGCGGAGGCTTTTCGTCGTCATTATTCTGCGGTGCCGACCGAGGAAATCGGTGACGGCAGCCGCAATATTACCAATATTGAGGGTCTGGTTGACATGGCATTTCGGACAGGTGATACAAGTTTAATCGAAAAAGCGGAAAAAGCGTATGAACTTTTCAGCACCAAAGAGCGTACCGACTTTGCCAATATGTCAGTACCGTTATCAATGCTTGAAAAAAGCGAAAACATTGTGGTTCACGGAGTTACATTGTGTGAAGAAATTAAACTGCCGCTTATCCTTTATATTGCAACTGGCAAGAAAAAATATCTGGACGCCGCTGAAAGAGGTTGGCAGAATGTTATGGAACTTCACGGACAAATTTCAGGAGTACCTTGTTCAAATGAACATGCTTTCGGGCGAGATCCGGAAGCAGGTTATGAGAGTTGCGTAATTTCTGATTCTCTCTACACCCTCGGATACTTTTTAATGGCAAGCGGCAGAGTTTCCTATGCTGACCAAGCAGAGAAAATTGCGTATAATGCTTTGCCCGGTGCAGTTACCAAAGATTTTTCGGCTTTGCAGTATTTCTCTGCCCCGAATCAGGTGGTTGCAACTCCATTTTCTAATTCATCAAGTTTTTTGTACGGTTCAGCGCCTTTGAGACAGTATCGGCCTAATCACTTTGCCGCCTGCTGTCCGGGAAATATTCATCGGGCGATGCCGAATTTTATTTCGAGGATGTTTATGGAGAGCGGCAGCGGCACTCCGACGGCGGTATTTTTCGGGCCTGCTGAATTTTGCGGAAGTTACAATGGAGTAAAATACCGTATTTCTGAAAATACGATGTATCCATTTGACGGCAAAATTGAATTTACCTTTGAAGTTTCAGGATGCGGAGCAATTCCTTTTGCGTGGCGTATCCCCAAGTGGTGCAGTAATTATGAGATTAAGTTAAATGGCAAAGCGGTGGAGACCCCCGAAGATGCAAGCGGCAACTTCTTGCAGTTAAATAATTTACAGAATAACGACACATTGGAAATCAATTTGGAATTGCCGGTAGTCCACAAAAGCGATCGCCAATGGAACTACTTTGAAAAGGGAGCGTTGGTCTATTCATTGGAAGTTAAGCATAGTACAATTAAAGAAGACCCGACGGAAAAATTCCCTGCTTTGATTATGGAACCGATTACCCCGTGGAATTACGCAGTTGACCCTGAAGCGACTGCCGAAGTTGTCAAAAATACTGCAAAAAGTTCTTATCCGTTTGATACGGCATTTGATTATTTGGAGGTCAAAGCCAAAAAAGTTGAGGGTGCTTTTGCAGAGCTTTTCGATGAGCGTTACACTCCGCAAGTGCCGATATTCTGCAAAGTAAGTGATGAAGAAGTTACTTTGCGTTTGGTGCCGATGGGGACAACCGAGACCCGATTAACCGCTTTCCCTGACGGCAAAAATCGTAAGATGCTGCCGGTATTATCGGCTTACACTATCAGAGATACCGAAGTAAGCGGAGCGGAGAAACTTGAAGCTATGGCATTTCGTGATATTGCCGAGGAGATCAGAGTTGATCGAAACGGCTATTTTGACTTGGCAAGATTTTATAAGAGTGCAGGCAAAGGCAACGGAGCCTATCTGCAAGTAAGATTTTATGCTGAAAAATCATGCGAAGCAACCATTTGCGTCATGATTAGCGACGGTGGAATCGGTTATTTTGAGGGCGAAAAAATCTTTGAAATTCCTGCCATTATGGAAGCAGAATTTATGCACCCCTTGTGGTTTAAAGTGCAGGCTAAAGCAGGGCATAATCACATTATGCTCCATGTTCTTGACGGACTTAAAACCTATGACCACCGTGAAGCATGGGGAGCACTTGTTAAAGTTTTCAAGGAGGAGAATTGAATGAATAATTTACAAAAAAGTGTAACTGTCAATCGAGTTACTTATTTTTTCGGCGAAAATGGTTTGCCGAAAGAGATTCGACTCCCTGCGGAGTTGGACAATGCCGATTTTCTGTTAAATGCGGCAGAGTGGGAGATTCGTGATGAAAATAATAACTTGTTGTCAGTAAATTTTACAGGCGACAGCACCATGGAAGTTATCAGAAAAAGCGACTATACGACGGTGAATTTTCATGAGCTGCAAGTTGGGGAGAATAATCAACTCTACATCAATATTCGTTATTCACTTTATGATGACGGGGCAGTTTTTGCTGAACCATTTCTTTTGGGCACAACCTGCGATGTTAAGCCTTTATCCAAAATGGCTTTGCGGATGAGTTTGAATTTGAGCGACTATAAAAAACTTCGTTTTGCCATGCCGTACCGCCCGAAAAACGTGGATGGTAAATTGATTCAAACCTCTGCCCCTGAACGAGAATTGGTTGCAGGAGATGACCGCATAATTGAAGACGGAATTTTCCCTCAAATCGGGTTGTATTGCACTTCAGTAAATGATGTCGCATTTTATGCGGAAATTTTCATGGAATCAGACGGTTCAGCGGCAGGAAAAAATGCTGATACCGAGTCATCAGTTATCTGGGATAAGGGCAATCCGACACTTACTTGGAATTTTCAGAGCCGTCCTGATGCTCCTGTCTGCGGCCCGTGGCAATGGCGTAATCGCTTCGGTTTCGTGATTGCACCGTCGCCGATTGAGCGGAAATTTCCGCCTTTTGCGATGTACCATTACATTGACAATTTTGAGCGTTATCCTGATGATGAGACGTTGCAGAGCATTGTTGACAGCGGAGCAGATGTATTAATCATCCATGAAAACTGGCGAAGTGACATCCAGAATGGCGGACAGCCGATTAATTTGAAGCGTCTGCGTGAAGTCATTGATTTTGCCCATAAGCACAATATCAGAGTCGCACTCTATATGCGAGGCAGTGAACCGTCAGTAGGTGAAAACTATCTTGATTGGTTTTCAGAACTTTTGATTCCTGATTATGACGGACTTTATATGGATTACGGCAGTCCTTTCGGCTTCAAAAAAGACCCCGATGAATTGAATCCCGGCGGCAGTATTTTATTCCGACACCACCATAATTTAGCACGCTTGAGACGCAAAACTGCGGGCGAAAACGGCTTTGTTTTGTCCCACACGGGGCCGATGTTTTCTGCAATCGGCATGACGGGGGGATTAGTGGATGGTTATGTATCAGGAGAGGGCGAAAAGGGTTTGCTTATCCGCAGTCGATTTGACCACGCGTACTTCTCAATGGCGGCGGTTTCATCAGGGTCGCTTTGGAGTGCGGCATTTCCTGAATACGGCAGTGAAGTTATGGTGCCTTTTTTGGCGGCGACGGGACAATTTCCGCATGTGCCATTGGGGACACAATTTAAGAGTTGTTCATTATCGCATCCTCCTGTTGCGGCGATTAATGATCGGGTTTTCATGCCCTTATGGCGGTTGTGGCAGTTGATGAAAGGCAAAACCGATTTACGAGTTTTCAATGATTACAATTCTTATGGAATTTTTCCTGAAGATGCGAATATTTCCCATTATCTGATGTATGCAGATAGCGAGAGAGCAGTTTGCATTTACGGTAATTTCTCCAATGAGGTGCAAAAAGTTGACTCTACAATTAATTGGGAAAAAACCTCTTTTGATTCGGCGAATAAAAAAATTACTCTCTGCATGAATGGCAAAGCAGTTCCGTTTGACGGTGATAGTTTTGAAATTCCGCCATTGGGAGTTGCGGCAATTGTAGTCGGCGAAGCGGATTTTGCGTCCTACATGCGTCCATTTCCCAAGCAGAGTGACAAGGCGAAAAAGTATTTAAGCAAAGTCGCCGAGCAGAAACGCTTGAGAGCATGCCCGATCGAGGCAGAAAATTATTTTATGCGAGTAAGCGTGGCAGATATTGCCATTACTTATGAAAATTCAATGGTACTTGACCTCTATGATAATCGATTTGTCTTGGGAGAAGTTCAAAATGACGGAACTTTTAAGACCTTGGGCTATATCGGTAAAAACGGTTTCCAAAAAGAGGAGACCAAACAGGAAGATTTTGTTACCAATGGTATGCAGTCACAGTGGATCGACTTAAAGGAAGTCTGCGGAAGCGGAACTAAAAAGTTGGCAATTTTAAGTTTGCACCGCGGCGATCTGTACTATGTTAATGTGCCGTTTTATTCGTTTGTAGAAGTGGAGCTTGGAACAAAGAAAGGAGAAGCTGACTATAAGTTAGAATTTATGAATGAATTGGAGAATGACCGTTCATTTATAAATTTCACGGTAAAAATTAAATAAAAAGTCATTTGTTGATAGATTTTTTAATAAAATCTGCACTTATTGACCGAATATTTATATTTTTTTACTAAATATTTAAGGTTTTTTAATTTTTTTGAGGTATAATATATATTGTAGTATTGCGAGAAGTGATAACTATTACTTCAATGAAGTTGAAAATGTAAATTTTAGTTAATAACACACGGGGTGTTATTAAGAGAAATCAGGAAGGCGGGCAAAACAATTAAATTAAGCTCAAATTCCGGTATTGACGAGAACGGTATTTCCGTCAATATTTTAACAAAAAAATGTTGAAAAAGAAAGGGACAAAACAAATGAAAAACTTCAAATTTACCTTAATTGAGTTGTTGGTTGTTATTGCAATCATTGCGATTCTTGCAGGAATGTTGCTTCCGGCTCTTAACAAGGCTCGTGAAAAAGCTCGTGCAATTTCATGTGCAAACAACCTAAAAACTTTGGGCTTGGGCAGTGCAATGTATGTAAATGATTCTGCATATTATCCGAATAACGGTTCAGGAATAAATTCTTCATGGATGCACAAAATTGCTCCTTATATCGGAGTTGAATTAAATGCTTCAGGTATTTTTGATGATGACCAGAAAGTAGCAGTTATCAAGTGCCCTTCTGATGCAGAACCGATGCAAAAAGGTAATGGCTTGGGCGGCAAAGAGGGTGTATCATATACCGGTAATCAGGGTGTTATGAGAAAAGGACCTTCAGATGGTCCGGATACTGTAGGTGCTCATGCAGGTTTGGTCAAAGATGCTGCAAACGTGATTCTTCTGCATGACGGACGTTCACAAATCAGCGGTACTTACTACTCATACAGCTATGCTGCATATCGTCATGGCGGCAGTGATGTTGTATTGCCGGGGGCAACTGCTTCAACTTACACCGGAGATCGCAATATCAATGTTGGTTTGAATGTAGTTTTCTGTGACGGTCACGTCGAAGCCAGAAATAAAATTATCCACCGTGACTGGGTCGGTGCAGCTCCTGCTGATAAGAGCGATCTTTATTACAACTGGATTCTTCAGTAAAGTATAATTAGCAACGCTAAACCGACAGATAATCTTTCAAAAATTATTTGTCGGTTATTTTAAAACCAACATTTTATTTTTCTTGAGGTAAATATGAAAAAATTTATATTGTGCCTATTACTTGCTATTGCAACAATAGGCTTGCGGGCGGATATTGTCCGAATTTCCCCTGCTGAAAAACCGATTGTAATCGTAATCCCCCCGAAGGCAAATCACGGTATCCGTTATGCCGCACAGGAATTGAGTTACCACATCGGCAAAGCAACCGGGGCAAAAGTTGAAATTGTTACAAAAACTCCTTCAGAGGATAATAAATTTATTATCTCGCTCGGAGAAACTGATTTTGCCCGTGCAAATGGAGTTTCAGGTGTCGGAATGAAACATAACCATGCGCGTGTTGTTGGTGATGATGATAAACTTATTATCAGCGGCAATGACCGTGGAAATAATTTAGGTGCTTTATTGATTGAAACATCAGGGACTCTTGTTGCAGTCTATAATATTTTGGAAAACTACAATGGTGTTCGCTGGCTTTTCCCGGGTGAAGCAGGGGAAGTTATTCCGAAATCAGATACTTTCAACTTCAAAGGCGGTGATTGGGTTTCAAAAACCAAACTTAGATTTTTCTTTTGGCGTCAGCAGTGGGCATTAAGAAAAAATTGGAGTAATGAATCAGATTTTTCAAATTACATGCACCATGAGACAATTTGGCTGGTGCGTCATCGCAGTAATCGTGATTTGTCTGAACAGCATTATCCGCACGGTTTTGAAAAATGGCCGGCAAAATATTTGAACTCTAATGTTGAATTTTTTAACTTGCTCCCCGACGGGACACGCCGTTCAGATCCTTATTATTGGGGCGGTCAGAGCCACTTGATTAGTATGTGTACTTCAAATCAATCTTTCCGTGAACAAATTGTTAAAGATTGGATTGCTTCGTATAATCCTAATATCCCAAGAATTAACTTAAAGTGCAATGATACTTCTTGGAAGTGTGTCTGCCCCGACTGTATGGCAGAGGATGAGTCTGCTGTCGATAGTGCAACTCGTTTGAGCAAGGCAAAGGCACGCTTCGCCAAAGGCGATAGACATTGGGTGGATGAACTCGGTTCTGCGACTAACAGAGTTATCAAATTTTACAAGGCGGTCGAAAAAATCGCCGATGAAATGGCTCCGGAGAAGCAAGCGAAATTTTCAGGTTTGATTTATGCAAATTCTGCTGAAGCTCCAGAGGCAGGAACTTATTTAGGAGATCGTTATCAACTCTGCTTCTGCCCACCGTACATGTTCCCATTTCCACAGGAAAAAGTTGAGAAATACAAGCAGATGTGGTCAGGTTGGGCGGCAACCGGATGTGATTTGGTAATCCGTCCTAATTTCACTTTGGACGGTCACTGCTATCCGATCAACTATGCGAGAATGTTCTATGATATTTTCACCCATGCAGAGAAAAATAATTTAACCGGCAGTGATTATGATTCTTTGACCGGTATGTTCGGTGCAAACGGTTTAACTCTTTATACTATTGCAAGATTGCAAAATTCCGAGGTCGGAAGTTTGACTTTCGAAGATATTGAGAATGAATACTGCTCTGCTTTCGGCAATGCCGCAAGTGATATTAAGCGTTACTTTGACCGCACTGAAGCAGTCTCTTTGCAGGCGGCGGAACAGGCGCGTGCGGCAGGTGAAGAGGGAGGAAACTGGACTGGTTATTACTTGATTGGTCATAAACTTTTCACCCCTGAAGTATTTGCGGAGTTAACACAGATACTTAAAGATGCAGAGAAGAATGTTCAAGGCGATAAAATTGCATTGAAGAGAGTTAAATTCATGCAGATCGGCTTGGAAAATGCTCGCTTAACCGGAGTTGTTGCCGGTGCTTTTGAGAAATACAAAAGTAATGGAGACTATGTAGAACTTGCTGCTGCATTGCGTGATTTGGATAATTTCCGTGAAGAAAATGCAAGATCTTATGCTTTCAATGCCGGTTATGCAAATGTTCGAGAAAATGCCGAATGGCCCCGTGCGGCTATGGCGGCTTTGAACGAAAATACCAAGGCTCTGCCTTTGAAATGGAAATTTGCAACTGATCCCGACAAACAGGGGTTCGCAAATGGTTTCGCAAATCTCGACTTTGATGATTCCGCATGGACGATGATCCGTACTGACAAAACTTGGGAGGAACAGGGTTTTGCTAATTACAATGGCTTCGGCTGGTATCGATTGATTGTTGATATACCTGCAAATTGTACTGAACAACCGGTTTTGATTGTCGGTGCAGCCGATGAGGCGGCAGAGGTTTATATTAATGGCAAAAAAGTGCTTGACAGACCCTATCCGTACAAGGGCAATCCAAATAGTTACGCCGAATCATTTGAAGTACCTTGGAATCCTATACCCGGCAAAAATATTATTGCTGTCAAAGTTATTGATAATATTGGTGTTGGTGGTATTACTAAGCCATGTTATCTGAAATTCGAGGAAAAAATTGATCGCGAAAATAATATGGTTAAAGACAGCACCTTTTCTGATGCTGCTTCCGCATGGCAATTCCACAAGCGTGTAGGACTTTCTGAATTTGCAAAGAAAACTGTTGACGGCAAAAATGCCGCCGTCATAAAAGCAGTCGGCAAAAGCGGAAATAAACTTTATCTCAATAAATACAATGTTCACTCTTTGCTTTACCAAAAAGTTAATGGGTTGAAAGTCGGTCAGGAATATGAACTTATTATCACTTTCAGAACCGATGATAAGTTTGATGGAGAACTGCTCGTTTTCTCTCACGCCGATACTCAAACTGCTCGCAAAAGTGATGCCAATATTCAGATTGACGCAAGCGGTAAAAAATTACGCTGGACTACAGTGTCAAAGAAATTTATTGCAAAAAGAGATTTTGCAAGTCTTTATCTTAACTTGGCAGCAAATAAAGGTGAACTCTGCTTTGCAGAAGTTTTGATTGTCCCGGTAAAGACGCAGGTTGTTTCTGATGTCGAAGGAAATTTAGTTAAAAACGGCATTTTTAAGGGCGGCGACAACTGGGCTTTTCACCGTCGTATCGGCCAGACAAAAGTATCTTTCACTTCGGATAAAAAACTACCTGCGGCAACTATCTCGGCAGTTCAATGTGATGCAAGTAAAAAATATATCGGCAGATATTCTATGCATAGTTTGCTTCATCAAAAAGTCCAAAATATTGTCCCCGGAAAAACCTATAAATTACAGGTTACTTATAGAACCAAAGATAACTTCGACGGGCAATTACTGGTTTTCTGTCACGCTTCAAGCAAGGGTGGAAAAAATGCAGGCAATATTGAACTGAGCGGAACTGCCGCAAATCAGCAAAAAACTTTGGAAGCAACCTTCGTTGCCGATAAAGCAAGTGCTGATATTTACTTGAATTATGCCGCAAACAAGGGCAGTTTGGTAATTTACAATGTCGCAGTAACGGAGGTCAAGTAGATTATGTTCAATTTTGAACAACAACAACAATTCATTAAAAAAGCAAATGCATTAACTCCGCAGTTAAAACGCTGGGTAGTGCCGATTGAGAAGTTGGCAACTCCGGTATTTGATGAGAATGTTTGGCAAAATTACACCATGAAGCAATCTGATTTGCAGGAATTTTTGTCAACTCATTCATTCGCTAACGGAGATTCATTTATTGTTGCTTTGCCTGAAACTTTGGTCGGGCAGTTGGCTTTCAGACTCTCCTCACTGCAGGGATATGCTGATTCGCCGAGCCGTTTGCGAATAACGCTCGGTGAACTTCCGCAGGAGGTGGTTTTTGCCGATAAGCCCTATAATGGCACACTTAACGGCTCATGGCTGCAATCAGAAGTTATCAATATTGATGATTTGCCGATGGATGTTGTGCTTCCCCGTCGATACTGCTGCAAATATATCCGCTTTGATATGATCGGAGTCCCCCGTAGAATTAACTTTGATAATATCCGCTTCATTGCCTGCGGAGCAGAGGATTATTTAGCTGAAGTTGATAAATCGCTTTCGCCGATTTTGCAAGAGATTGACCGTGCAAGTATCAGAACTTTGCGTAATTGCATGCAGACATGTTTTGAGGACGGTCCCAAAAGAGACCGCCGCTTGTGGCTCGGAGATTTGAGATTGCAGGCAATGGTTAATAAAGTTACCTACAAGCGCTTTGATTTAGTTAAGCGGTCACTCTATCTCCTCGCAGGAGCGTTGCAGAATGACGGCGAAGTCAGCGGTTGCGTTATGGAGCGTCCGTACCCACGCAAAGGCTGTCACACCCACGATTACACCATGCTTTTCAGTTTGGTTTTGTATGAGTATTGCCGTGACAGCGGCGATTGGGCTTTGGGCGAAGAACTTTTTGACCTTGCATGTCACCAAATGCAGTTGATGGAACGCTTCTTTGAAAAAGGACTTTTCATCGGCGAAAATGATCCCTACAAAGATTGGTTTTTTGTTGATCATGATTTGGAGCTTGACCGTCAGGCGGCGGTTCAGGCACAGGCGATTGTCGGGTATAACTATTTAGCGAAGCTGTCTGAAAAACTGGAAAAAAGCGAAAAGGCTTCAGCTTTCCGTGAAAAGGTCGAACTTTTAAGCAAAGTTGCCCGTGATAAGTTCTATGACAGCCAAACAGGTGTAGTCGTTTCAGGAGAAAAACTGCAAATCTCCTACGCTTCACAAATTTGGATGATTTTAGCAGGAGTTCTCAATCCCGAAGAGGGCAAGCGGGCATTACTCGCTGTTGAAAAAAATCAGTCGGCATTGAAACCGTCATCACCATACATGTTCCATTATCTTTTGGAAGCATGGCAGATTTGCGGCGATGAAGAGCATTTAATGGAATTGCTGGAGGAGTATTACGGCAGTATGGTTAAACATGGTGCAGATACTTTCTGGGAAGCTTACCGCCCCGAAGATCCGTTCTTCTCTCCATACAATGATGTCAGAATGAATAGTGCTTGCCACGCTTGGAGCGGAACTGCTTCATATTTTATCAGGAAAGGCTATTTACAATGAAAAAAATATTATTATTGATTGCATTAACTTTTTTACTCTCTGCCTGTAAATTTAATGATGTTGCTCTCTGCAAAAGCAGTTTGGCTAATAGTCAGGCAATTCCCATGTCGGAATTGATTATTCCGACTAAAAGTATCGAGTATGCGAACATGGTCGGCAAAAATTTTGTTTTCAGTATGGAGGGTGGATTTGCTTCGCAAGTTCCTTTCCCTCAAGAACTTCTGATGTTCAGACTGAAAAGAATGGCGACAAATAACAAAATTACTCTTATCGCTTCAGAACAAACAAGTTACATCAATGATTGGAATTTGTTTGCGGCTGAAAAAATTTTCAGCGGTAAGAAATTTGACCGCCGCAAAGAGCGGGAAAATTATCTCAAAAAGAATTTCGGCGAAGCAAGCAAGGAAATGGCGGAATACTTCCGCATTTCAGAGCGACAGATTTTCAGAGTCGGAGCAACTTGCGGAATAGGTACACCGAGTTATCCTACTGTATCGGAAATTTGTCAGGACGGCTTTTTGAATGATTTGGAAGCAGCTTTGCAGGAAGCATTGAAAGTTGCAAGTAGCGAAAAATGTCGCAAAGCAGTGGAGAAAGAATTAAAATTTTTCCGCAATTATCGTGAAAAATTATTGCTCGAAGTCGATAAAAATATCCGTCGGGCATACGCAAATGATGCGAAAAAGCATGAATTTACAACTCTGTACGGCGACAAGGCAAATATCAAAACGCTTTTGGAGTTAAAGGCGGATGAAAATTACTTGATTTTGACTTTGACTGCTTCGGAAAATGCCCCGGGCGAGAAGAGAATTTCTCAAGTCAGGGAAAGAGATTTTGCCAATATGTGGGCAGAGGACGGATTCGAGGTTTTCTTAATTCCTGATAAAAATGTCCCCAACAAGGGCTGGCAATTTATTATTAATTCCAGAGGTTCTTTGTGGGATGCCCGTCATAGCAAAGTCGGTTCATGCGATGTCAGCTGGAGTGCCGATAATGCACGGGTCGATTTTGCCGAACTTGACGGAGCATGGCAGGTAACTTTAACTGTTCCATGGAGCGATTTAGGTTTTCAGGGCATGCCGAAGCAGGAATTTTTGGCTAATGTCTATCGCAATCGTG
Source organism: Lentisphaeria bacterium (assembly GCA_017456285.1). GTDB lineage: Bacteria > Verrucomicrobiota > Lentisphaeria > Victivallales > Victivallaceae > RGIG5270. Next base: position 82,717 of record JAFTJQ010000082.1, read on the forward strand.
CCGTACACGGAATTGCGAGAGCAACTTTCGCTTGGTCGCCGATCTATGCGGGTGCATATTATCAACCGAAAAAATTCGGTCGGTTTATTTGGAATGAGGGGGAAAAATGAAAAAAATAATTTTAGCAAGTATAATTTCGGTAATCGCTTTGGCAATGAGCGGAGCAGAGTTCATCTCATGGCAAAAAAGCGTGCCGGGTAATAGTTTGGAAGTACACCAAATTGATAATCCGCGTGAGATCGGCGATATTTATATTGTGATTGCTCCGGATAAAACAGTTTCTTTGATTGATACCGGGGTGATTAATACCGGCAAAAGCGTTTTGATCAAGGCTTTGGAGAAGCGGAATATTAAAAAAATTGACCAACTGATTATCAGCCATTTTCATAGCGACCATGTCGGAGGAGCATTAACTCTCCTTGCTGATCCTGCCTTTGAAATCGGCAAAATTATTTGTACATTTCCGCCGGAAGAGGATATTGTTCCGGGAGAGATGAGCAGTTTGAAGTTTTACCGCTCTGTGAAAATCATGGCACAGGATAGAAATATCCCCTGGATTCAGGTTAATTGCGGTGATGTTTTGAACTTCGGAGGCGATGTTACTGCTGAAGTTATTGGCGGTGCAACTCCCTACGCCGCACATAGAATCGGGGATCACAATGGGCAATCACTGGTATTTAAACTCAAATACGGTGATTTTACCATGCTTTTTACCGGAGATTTGAGTTGGGCACAGGAGAAAGTTATTTTCGCAAATAAAGGCAACTTCAAGTGCGATGTATTAAAAATGGCACATCACGGCGGTGCAGGAAGCAATAGCGATGAAATGGTCGATGCCGCTAATCCGATTATTGCGCTTGCTACCCAGCCTGAATGGCTTGCTCGTGACCAGAGAGGAATAAGAGTTGAAAAAATGCTTGCCAAGCGTAATATCCCTTATTTCCGCAGTTGGGAATATCCCGATTTAATACTTTTCAGTAACGGCAAAACTTTCGGACTTTATAATCCCTTGAATAAATGCTAGGAAGAAAAAAATGACTACACAAACTCAACAAAAAAACAGTGTTTCTCTCTTGGAACGTATGGCGTGGGGCGTAGGCGGTTGGGCAGACGGATATACTTTCGTCATTGTCAATAGTTTATTCCTGTATCTATATGTGGATTATTTCAAAATGGATCCGATTTTGGCAGGTGTTTCACTGGCAATTCCGAGAATTTTTGATGCCGTAACAGACCCTATTATCGGGAATTGGTCGGATAACTTCCGCTCACGCTGGGGCAGAAGAAAGCCATTGATTTTCGTGGGAGTAATCGGTTGTGCGATATTGTTGCCCTTGTATTGGCTGCCGCCGATGCTGGATACGGTCAAAAATCCCTGGTACAGCAATATACCTTTTCTCTATGTGAGTATTTTAGGGTGTCTTTATGCGGCGGTTTATACACTTTTTGTCGTGCCGTACACTGCACTTGGGTATGAATTAAGCGATGACTATGATGAACGCACCAAGGTTTTGTCATGGCGTATGTATTTCGGTTTGGTCGGACAGACAATTTCGCCATTGGCATACACCTTAAGCGTGAAAAAATCCCTTTTCCCGAATATTCATCAGGGAGCAGTTGTCATGTCAATTGTCGCAGGGCTTTTCATTTTGGTTCTCGGTATGATTCCGGCAATTGTCTGCCATGAAAATCCCAAAAATTCACAGCATGAAAAGATTAATATTTTCAAGGCATTGAAAGGTATTTTAACCAATAAACCGTATTTGATTTTAATTGCAGGATTTTTCATCGTTTTAACTTGCTGCAGTGCGACAGGCAGTATTTCAGGACTGCTTAATTTGTATTATGTCTGCAACGGCAATGAGGAACTTAACGGCAAAATTGTCTTCTATATCGGTCTGGTTTATTCAGTTATCAGTATTGTCAGTTTGCTTTTTATCAGCAAAATTTCGACAATATTCGGCAAAAGAGAGGGTTTTATTATCGGGATGATAATTGCGGCAATCGGCAGATTGACATATTTTATAACTTTAACTCCTGCTTCTCCGTATTTGCAGCTTGTAAGTTTGGGTATTGATTCACTTGCATTGCAGGGGTGCTGGTTAATGTTAGATTCAATGAATTCCGACATCTGTGATTACGAGGAATTGAGAACGGGACACCGCGGGGAAGGAATTATCAGTTCTTTCCGTGGTTTTATACAAAAGGCATCAGGTGCTTTATGTGCAGTTTTGAGCGGAGTATTTTTAGTTCTCTGCGGATATGATGCGGAAGCCGCCAAATCTGCCGAGGGTTTACCAGAGCAGGTGCTTACAAACATGCGAAATGCCTACATTATTATTCCGGTTGTCGGCTTTATCATCGGGATTATACTTTTCAGTTTCTATCCATTGACCAAGCAGAGATGCAATGAGATCAAGCAGGAGCTTGAACGCAGAAATATGAATCAAAAATAATCAGTAAATTCAAAGGCATTAACTTATGATTACAGGTATTTTGTTATCTTTTGCGGCAGGTTTATTTACGATATTTTTTGGAATCGTATTTCGATTTGTCGGCGAAAAGTATGATTTCCGCAATACCATGATATGCTATAACTCGGTAAGTGCGGTGGTTGTGGCAGTCGGCACATTTTGCTTCACAAACGGGTGGTCAAGTTTTGTTCTGACGGGGGTGCTTTTAAGCGCTCTTTCGGGTGCAATTAATATCAGCGGTTTAATGTTGCTCCGTCGGGCGATGGCGATAGGCAATTCCGGAATCGCCTGGTCATTTTGCCAGGCAAGTTTGCTCGGACCGTTTCTATCAGGGGTATTATTTTACCGTGAACAGCCCTCAATTTTGCAGTACGGCGGAGTCGGATTGATTTTACTTGGCTTAATTATCCTCGGAAGTTCAAATTCAAGTTCACAAAAGGCATCGTCCAATAAGTATTTATTGCTGGCAATCGGTTCATTTTTATTCGGCTGCTGCAATGGTTCGATTATGCTGACCGTGAGCAAAATCACACCGGATTTGGCAATTACATTAAGAACGGTATCGATGTCGGTCGGGGCGATTATGGTGCTGTTGTGGGTTAAAAAATCGAAAACTGTTGAAACAAAATTAAGCAAGGGCATGTTATTAACTTCGCTTTTCTTGAGTTTATTCGGTATTTTATCAAGTATAACTATGCTTTGGGGAGTTAATGAACTTGCTAAAGTTCAGTTCGGCGGATTGGCAATTCCGATTGTTCAAGGAACTGCGATCGGCGGTTTTGCATTGTACAGCCGATTTTTCCTGAAGGAAGTAACAACACTATTGAAGTGGAGCGGAATTGTTTTAATCATCGTCGGAATTGCTCTATTAATGTAAAACGCTTTTTTGTAAGGGGTATAGCCATATTATTTGACCTGTGAGCAATACCTCTTTTTTAGTTCTTTCCGCGAAAAGTTCGATACATTCATAATATCTTAATTTTTTTGTTTTCAGCGTTTGCAATTTAGTTATATAGAGATTATATTAAATTGAAAATTTTTTAACTGAAAGGAAAATAAAAATATTATGGAAGTTGAACCGGACTCGTTTAGTTATTCGATGGCGTGGATTGTATTAATTATCAGTGTTGGTATTGCCTGCGGAGTATCATTAATTTGCTCACTGCTGGAAGCCGCTTTATTAAGCTTGACTCCGAGCCAGTTGGCACGCATAAAGAAAAAATCTCCGAAAATCGGTTCGATTTGTCACGACTTGAAGCATAATATCGGAAAACCGATTGCTTTTATTCTGATTTTGAATACTGCCGCCCATACTATCGGTGCGGCGGTAGCAGGAGCGGCATTTAATGTCCTTTTCGGTCAAAGTTGGTTATGGGTTTTTACCTTGGCTTTGACCTTGGTAATGGTGCAATATACCGAGATTTTGCCGAAAACTTTGGGGGTCAGATTTAATGTGCAGATTATGAGTTTTGCAAGTCCGATTTTGCTTGTCGGGTCGAAACTATTGTCGCCGATAATCACGCTTGTTCATCTGGTCAATAAGCCATTTGAACACAGCAAAAAGGATAATTCTCCCTCAACTGCCGATGAAATTTCAGCATTGGCGGCATTGGCAAGAAGTACCCAGCAGATTAATAGCCAGCAGGAGCGAATTATCAAAGCAGTGCCGCAACTGTCGGAAATGGAGGTAAAAGAGGTGATGATTCCGGTGGATAATGTCGCTTTTATCCCCCATGATCAGACGGTGGCATCGGCAATTAACTTTAATTCAAATGATTTTCATACTCGTTATCCGGTTTGTGAGCGGGGCAATTACAATAAAATTTACGGCTATGTTAACTTCAAAGAACTTGTTTCCGCTTTCCGCAATAAGGTTGATGAAGCGAAGTTATCAGATTTTATCCGTCCGATACTTTTTGTTACGGAAGATGACTCGCTTGATGATGTTTTGAAAAAATTTTCATCGCACTACTGCCACATGGCAATTGTGCATAATGTTGATGGTCAAGTGCTTGGCATGCTGACATTGGAGGATATTATTGAGGAACTTATCGGGGATTTGAATGATGAATTTGACCCATTGCCGAGGACATTTTATTCGCCGAAAGAGGGTTTTTATGTGGTCGGCGGCGGTAATCCTGTGAGTATCCTTGCCAATGAAGCACAACTGGATCTGCCGAAAAAACGTGAACCTTTGGCGGTTTGGTTTGAGGATGTTTATCGTAAAAAAATCCGTGTCGGAGTGGTTTTCCGTTATAATAATGCCGAGTTTTATGTGCGAAAAATACGACGTGGAAGAGTTTTTGAATTTAACGTAAAAAAGGTGATGTAGATGAAAAAGTTTTTGATTTTAATTGTCGGCATTTTGTTGTTAAGCGGGTTCGGCTGTATGCGAGTAGATTATGTCGGGCAGAAATTTCCGATTTTGCCAGAGGGGGAATATGTCGATTTTTACCGCAGTTTAGACGAAGTGCCTGATAATTTGAAGCCGATCGGCAGAGGTACGGCAATGGTGCCTTTTACCATGATTGATGATGATATTTATCTGCTTTTTGCCGAAAAAGCCGCTGAAGTCGGTGCGACTGCATTTGCGATTTCTGACAGTCAGAAAGTTCTTCTTGGAGCAACAAATGAGATTGAGAGCCGACCGAGGCGACCTGATGCGGCGTGGAGCGTGGATGGTACTGACGGCGAGGGAAGAGCGGTGTACAGCAATACTTTCGGACGAGAAGAGGGGCTTAAAGTAGTTACAAAAACTCACTACAAATTGAAGTTGACGGCGGTTTTTTATGTGCCGATTGAATCTTTCAATGAATATCTGAATAGTAGCAATGCGGCAGTTGAAGCAGAAGAAGCGACGGAAGAACAAAAAACTGCGGACTTTGATGCAGAAACTATAGCGTCCGAGGATGCAAGCAAATAATTATGGCAGTCGGCGATAAAAAAATTGAATTAATGGCTCCGGCTGGTGATTTTACTTCGCTTGCGGCGGCATTGCGTAGTGGGGCTTCGTCGATTTATATCGGGGTGGGGGCATTTAATATGCGGTCGCATGCAAGTGCGAATTTTCAGCAAAGCGACTTAAAAAAAGTTGTTGAGATGTGTCACCGCTGTGGGAAAAAACTCTATTTGACCTTGAATACAATCGCCTTTGATGATGAAATTGAGTCTATTCACAGTCTTTGTGATGAGGCGAAATCAGTTGGTGTTGATGCAGTAATTGCCGCTGATTTGGCAGTTATTACTTACGCCAATAGTATCGGATTGCCGATTCACATGTCGGTGCAGACCAATGTTTCCAATATTGAAGCAGTTAAATTTTTTGCCAAATTTGCCGAAGTGGTGGTGCTGGCTCGCGAGTGTTCACTTGCTCAAATCAAAGAGATTTGCCGAAAAATTAAAGAAGAAAATATTATCGGAAGCACCGGGAAACTCATGGAAGTTGAGGTTTTTGTGCATGGAGCATTGTGCGTAGCAACCAGCGGCAGGTGCTTTATGAGTCAAATTTCTTGCAACGCTTCAGCGAATCGTGGGCGTTGTTTCCAGCCTTGCCGCAGAAAATATGTGATCAAAGATGTCGAGAGTGATACAGAGTTTACGCTTGAGGGGCAATATGTGATGTCACCGAAAGATTTGTGCATGATTCAATTTTTGGAAGAACTTGTCGCAAGTGGGGTGTCGATTCTGAAAATCGAGGGCAGAGGGCGTTCTGCGGATTATGTGTCAAAGGTGGTCGGCGTCTATCGTGAGGCTTTGGATAAAATTGAAAATGGCATTGCTTTGACCGATGAGGATAAGCAATTTTACGTCAGCGAACTTGAGAAAGTTTTTAACCGCAAGTTCTGGCATGGCGGATATTATCTGGGCGAAAATTTGGATGAGTGGTGTAATATCGGCGGCAGTAATGCGAAATTTCATAAAATTTGTGTCGGTAAAGTCAGCAAATATTTTAATAAAATTCAGGTGGCGGAAATTACGCTTGATGCAGGAAGTTTCACCGAGGGCGACACACTTTTGGTAATCGGACCGACGACGGGGGCTTTGGAGTTTACGGCGGAGAATATCGTTGTGCATGGTGTGAAAACTCAAAAAGCGGAGCAAAAAAGTTTAGTTACCTTGCAAGTCCCTGCTAAAGTCAGGGTTAATGACTTGGTTTATTTGCTTGAGAAACGTACTTTCGGGGACGGCAAAAATTAAATTTTCACACATAGGAGGGCAGAATGCGGAAATTTTTAACAGCATTTTTTTGCGTGATTTGTCTTAATCTATCAATTTTCGGGACGGAGTTTGATAAATTTTTGTTGGCAAACAAGGATAATTTCTGGACGATGACGAGTGAGGAGATTCAAAAAGCATTGCCGCACTCTTTCAAATATCACTCAAAGGATAAAACTGAACTCCGCTACAATATGCGGGAAGTCAGAAATCGTTTAACGATTAAGAAAAAATTTGTAATTTCCGAGGTGCTTATCACTTTTGCGGATAAGAAAATTATTGAACTTGATATTTCATTATTTAATCGGGGCGACTATCGGGTCGGATTGAAAAAAGATGCAGAATTTGTCTCTGAATGTGAGAAGTTTGTTGCCGAGTTGGGCGGTAGAGAGTTGAATAATGAAAAACGGAAAATCGAGAAGACCGTCATTGAGAGTAAACAATTTGCCGATAACTGCAATGATTATATTTACATAATCGGCAGTTCAAATCGGGGAGTTGAATTTATTAACTTAAAAATTCTCCCTAAAGGTCAGGCGAAACCTCTGAAGGAGATGATGAAAACTCATGTAGTTAAACTTGGCAATCTGGCTTTGAATTTGGAGCGTGACGATAATGGCGGTGTCTATCTCAATGTGCCGATGATTGACCAGGGGCAAAAAGGTTATTGCGTGGCGACTACGCTGGAACGAATTTTGAAGTATTACAATGCCGATGTCGATCAGCATATTTTAGCCCAGATTATGCAGACGGAACAGCAGGGAACGAATATGGAAGTTGCCTTGGAGGTGCTGGATGACAATCGGGCGAAGCTCCGAATTAAAACACGAGAACTTATGAAAGAAGAGATGTTTTCAAAGGCACAGGATTTTGAAAAGTTTACTAAAAAATATAACCGAATCGCCAAACGCAATGACCGTGAAAAGGTCGAATTTAATGATTATGTTACCAGAGCAGGTAATAGAAAGTCGCTCAATGTCGGCGGACTTTTTGCAAATTATGAGTATGATATTTTCCGTGAAGTCCGTTGCGAGAGCAAACTTGCAGTGGAGAGTTTCGTGCGTGATGTCAAAAAATACATTAATCGCGGTTATCCGCTTGGCTGGGTGACTTGGGTCTTTCAAAACGAGAAACCGGGTCAGCCGATCGGCGGAATCGGTGGGCACATGCGGATAATTAACGGGATAAATGAGGAGAAGCAGCTTATTATTTATACCGACAGTTACGGAGCAGGACATGAGAAAAAAGAGATGAGTTACGAGGACGCCTTTGCCCGAACCCGTTATCTGATTTTGATTGCTCCGAGTGCAATCAGAACCGAGTAAGTAATATTTTGCAAAAAATGAGGATATTTTGAGCCATTAATAATCAGATAGGAGCAGCGAAATGAGATTCAGACAAGTGCATTTGGACTTTCATACTTCCCCCGATATTGAGGGAATCGGAGAGAAATTTGATAAAAAACACTGGCAGAAAACTTTGCAAGAAGCAAGAGTAAATTCGATTACTTGCTTTTCAAGTTGTCATCACGGCTGGAGTTATCACCCGACTGAAGTCGGCAAAATGCATCCGCATTTGAAATTTAATTTATTGCGTGAGCAGATTGATGCTTGTCATGAGATTGGAATCAAAGTTCCGGTTTATTTAACGGGCGGAGTTAATGGAGTTGCCTATGATGAACACCCTGAATGGCAAGTGGTTTTTCCTGACGGACTTTCTATTCCTAAAACGCCTTTAACTGCTTCATTTCCATTGCTTTGCTTTAATTCGCCATACTTGGATTATTTGTGCGAACAGCTCCGTGAAACTGTGCGTATGTTCCCTGATGCTGACGGAATTTTTATTGATATTATCGCCCAGCGTGACTGCTGTTGCCCCTATTGCATGAGAGATATGAAAAAGTTGGGGATAGATGCGGCAAATGCGGAGGAGCGTCGCAAATTCAGTCGCCAAGTGCTTTTAAACTACTACAAAAGAACTTATGAAGCAGTCAAGTCAATTGACCCCGACATGCCGATTTTTCACAATTCAGGAAATATGGCACCCGGTGATTATGAGATTTTTCCCTACTTCAGCCACTATGAACTTGAATCTCTTCCGACCGGGGGCTGGGGCTATGACCACTACCCGATGTCGGCGGCTTATTGCAGAAATACCGATTTTGAATTTTGCGGCATGACCGGGAAATTTCAGACAACTTGGGGTGAATTCGGCGGATTTAAGCACCCGAATGCACTTCGTTATGAGTGTGCCGCCATGCTTGCTCAAGGTTCTAAATGCAGTGTCGGCGATCAACTGCATCCGTCAGGAAAACTTGACGAAAGTACCTATCGCATTATCGGAGAGGCGTACAAAGATGTGGAGCAAAAGGAACCTTGGTGCGACAAGGTGAAAAGCAGAGCCAATGTGGCAATCCTCTCCCGTGCATCGCTATTTACCGAGCGAAAAGAGTTTGCAGGTGATGTCGGAGCGGCAAGACTATTGCTGGAACTTCATATTCCTTTTGATATTGTCGATACCAAAATGGATTTTGGGAAATATCGGCTTTTGATTCTCGGCGATGATATTAAAGTCGATGATTTTCTGGCGGATAAATTGAGTGATTATCTGAAAAACAATGGCAAATTAGTCCTCTCTTCTGAATCCGGATTGCGAAGTAATCGTGATGAATTTTTTACCGATTTGGGATTTGAAGATTGCGGAAAAGCCGAACTTTTTCCGAATTACATCCAAGCAGGCGAAAAGTTTGCTCCCAATTATGTGACTACTCCGTTTGTGATGTACGGAGTTTCTCGAAAAATCAAAGTCCCTGAATCATTGTCGCTCGGAGATGTTTATGAGCCTTATTTTAACCGCTCATTTGCCCATTTTTGCAGTCACCAGCATACTCCGAATCGAGTGGAGAAATCGCCGTATTCAGCAGGGCTTATCAGCAAAAATATTCTCTATTTTGCACATCCGATTTTTACGATTTATCGAGGGTACGGTGCGGTGATTGTCAAGGAATTTTTTGCCAAAGCATTCCGTGAGTTTGCCGGAGATGACCTTTTAATTAAGACCACTTTGCCATCTCAAGCGAGGGTAACTTGGATGGAACAATGCAGTGAAAACCGTTCAATTATTCATGTGTTGTATGCCAATACTATTTTGCGTGGCGGACTTGCGGAGTTTTCGGGCGGAAATATTACTTCGCGAGGGGCAATTGAGGTGATTGAGGAACTGAATGAAGCCCCTGCAAGCAAGTTTGAAGTTAGAGAGAGCCGTCAAGTTAAGTCAATTACCCTTGAGCCGAGCGGAGAAAATCTCCCCTTTGAAGTTGTTAATGGGGTTATTTCATTTAATTTGCCGCCGTTTGTCTGCCACCAAATGGTAGTTTTGCACTATTAATTTAAGGGTGGTGAGGGGAAATTATTTAGCTTGAACTTGAAATTCGCCGTCAGCAAGTCGTACTGTAAATTCAGATCCTGACGGCTGTTTACTGCTTTTAACGACGTGTTTTTCTTGGTCAGTGACGATCGCATAGCCACGCTCAAGCTGGAGTTGCGGATTTAAACTATTCAAGCGATGTTCCAAAAGGGTGAAGTTATTTTTTAACTTCTCGTTTTGGAAGTTCAATGCCGAGTTTAATCGCAACTGTTTCTCGTCCAAAGTTTGCTGATAATTTTCATAGACAAGTCGGATATTTTTGAAAATTTTTGCCGACGCAAACTGCTCTAATCTCCGTTGCATCATTACCAAGTTGAGTTGTAAATTTTTTATTAAAGCCCGTTTCGCTCCGTCTAATTCGTCTTGAATTTCCGCTTGACTGCGAATAACTAATTCTGCCGCCGCACTTGGGGTCGGCACTCGCAAATCAGCAACAAAATCACAGATAGTGAAGTCAATTTCATGCCCGATGGCACTGATAGTAGGAATTTTGCTTGCGGCGATAGTGCGTGCCAAATTCTCACTGTTAAAGGGGAATAAGTCCTCCATACTGCCGCCGCCGCGAGTAATAACAATGACGTCAGCTTGACGGGTGCGATTAAAAAAGGCAATGCCTTGAGCAACTTCGAGCGAAGCGGTCTCTCCCTGAACTTGTGCCGGATAAAATTTTACATGGCAATTCGGGAAGCGTCGGCTTAATACTTGCATAAAGTCTCTGATTGCCGCTCCGGTCGGACTGGTGATAACTCCGATAGTTTTCGGCATGGATGGAATCGGTTTTTTGCGAGCCTCATCGAAAAGTCCTTCGGCTTGGAGTTTGCGTTTAATTTCTTCAAATTTCTGCTGCATTGCCCCGATTCCCAAAGGCACGATTCGGCGGATATTGAGCTGATATTCTCCCCTCGGAGCATAGACGCTTAAAACTCCGAATGCTTCAACTTTGTCGCCGTTTTGAAGTCCCATTTCCTGAAAAACTCTCGCCCCGCCGAAATAGGTTGCTTTGATTTGTGATTGATTGTCTTTGAGTGTCAAATAGACATGCCCGGAGCGGTGAATGACCAGTGAGCCGATCTCTGCTCCGACGTAGAAAGGCATAAAGGTATTTTCAATAACATCTTTGACAATATTATTGATTTCTGTGACAGTCATTATTTTTTTATCAATATTCATTTTGCAAAAATTCTCCTGATTTCACAATAATTTACCATAAAGTTTGATAATTGCAAATGCAATAACATTGAATTGTGTCGAATTTTATTTTATGAGAAAAACAAAAAATACTACTTCGATAAAAAAATATCTTGAATTGAGGCGAAAATATCCCCCTGAAAGTTAACTTAAATAAAAAAATATTTTGTTTTGGTGTTGAAAAATTTGTTATTTATATTATATTAATATAATTATGGAAAAATGTAAAAATTCAAAAATTAAATAAATTAAAATTCGGAGATTACTATGACTGATGAAAGAATTTTTTTGGGATTCGATGTTGGTGGTACTAAAATTGGTATCGGCATTGTTTCAGAAAGCGGTAAATTTATTGCCGGCGACCGTATAGAGAATAAGGATACTAATCCTGATGATATTTTGCCGATTTTAGTTGAAAAAACCAATAAGTTGCTTGCTGACAATAACTTGCAGAAAAGCGACATCGCTTCTTTCGGTATCTCAAGCCCCGGCCCCGCTGATTATGCCAATGGCATCATGACCACTCCGCCGAATAATCCATTGTGGAGAAATGTTCCCATTCTCAAATATTTGAGCGATAATTTGGGCATTAAAGGTTACTTCGAGAATGATGCTAATGCTGCGGCACTGGCGGAGGGTTATTTCGGAGCAGGAAAAGGCTCAAAAGATTATATCTATTTGACAATGAGTACCGGAATCGGAGCAGGCATGGTTGCAGGTGGAACTTTGATTCAGGGCAATACTTTTCAGGGCGGTGAATTCGGACACACTTGCTTGGTTCCGGGCGGTCGTGAGTGTAATTGCGGACTCAAGGGCTGCTATGAAGCATATTGCGGCGGTCGTGCCGTAGCACAGGATTTGCAGAAAAAATTGGCAGATAAACCCGATTCAATGATTGTTAAGTGTGCAGGATCTGTCGAAAATATCGACATGAAAGCTCTTCAGGAAGCAGTTGAAGCAGGGGATGAATTTGCAGTTCAGTATTGGGATGAGATGCTGGAGCGTAATGCACAGGCTTTGGGTAGTTTGGTACAGACGATGAATCCTCACAAAATTATTCTCGGCACTTTTGCTTGGGCGGCAGGTGATTTATTCATGAAGCCGCTGCGTGAGAAAATCGTAAAGTATTGCTGGGCAGTGTCTTACAAAGGTTGTGAAATCGTGCCGAGTGCTTTGCGACGTGACATCGGTTACTATGCAGGTGCGGCGGTTGCGATGTATTTTGAAAATAAAAAATAAATCGGAGTGTTGAAATTATGACAGAAAATTATCTTGAACTTACAATCGGAGCAGTTTTCGTCTATAACTTTGTGCTTACCAGATTTTTGGGAATTTGTCCGTTTTTGGGAGTGTCAAAGAAAATTGAAACTGCTTTGGGCATGGCAGGTGCGGTTGTATTTGTTATGACTTTGGCATCATTCTGCACATCAGTAATTTACCACTATTTGCTGCACAATGAGGCTTTGGCAGCCAAAGGAATTAACTTGGGCTTTTTGCAGTTGATCATCTTTATTTTGATTATTGCAGGGTTGGTGCAGGTAGTTGAAATTATTTTGCAGAAATTGAGTCCGAAACTCTACAGTGCATTGGGAATTTATCTGCCGCTTATTACCACAAATTGTGCGGTTTTGGGCGTAGCGACGATTAATGCGAATGTCGGCAGAGCGGTATTGCCGTCAACTGTTTTTGCATTCTTTTCGGGGTTGGGCTTCGGCTTGGCATTGCTGATGTTTGCTTCATTGCGGGAGAAACTTGATTTGGCAGAAGTTCCGAAAGTATTTCAAGGCATGGCGATTGCATTGATTACCGCAGGAATTTTGGCAATGGCATTTATGGGTTTTGCGGGTCTTTGCTGACACAAGAACGAGGAGTAACAAGAATATGATGTGTAATATTTTAAGTCAAATTGATACAAGTTTATTGGTCGCAGTTGTACTGATGGCATTAATCGGGCTTTTGCTTGGACTTATTATCGGAATTGTGGCAAAACTTTTTAAGGTTGAAACCGATCCGAGAATTGAATTGGTAACTTCACTTTTGCCGAATGCAAATTGCGGCGGTTGCGGTCGTGCAGGTTGTGCCGACTTTGCCAAAGCGGTTGTTGCAGGGGAGGTTGCACCGAATCAATGCCCTGCTTCAAGTCAGGAGACAGTCAGTGCGATTGCTAAAGCATTGGGTATTGAGGCAAGCACTTCTTTCAAAAAAGTTGCCGTTGTTTTGTGCGGCGGCGACAAAAATCAGACTAAAAACTGGACTCTCTACAATGGCGTAAGCGATTGCCGCTCAGCAATGTTGATTGCAGGCGGGCCTAAAGCGTGCAGTTACGGTTGTTTGGGTATGGCAAGCTGTGTGAGAGCGTGTCCTTTCGGGGCGATTGAGATTATTAATGGTTTGGCAATTGTCCACTCCGAGAAGTGCGTCGGATGCGGCAAGTGCGTAGCAACTTGTCCGAGAAAGTTGATCAAACTTGTCCCCGCAGGTTCAAAAGTTCACGTTTACTGCAATAACCCGGAGAAGGGCCCTGCAAAGAAAAAGTATTGCAATGTTCCCTGCTTGGGCTGCCGTAAATGCGATAAAAATGCTCCCGGCAAATTCAAGTTTGAGGGTTTCCATGCGATTGTTGATTACGAGGCTGCTGAACAGCCGACACTTCAGGATTTGGATACAATTAAATGCCCGACAAATTGTCTTTTGTCTGCACAGGAGCATTTGGCAATTGAGGAAAATAATCCTGACCACTTGGAAAAATCAAGTGCTAATGCCGAATCGAAATAGTGAAGCAGGAGGAGTAATAAATTATGAGTGACAAAAATTATACAACAGGTACTTTTTCAGGCGGTATTCATCCTGATTATGACGGCAAGGATTTGAGTTGCAATTCAGTAATCCGGATTGCACCGCTTTATGAAAAATATGAGGTCGCTTTGCAGCAGAATATCGGAAAAGCTCCGAAATTGATCGTTGCAGTCGGCGATGAGGTCAAAAAAGGTCAGAAAATCGCCGAAGCGGATGGCTTTGTTTCAGTTCCGCTTCACAGCCCGACCAGCGGAGTAGTTGAAGCAATCACCCAGATCCCCGGTCCGATGGGCGTACCGGTCAATGCGGTTGTTATCAAAAGCGACATGAAGGACGAATGGGGCGAACTTCCTGAAGTTCTTGATTGGCGTGAAACTGATGCGGCAACATTAAAAGCAAGAATCGCTGATGCAGGTATCGTCGGTATGGGCGGAGCAGCTTTCCCAAGTGCGGTTAAGTTGTCTCCTCCGCCTGAAAAAAAGATTACTGCATTGGTAATTAACGGAGCCGAGTGCGAACCCTATTTGACTGCTGACCACCGCTTGATGTTGGAAGCTCCGGAGAGAGTTTTGACAGGTGCGGCAATTATGGGAAAAATTCTCGGTGTCGAGAATATCTATATCGGTGTCGAATTAAATAAGCGTGATGCAATTGATATGCTGCTTGCTCATGCTGAAAAATACAATATCAAAATCGTCGGACTCAAAGTTCAGTATCCGCAGGGTGCGGAAAAACAACTTATTTACGCTGTAACTGATCGCAAAGTCCCTGCAGGCGGACTTCCGATGGATGCAGGTGTGGTTGTGCAGAATACTGCTACTTGTGCAGCGGTTGCTGATGCGGTAATTGAGGGTAAGCCCTTGATTGACCGAGTGACAACTATTACGGGCGAAGCGGTTAAAAACCCAAGTAACTGGAGATTGAAAATCGGTACTCCCATACGCGAGGCAATCAAACTTGCAGGCGGTACTACCGATGATGTCAGAAAGGTTATTTTGGGCGGGCCGATGATGGGATTTGCCCAGAAGTCACTGGATGTAACTATTCAGAAAAACAGCAGTGGAATTTTGATTTTCCCCGAGAAAAAAATTACTCAATATCAGTCAAGCGCTTGTATCCGTTGCGGACGCTGTTTGCAGGGATGCCCGATGAAGCTCAATCCTGCTTTGCTCGGTCGTTTGATTGAGAATGAGAAGTTCGATCTCGCTTTGAAAAATAACGTTATGGATTGTATGGAGTGCGGTTCGTGTGCATTTATCTGTCCCGCTCATCGTCCTTTGGTTCAGCACATGCGTCGTGCGAAAGCCGAAATCAGAAATATGAAAAAGTAATAAATTGTTATAACTTAAGGAACTATTATGAGTGAAGAAACAACACAATTGATTTTGCCGAAGCATGAGGACTTGGTGGTCAGCTCATCTCCGCATATTCAAGTCAAAGACAGCGTGTCTGCCATCATGTTAAAAGTGGTTGCAGCTATGATTCCTGCAATGGCAGCAGGTATTTATTATTTCGGAATCAGTGCCTTATGGGTGATTTTGCTCTGCTCAATTTTCTGTGTCGGAGCGGAAATTCTCTGGTGTTTGATTGCGAAGAAAAATGTTTGGGCGACGATTCGCGATTGCAGTGCATTAGTTACGGGAATTTTGCTGGCATTGAATTTAAGCGCTTCTACTCCGTGGTGGGTCTGCTTAATCGGTGCATTTCTGGCAATTTGGCTCGGTAAACAGATTTTCGGCGGTATCGGATACAATCCCTTTAATCCGGCATTGGTTGCCCGTGTGGGGTTATTGATTGCACTGCCGGGACTTATGACTACTTGGGTGCCGACCCGTCAAATGGTGAATGATATTCGTACAACTGCTTGTGCTGAAGAGATGCAGATTAGTTCGCAATTTATCTCTAACGATGATGCTAAAATTATTGCAGCTGAAGATAGCAAAATTGACGCAGTAACTTGTGCAACTCCTTTGGGAGTAGTAAGTACCACTCCCAAAAACAGTGAATTATTCTCAATTGCCAATAATTTCAAAGCTATTGATAATTGCAAAGCAAATAAAGAGTATTTCCTCGGTAATATCGGCGGTTGTTTGGGTGAAACCAGTTCATTAGCGTTACTTATCGGCGGAATTTTGCTGCTCTGCTGGAGACTTATTAACTGGCGAATTCCGGTATTTTTCATCGGCACAGTTTTTGTTATTACGGGGGCAATTAATTACTTCTATCCCGGTGTAACTCCGTCGCCGATATTCCATGTTGTTACAGGCGGATTGATGCTCGGTGCATTCTTTATGGCAACCGATATGGTAACTTCTCCGATGACCAATTCGGGAGCGATTGTTTTCGCCATCGGCTGTGGAATAATTACTTCGGCAATTCGTATCTGGGGAAATTATCCAGAGGGTGTAAGTTTCTCAATTTTGTTTATGAATGCTTTGGTGCCTTTTATCGATAAATTCTGTACCAGACGGGTTTTCGGTGCGGTGAAAACTGCGAAAAAGGCGTAACGGCGAGGAGTGTGAAAAATGAGTTTGAAGAAAAGTGAAAATATTGTTGTTTTAGGAATATTTTTGGGTGTAATTGCTTTGATTGCGGCAGTGTTGCTGGGTTTTTTTGATAAATTGACAGCGAAACCGATTGCCGATGCACAGCTTAAAGCTACCAATGAATCACTCAAAGCGGTTTTGCCTGCATTTGAATCTACTAAAGTTGTTGATTTTACGCCGATTAAGTATTACGGAGCTTTCGATAAAGCCGATAACTTAATTGCAATTGCCGCAGAGGGTGCTACTCCGGGATATGCAGGTGCAATTGTCGCAATCGTCGGACTTAAACTTGACGGTTCGATTAATGCGGTAATTATTACCAAACAGACCGAAACCCCCGGACTCGGAACTAATGTTTGCGAGAGAAAGTTTACCAAAACTTTAGCTTCCGTGCTTAAGGGCGAAAAACCGACTGCCGCATTAGCCCCGAATAGAGTGCTTGATTATTACAGCGGTAAAAAATGCGAGAACGGCAAAGCTTTTACCGTAAGCAAGGACGGCGGTACTGCACCGTACATCACCGGAGCGACTGTCTCAAGCAGAGCGGTTGCGAAGTTGGTTTCCGATATTAATTTGCATTTTATCGAAAATGAAAAAGCAATTATTGAAAAATTGACAAAGGGAGAATAGAGTTTATGTTACAGCTTATTAAAGATTTTGCCAAAGGTATTTGGAAAGAAAATCCGACCTTTGTATTGGTTTTGGGAATGTGTCCGACCCTCGCAGTTACTTCAAATGCGATTAATGGTGCGAGTATGGGCTTGGCGACTGCTTTCGTGCTTATGTGCAGCAATATTGCAATCTCTATTATCAGCGGAATTGTGCCGAATAAAATTCGAATCCCGGTCTATATCGTGGTGATTGCGACATTTGTGACAATTGTGGATATGCTTCTGCAAGCATACGCACCTCCGGCGATTTGTGCTTCATTGGGCATTTTCATTCCGTTGATTGTGGTAAATTGTATTGTTCTCGGTCGTGCGGAAGCCTTTGCGGCATCTCATAATCCCTTGCGTTCAGCGGCGGACGGACTTGGTATGGGGTTAGGTTTTACTTTAGCATTGACAATTATCGGGGGGATCCGTGAATTTTTGAGTACGGGTTCACTTTTTGAGATTAAACTAATCAGCAGTTGGACTACTGATTTTCTGCTTCCCTCAAGTGCACCGGGTGCATTCATCATTCTCGGCTGTCTTATGGCGGCGATGAATTACTTGAATATCAAAAAATCACAGAAAAGCGGCAAAGTTTATGTCCCTCCGCAGGGAATGGATTGCCGTCACTGCAATATTTGTGATCTGAAACATCACGAGGAATAATGAATTTAAGTTGTGCGGATATAGTTAAAGTTGTCGGAGCGGAGATAAAAAATTCTGCTTCGACTGCTAACTTGAGTTTCCAAGCTGTTTTAACTGACAGCAGAGTGAATTTAAGCAATGCACTTTTTGTGGCACTCAAGGGAGAAAATTTTGACGCACACAATTTTCTGGATAAAGCAGTTGAAGCAGGTGCGTCAGCACTTTGTATCAATCGAAATACTCCGATTGAACTCTATAAAAATATTTGTGTTCCAGTGCTTTTAGTTCCTGATACCTTGCTTGCTTATCAGCAAATTGCTAATTTTCATCGGCGGAGTTTTGCAAATTTAATTGTTGTCGGAATTACCGGCAGTGTCGGCAAAACCAGTACCAAAGAGATTATGAAAGCCGTTGCGGTTAAGAAATTCGGCGAGGAAGCAGTTTTGTATACCCTCGGCAATACCAATAATCAAGTCGGTGTTCCGCAGAACTTGTTGCGATTGAATGAAAATCACCGCATCGCGATTATCGAAATGGGAACCAATCACTTCGGAGAAATCCGCCCCTTAAGTCTTTGTGCCGAGCCTGATTATGCAATTATCAATTCAGTTGCCCCCTGTCATTTGGAGAATTTGATAGACCTTGAGGGGGTGGCAAAGGAGAAATCAGATATTTTCGTCGGAGTTAAAGCCGGCGGTTATGCGATTTTTGCCAATAATATTGCCGAAAAATCGATTTTAATTGAGAAAGCAACAGCTTATTCGCTGAAAATTGAAAGTTACGGCGAGTATGATGAAAATAACTATTTCTCTGCAAACTATGTGAGCGGAAATTTGCTTGAGAGTAAATTTGATTTAATCAATCACAAAAATTCAACAAAAACTCAAGTTACTTGGCAGATTTCAGGCGAACATCAAGCCTGTAATGCTTCGGGAGCGGCGGTAGTCGGGAGTTTGCTTGGTTTGTCAGATAGCGAAATTGCCGAAGCACTTGCCAATGCTTCTTTGAGTGGAATGCGAATGAGAAAAACCTCTTTGAATGGCGTTACCTATCTCAATGATGCTTACAATGCCAATCCTGCCAGCATGAAAGCTACCTTGAAGAACTTGAAAGATATTGCCGAAAGTAAAAAATTGATTTTGATTTTGGGGGATATGCTGGAACTTGGCAGTAGTGAGATTGCACAGCATGCGGAAATTTTGGATTATGCAGTTGAGAATTTTCCGAGTGCGGTAGTGATTGCGGTTGGCAAATTGATGAAGCAGGCAGGCTTGAATAAGAATTTTGCCAATGTCATTTATGTTGACAATTCAGTTATTGCAGGAGAGAGATTGCCGAATTATATCAGTGATGGAAGTGATACACTGGTTTTTCTTAAAGGTTCGAGGGGGATGCGACTCGAAAATGCTATTCCCGAGGAGGCGAGATGAGTTTCAAATTATCTGATTTTTTAGCGGAACTCCCTGCCGAATTGATTAAAGGCAAAATGAATTATGCTGACTGTATTTTGTCCGATATTACCAGCAATTCTCAAAAGGTGGTGCGTGATTCAATTTTCATTGCCGTAAATGGGGCGAATGTTGATGGCGCAGATTTTATTTGCGAGGCGATTCAAAAAGGTGCAAAGGTAATTTTGACGGAACGTAATTTGGATGGTTGGGGTGCAAAATATCCTGAAATCGTCTTTATCCAAATTGAAAACAGCCGACTTATCAACAGCTTAAGTTGCGAATTTTTGTGCGGTAAAAATTTTTGGGAGCAGTTGACCTTGTTGGGGGTAACAGGTACTAACGGGAAAACCACAACGGTCTATTTATTGTATCAAATATTTGAACAGCTCAATAAGAAAAGCGGTCTTATTTCCACCATCAAATATTTTGACGGAAAAACTTCTTCCGCCTCAACTCATACCACTCCTCCGGCGGAAAAACTTTTTTCGCTTTTAAGTGCTTGCAGTTCAAATTTGTGCGAATATGTGCCGATGGAAATTTCCAGTCACTCACTTGCTCAATGCCGTCTGGGCTCTTTGAAGTTCAGAATCGGCATGTTTACTAATTTAAGCGGTGAACATTTAGATTTTCATCATGACATGGAGAACTATTATCAAATAAAAAAAAGTTTTTTCGTGAAGCATGTGGAAATTGCCGTAGTGAATATTGATAATGAGTACGGTGCACGATTGGCAGAGGAGTTAAAAAACGAAACCGCAATCAAAGTTGTAACTTTCGGCATCTCAAAATCGGCAGATTATCAGATAAAAATTATTCCTTCCTCTAAAAAAACTGAATTTACCTTGAATGATATTGAATTTTGTTCAAATTTGCTTGGAGAGTACAATATTTATAATTTGACAACCGTTATTGTGAGTTTAATGCAGCTTGGATTTGCTCCTGAAGTATTAAAAAATGTGATTAAAAATAGCGAATTAACAATTCCGGGCAGATTGGAATTAATTACATTAAAAAAAGACGTGAGAGTTTTTATTGATTACGCCCACACTGATGATGCGTTGAAAAATGTTTTGTCCAATCTTAAAAAACTTCCGCATAAAAAAATTATTGTCGTTTTCGGCTGCGGCGGCAATCGGGATAAATTTAAGCGTCCGAGAATGGGCGAAATCGCTTCCACGTTAGCAGACTGGGTAATTATTACCACGGATAATCCCAGATTCGAAGAGCCGATGGCAATTATCGATGATATAAAATCAGCGATTCAAGACAGATTAAATTATGAAATTATCGAAAATCGTGCCGATGCGATTAAAAAAGCATTAGCAATCAGCGAAAATGGTGATATAGTAATTATAGCAGGTAAAGGACATGAAAACTATCAGGAAATTAATGGGGAGAGATGTTATTTCTCTGATAGTGAAGAAGTTAGAAAGTTTGAAATGGGAAAATGAAAAGATTTTTATTTTTAATTGCAGTCGTTTTCGCTCTTTGCGGATGTGAGTCGTGGAGCAACAAAAATCACTTAACAATCGCCCTTATGCCGTGGGGAACAACTTATTACTCCAATTGCGATTTTGAAGCACAGGCAGATTTGATTAAGAAAAATTTGCGCAGCAATCAACAGTATTACTTGAGTTATGCCGCCCCTGAAAACCGGGATGCGGCGAATTTGGTATTGAAAAAACTTGCTTATGCTAATTTGTGGCTGGAACATTCCGGAGTTTATAATTTGGAGAAAATCGAGGAGTGTTCCAAGAAAACATCTGATGATACTTTTCGCAATGAGTTGCTTCTGAAGTTCAAAAAAGACAGCCAAAAAGGTTTTTTAGAGGAACTTTTTAATACTCCGAATCAGGATTTGGCGTATGAACTTGCGATTATTACTGACGAAACGGTTTTTTGTGCCAATTTGCAGTTGAATTTGAAGGATGCTTTAGCGAAATATCCTAAAACTGAAGAGTTTAAGGAGTTCGATAATATTTTGAAAACTTCTGAAATTCTTGATTTAACTCTCACCGATTTGGTGGACACTGCTGACGGCAATTGGGGAGTATTGATTAACGCTCCGCAACACAATACAGAGGCAACTTATGAGTTTTCAGTCTCAATTCCTGATAAAACCAATAAACTCTATGAGGCAATCGGCAAAAGAATTATCGATTATCAGCTTGGTCAAGTTGCGGAGGGTAATCCCAACAAATTAATACTTAGACCATTCGGCAAATACAATCCGATTGTGGTAAAAAAAGACGGCTACGTCTGGTTGTATTCATCTGAAAAAGCAATCGGCGATATTGTAAAAAATGTCAAGGAAAACGAGTATGCGGCGAAATTGCAGAAATTGCAAGTCCCTGAAGAAGTTAAGGGCAATGGGTTCATCTATTTTAATAAAGTTTTCTGCGACTTGGTTTATGAATTTGTGGGTTCTGAATTCCTTGCCCCCGATACTGATATGGAGGGTTTGACCATTATCCGCAATCAGGGAAAATCATATTTGCTTACCCAGTATGCAGATGTTGATTGGAATTATTTTTACGGGAATGAACTCACTTTGCTTTTTGGAGACCTATTAAATGAGTGGATTGTGCCGCAATTGCAATTGCAGTCTGCGGAAACACAGATTAAAAAAGATTGCGATGATTGTGTTAAGTTCCTTAAAAACTGCTATTTACAGTCATTACTCCCTGCCAAAAACAGTAACGGCGGTAAATTTCCGACCGCCGAAGTGCTATCTGGAAAATATGATTCAAATCTCTATTGCTATATCGCCGCAAATTTCAAGGGTGATCAATCCAAATTGCCCTTGCTTTTTGACCGTAAAAATAATCACGGAAATTTTATTAATGTGCTTTTTGCCGACGGCAGTGTGCGGACATTTGAACTTGAGAATGTGGCGAGTGCCAAAAGGGTGCTTAGTTATCTGCACAGCATCTACCGCTATGATGCACAAATTTTTGCCGAATTGTTGAAGCAGGCGAAGTAAGTTTAATTTGGGTCAATATGAACCTGCGATAACATTTTTTGTGAAATTATAGAGCATTTAAGCGCGAGCTATTGTCATAACAGTAATGGCAATTGCTCCTGCTTTTTTCAATGCAATGCTGACATTATCAACTGTCGCTCCGGTAGTAAAAATATCGTCAATAAGCAGAACTTTTTTGCCTTTCAGTATTTTCGGGTCGGCAAGGAACGCATTTTTCAAATTTTTATGGCGTTCAACGCTGTTAAGTTGTTTTTGTTGTTTGCCCTTTTTTATTCTTTTTATTGCCCGAACTGCGAATGGTTTTCGCATTCCTTCGGCGATTAATTCAGCAAGAAACTCCGACTGGTTGTAGCCTCGGCGTTGTTTTTTGCTCCAGTGGAGCGGTACGGCAAGGACAATATCGAAATCGATTTCCAATCGCTTGAGTTTACTTATCGCCAAACGAGCGAAAAAAGTTGCCAATTCGATTTTTCCGCCGTTTTTGAAACTCAAAATAAGTTCACGATTGAATTGCAGATAGGGCAGTAAACTGACTGCTTGAAGAAATTGCCGTTTTTTCTCTCGCAGGCATTTTGAACAAATCGCTAAAGCTCCGTCCAATTCACCGCCGCAACTGTAACAATAGTTATCAGAGATAAATTTGATTTTTCTCCGACACTCACGGCAGGGGCGGTTGTAGGAGCTGTGATTTTTGCCGCCGCATATCGGACATTGAAAAATATTGCTCCTAATTAAAAATTTATAAAATTTTCTTTGCAGACTATTCATAACTTCTCACTTTTAATTTTACTTGAGAAATATAGCTTCATTTTCAATGAAAAGCAAAATAAATTGAAAAAAAATTCGTTAAATATTTGAAAAATACAAAAAAATGATTATATTAATTAAAACAGATGTTTGATTATTTAGAATTAGTGATATACAAAAAGGAGTAAAATTATGAAGAGATGTTTGTCATTATTGGCACTTTTAGTTCTTGGCATCAGCGGTTGTCAGAGTTTCAAAGAGCCGCCGATTGCCACCACCGAGAATTTGTTTCAAGCTCGCAAACGTGACGGCGCAGATGATCTGTTGAAAGACATCAAGGTATTAACTATCGCGGATGCACAGAGAATTGCACTCAAAAATAATCCTGATTACAAATCAGCCGCTTATGCTGTAAATGCAGCTAAAATGGCTTATTATCAGGCATTAGGTGCATATTCGCCGACTTTCAATGCTTCTTTCAATATGTCAAATACTCATACATGGGATGCACATAATGTGAAGAATGCCACTGATAATGACATGAATATGCGTTTCGGCACCAATACTTCCATTTCTGCATCATGGCTGCTTTTTGACGGGCTCTCCAGATACTTCAATGCTAAAGCCGCTAAAGCCGGAGAGAAGTATCAGCAGGCTATGGAAGAAAATGCCGCAAGAAATCTTTTGAGTGGTATCGTTTATGCTTATAACTCAATTCTGCTTGCTCGTGCTGAACTCGAAATCGCTAAATCTGACTTGGAGTTCCAGCAGATTTGTTTGAAAGAAACCGAACTTAAGCAAGAGGTCGGAACTGTGCCGTTTAGTGATGTGCTGAACTTCAAAATTCGTGCCAGAAGTGCAGAGAATGCCATGCTTGTAGCAGAGCGTTCATACGCTTTGGCAACTTATGCTTTGGCAGTATTAATGGGTTATCCTGACGGTAAAATGCCGGAGTGGATCACATTTGATGAAATTAAAGTTGATGTCGATGCAGTTCTCCCCAATGTCGAAGTTTATCTCGATGCCGCTTTGGCAAATCGTCCTGACTTGCGTGCGATGCGTGAGAACTTGAATATCCGCAAGTACAACAAATACAGTGCTTACGGAGCATATTCTCCGACAATCAGTGCCTTTGCTGAGTTTAATGTTTCAACAAGCAACACTCGCTTCTATCACCGTCACGGCAGTAAAATTAATCACACCCACTCAACTACTCCGAGTTTGAGTTACGGCGTAACTGCTAATTGGACAATTTTCAATGGTTTCATCCGCTGGAATAAAATTCGTGAAGCCCGGGCAAATGAGGCTATTGCCAAATTTAATGTTGTAAGTTCATGGTTAGCTGTCATTCAGGAAGTGCGTGATTCATATACCAACTACATTTTCAGCGTAAATCAGGCGAAACTTTACGAGCAGATTCTTGCTTACAGTACCGAACAGCGTGATTTGGTTGCTAAAGAGTATGAGGCAGGTACAATCGGTATCACCCGCTTGAATGAGGTGCAGAATGATTTGATTAATGCCGAGTCAACTCTCGTTTCTGCTTACTTGAATATCAAAAACGCTAAAGTTCAACTCGATACTGCGGCAGGTTTGATTACCCGTGATTATTACTTGAAAGCTGAAACTGACGTTCCCGAAGCAGAAAATACCAATATTGAAGTTCAGCATGGTAAGGAAATTATTGTTAAAACTAACCAGTCCGCATTTATTAAAGACTTGAATGAGATTGCTGAAGAAGAGGCGGAAGTTACTACTCAAGACGGCAAAGTTGTTGCTCCTGAAGCAAAATAATTAGTAATTGTTCTGTAGATTTAATTGCCTTTCAATTTATGAAAGGCATTTTTCGTATTAAGGAAAGGTTTGATAAAAAAATGAGTATTGTAACAATTATCGCACAAATTTTAAGTATTTGCGGTATGGCATGTGTAATTTTATCAATGCAGTGCCGCAGCACCAATAAATTTTTTATCGTTCAGGGAACAGCCGGAATGTTATTTACAATCAGCTTTATCATGCTGAATGCTTGGGCAGGGGCAATAATGAATGTTTTTTCGCTGGTTCGTGCTTGTATTTTGAATAATCCTAAAGTTGCAGGTTTGAAGCTGACTTTGAGTTTATTGATTGTGGCATTGATGCTCTGTTCCGTGGCATTATTAACTGTTTTTAATGAGAAATGGTATTTGGTTTTAATTGTTTTTATTGCCCAGATGGCGGCAAATTTTGTAATGTGGTCACAGAGCGGAAAACTTATTCGCTACGTCCAGTTGGCAGTTATCTCACCGCTTTGGCTTTTGTATAATTGCATTATTCCGATTCCAAGTCTCGGAGGAATTTTAACCGAAACATTCAGTATTGTTTCAGTTATTGTCTCTTTGATTCGCTACCGCAAAATCGGTTTTACCAAGTAAGTTTTTGCCGGTAACAAAATAAAAAATGGCTGTTGCAGTTAATAATTGCAACAGCCGTTGATTTTTTTTATTATGCTTAAAATACTGCTTCCCTAAAAAAATCCTACTCCCCACAGCATTTATCGCACAATCCACGGTAATTCAAGTGAATTTCATCTACTTTGAATTTACCCTCAAAATTGCAACGCTCCTGTAATCCACTCATAAAAATATCGTGAATACTTCCGCATTTTTTGCACTTGAAGTGGGCGTGCAATGTGATATTGGCATCATACCGCATCTCGCCGTCTTCAATAATCACACCTTGAACAACTCCCTTTTCAATGAAAAGTTTCAAAGTATTGTAGACGGTGGTTTTGGACAGCATCGGGTAATCACCGATTAAGTCATTGTAAATTGTATCGACTGTCGGGTGATTACGATACTTATCCAAATAGGAGTATATTGCCAAGCGTTGAGTTGACGCTTTGATTGACGCTTCCCGTAAAAAATTTACTATTTCAGTATTTGTCATAATATACTCCTTTCGCTCCTCTTCATCTTTTGCCCCGTTAAATATTACTCCTCTTTGACAAATCGGCAATGCTTCTCCTCTCTTCTCCGCATTGCCGTTTACGCCTGCTTATTTGCCGAAGTAGCGTTTCAAAAGCCCTGCGAAAGCCGCACCGTGGCGAGCTTCATCCTTGCACATTTCGTGTACGGTATCGTGGATCGCATCCAAATTGAGCATTTTTGCGCGTTTAGCGATAGCCAGTTTGCCTTCGCAAGCACCGGTTTCAGCGGCGACTCGAGCTTCGAGGTTTTCTTTGGTTGAAGTTGAAACGCATTCGCCCAAGAGTTCGGCAAATTTAGCGGCATGTTCAGCCTCTTCAAAAGCAATTCTCTTGTATGCTTCAGCGACTTCGGGGTAGCCCTCACGATCAGCCTGACGGCTCATTGCCAAGTACATACCGACTTCGGTGCATTCTCCGGTGAAGTGTGCTCTCAAGCCCTCAAGGATCTCTGCATCGACATCTTTAGCAACTCCGATTCTGTGTTCATCGGCAAAAGAGACTACTCCGGTATCCTCTGCTTTTTCGATAAACTTTGATTTCGGAGCTTTGCACTGGGGGCAAGCTTCCGGAGCCTCGTTACCTTCATGGACATAACCGCAGATTGTACATACAAACTTTTTCATAATTCTTTCCTTTCGTTTAATCAGTATTAATTTATTGTTTTTGCATTTTTCGTAATAATTATTAGTTTGTAATCATTACAATATTAAATATATTTCAATTTTTGAAAAATGCAAATCAAAAATTAAAAAAAATTCAAAAATTTTTGATTTTTTTTGATTTTTTGCAAAAAAAATCCCCCGAAAGTGCAATTTTTTACAATTTCAGGGGGTGAAACAACTAAAAATTAATTATTAATAGTATTTCTCTAAGTGGTCTATTACCAATGAGTTGCGAAGCAGGTCAATGTCGCAGTCACCTTTAGGTACAAACTCTAATACAACTTTGTCCTGCGGAGCAAGCAAAATACTATTGTCGCTGAAAGTTCCCTTGATTCCGACCGCATCAAGTGTGACATAAAGTGCAGGTGCAGTAGTTGCTAACTCAACAAAGAATCTGCCGTCTTGCTCACTGATTTTGGCTGAAACTTGAGCTTTCTGCAATTTGAGTTCCTTGTAAATAGTTGCAAAGAACTCGTTTTTGTGAGTGGTATTATCAGTTTCATTTTCGGTAAGTATTTCATAATAAACATCTTCTGACTTAAAGTTATTATCAAATTCCGCACCGTAATTGCGAACTAATTGACTGCTTGTAGGACTTAATTCCCAAGTCGAAACATCGCTTGATAGAATTTCTCCGCTGATAATTGAACGGCAATTAACGGTTGCTTTGACTTTGATAGGATACGGTAAGTCATTGATTACAAAGTGCTTAATGTCGCCGTCAGTGTCTTTGAACATCACTCCTGAAACGGGAGCAAAAAAGCGTCTGGCGTGGTAATTAAGCTGTTTCCACTTGCCGCCATGCTCGATACTTGCCCATGAAACAGTCGGCCAGTTATCATTCAACTGCCAGTAAATCGCACCCATACAGCGAGGCTGGTGTGCATGCCAGTATTCGACACCTGCTTTAATCGCAATTGCCTGCTGAACCTGAGATTGATAGACCAGCCCTTCAATGGTTAACGGCAACTTGAAAAGCATTTCAAACATACCCAAAATCGGTGCATTATGCTTGAAACACTTTTGACGGAGTGACATTGTGCTTGAGAATAAATTTAATTCTTCGGGCGGGCAGAAGCTTTTTATCTGCTCCATTGACGGGAACGCTTCAAATCCGAATTCAGAACAAAATCTGGGTTTAATGGTGTAGTAAGCGTCAAAGTTTTTACCGCCGTTCCAAACTTCCCAGAAGTGCATATCGCCGCGGGTGTCGTCTTTCCAGTTATCTCCGAAATTACCCGGTCCGCCGCATGGACTGCTCGGCCAAAAGACCTGTTCGACATCATGCTTGCCCATAAATTCAGTTAAATGTTTATTTACTGCAATAAACCGCTGCAAGTTTTTCTCGTTATTCTCCGGACCGAACCAACGGGTTGCGCCCAAGCACTCATTATCTCCGCAGTAAATTGCAATACAAGCATGAGAACGCAATCTCGGAATCTGGTAATCAATCTCTTCTGCGACCTCATCCATAAGCCATTTATCAGCAGGATACATCGCACAGCAGAACATTAAATCCTGCCAAATCAAAATACCTTTTTTATCGCAAAGGTCATAGAATATATCTTTCTCGTATTGTCCGCCGCCCCAAACTCGAAGCATATTCATATTGGCTTTAACCGCAGAATCAAGCAAGTCATTATAAACTTCTTCTGTTTGGCATGATGGCATCGCATCGCAGGGAACAAAATCCGCTCCTTTGCCGAAGACTCTTACTCCGTTAACTTTGAAGTAGAATGCTGAACCGATCTCATCCTCTTTTGTTACAAGTTCCATTGTCCGCAACCCGGTGAGTTTAGTTACTTCCATGGTGGAGTTTTTGATTGTCAAATCATACAAATTTTGTTCGCCGTAACCATTGGGATACCACAATTTCGGCTTATCAACATTGAAAACACAAACAATTTTATTCATGCCTTTTGAAAGTTTGCAGTTAATTTTTTTAACTTCTCCGTCAAACTCAAAAGTAAAACTATCCTCGCAATTTTCCGGAGCAAAAATATCTGCAACAGCAGTTAATTCAACTTTGCCGTTTTCATGTTTCTGTTTATTATAAAGTGAGTCAATTCGACTTTTTTTGACACCGACAAGTTTAATTTCATCATAGATACCGCAAACAGGTAATTGTACACCCCAGTCCCAACCGCCGTGGCACATCGTCTTTCTGATAAGATTTGTTCCCTGCAAAATTGTATGACGCAACATACCATAGTCAGGTGCAATTTTTTTGCGTTCACTAATTTCAATCATCGGATTTTGAATATAGAATTTAATCAGGTTGCCTGATTTTTTCAAAAGTTTTTTGACTTCAACTTTTTGTGGGGCAAATTGATTGTGTGATTTAAAAACTTCTACACCGTTAAGCGTGCAGGTGCAGAAGGTGTCAATCATTGACATAGTTAAATAGATATAGTTATTCGTTAATAACTCCTCTGGCACATCAAAAGTTTGGGTGAACTCCCAGTCATGTTTCCAAATTTCCTGCATAAGAAGTTCATTTTTGCCGTAATACGGGTCGGGAATAATTCCTGCTTGCAAAAGTGCGTGGTAGTTATCGCCGGGTAACTCTGCTTCGATAGTTTTGCCGCCCAAATAGGTACTTCCCATTTGCCATTTTTTGTCAAAAATAAAAGTGTTTTCCATTTTTCCTCCGAAAATTATGTTAAAATATAATAACAAAAATTAATAATCGCATCCGCAAATTGATAAATATTATCCATAAAATGAATTGCCAGCAGCAGAACAACAATCGAAGCCCCTTTGATAAATTCAGAGTTGCGAATTTTATCCGCACTCACAAAGTTACGAACTATCGCCCATCCGTCAAATCCCGGCACCGGCAGCATATTGAAAAAAAATAAAATTAAATTCATTACAGTTCCGTAGTAAAACATTAACCACGCTTTTTTTAATATCTCAATATCCCCATCAGACGATTGGGCAATATGCCAAATCCAAAAGTTTATCCCAAAAAAGACAATTGCTAAAAATAAATTAGTAAATGGTCCTGCAAGCGAAACAATTAAATCACTCGATTTACGGCGAAAATTGGCTGGATTTACAGGGACACTCCCCCAGCAAATGCCGATCAAAGCCAACATGAATAATGAGAAAATCCCCATTTGCTTTAATGGATTCAAAGTAAGGTGTCCATTCATTGCCGCGGTATCATCCCCCTCAATGAGAGCAATTTTTGCATGCATGTACTCGTGACAACAGATAGAAAAAACAATAAAAAGCACCCATGAAAAAAAGAAAAACGGATTTTCCCACAACGCTGTAATGAAAAAATTCATGATTAATCAATCTTATTATGTCTTTTGCAGGAGTTAATCGTATTTCTCATTAAAATCGCAATAGTCATCGGCCCGACACCGCCCGGAACCGGGGTGATGTAT
Source organism: Lentisphaeria bacterium (assembly GCA_017456285.1). GTDB lineage: Bacteria > Verrucomicrobiota > Lentisphaeria > Victivallales > Victivallaceae > RGIG5270. The sequence goes on from JAFTJQ010000082.1 coordinate 112,866, forward strand.
GACGCAACTTCAGCAACTTCATCATATTTGACATCGCCGACAACCCGATAACCCTTGGGGGCATTTTCATCGGCGACACGATTAATGCCAACGTCGATAACCACTGCTCCCTCTTTGATCATATCGGCAGTAACAAATTCGGCTTTGCCGATTGCAGCAATGACAATATCGGCGGTTTTGACAATTTCTTTCAAGTTACGAGTTGCGGAGTGTACGCAAGTTACAGTTGCATTGGCATTTTTATTTTTCTGCACCATGAGTGCCATCATCGGCTTGCCGACAATATTGGAGCGGCCGATAATAACTGCATGCTTCCCTGAAACTTCAATTCCTGACTTCTCAAGCAAAATCATAACCCCATAAGGAGTGCAGGGGAAAAATCCGTCTTCTTTGCCGATAAGCATTTTTCCGACATTTTCGGCATGGAAGCAATCGACATCTTTTGAGGGCAGAATTGCTTCAACGACCTTTTCCTCATCAATCTGCGGCGGTGGCGGAGACTGCACCAAAATTCCATGAATTGAGTTGTCATTATTGAGTTTATCAATAAGTTCCAGCAACTCCTCCATGGTAGCGTTTTTGTCAAGCACATACTTCTGTGAATTGATTCCCAATTCCTGACATTTTTTGACCTTTGAATTGACATAAAGCTGCGAAGCCGGGTCTTCCCCGACCAAAATTACTGCCAGCCCCGGAGTAATTCCCATTGCTTTTAATTTATTTATCTCGTCTGCATTTTCCTGATTGACAATAGCTGATATTGCTTTGCCGTCAATAATTTTAGCACTCATATTTCCCCCATAATTTTTTAAAATGAAATATTCACATCGCCGCTGATTGACATCGGCGGCGGCATTAAAATAATTCCGATCTCCTCCGACCAATCACGTTCCCAAGAATTTAACATCAACGGTTCCGTCGGGTTGCCCCACGGATTGAAGTCAACTATGTAGATTTCCTGATTAGAGGTAAAATAAATATCCATAACAATATCTTTTATCGGCAAATTCCAACTGATTTCATCGACGAAATTTTTTGCCATCTCCCAATAATTATTTTTTACTCCCTCCAGTCGGCGGAAGTGGCGAATCAAATAGTACTGGCTCATTGCCTTTAATTTGCCGTCTTTGATGAAAAGACGAAACTCTCTCGGTCGATTCATGCGACGGAAAGGGCGAATGGAGATATATTCGACTTCGCCTGCCGCCGCACTTTGGCGTACTTTGGTGCTTGAAGCCAAATTAAACCAGGCACTCTCCGCAGAGTAAACTGCACCGCGTTTGGTTTCAAATCGTTCAGTATCAGTCGGTGAACACAAGTCCACGCTGACAAAGCTGTTTCCGCTGATAAGCGACATCGCTTTGCGTAAATCCTTGATTGTCAAATCAACTGCAGACCCTTCACTCCCTTCGGTTTCGCCATTCGCCAATGCCTGAATTGCTTCACTCCGCAATTTGACAAATGATGTCATAAATGTTTTGCCCGCAAAAAAGGGATACCAATTAACCATTCTGCAAAAATTTTTCTCGTCCATAATAAAACCTTTCAATCGTTATTCAGTTTGCTCCCGATCTCTGACAAATGAATTTAATATCACCAGCAAATAGATCAGCCAGCCGAATGAAAATACTGTATGATAACCGATAAACGGCAACTTGAATGCTTCAAATAATACTGAAACCAGCATCGCAGGAAAGCCTGCATAAATACTGACGGAAAAAAATGCTTTGAAATTCATATTGCTTATTTTCCCTACTCCGGTAATCGCATAAAAGATGGCAAAAATCAATGACGTAATCAGTAATTGCCAGAAGTACTGCACCCACATAGAGAGAAACTGCATAAATAGATAACTTGTTTTAATATCATCGGAATCGGGACACGGCAGTTGTGAAAAATCACATGGAGTAATTTGAGAATACTCCTTTTTCATGTAGGAATCAAGTTCCTTGTTGTTTTTGAAATTTCCGATTTCCGGAGTTTTGAATTTCTGCAGTGCGGCAAAATCAAAAAACATCACATTGCCCGAACTGTCATTATTGAATTTAATGATGTTAAAAACTCCTTTGGGCAACCACAGCCAAGTAATTCCCGATGGATGAATATCCCGAAAATCAATCTCCTTGAAATCCGGTTCATAAACGACTTTTATTCGGTCATTAAGCATGAAATTAAAACTTTTATCTGCATTTTTCTTGGGATAAATGCCATCTTTGCGATTATCAAATCCGCCGGAAAACTCATCTAATATCTGCATTTGGGGATTGATTTCTGATTCGATATTTTTTTTGCCGAGAGTGACGATTAATAGACTGCATATACCGCTCATTAGGAAGAGATGCCACAACGTTCTCAATAGACTGTGACGGCATAATTTCTTAAAAATTTTTGTGCCTGCACAACTGCCTTTGACAGCATTCCAGAGCGAAATTTTTTCAAATTTTTTTGTTTCTACTTCCATGGGCGATTGTACTCTTTTCTCTTGCCGTTTTTCTTCAAGCGGAAAAGCTTAAATTCAATATTCTGCCGATCCTCTTCGGACATGCGGTCAACAAATAAATAGCCGTCCAAGTGGTCAAGTTCATGCTGGATACAGCGTCCTAATAAGCCGCCGCACTCATACTCAAAAAAATTTCCTTGCAAGTCTTGGGCTTTTAATTTGACAATATACGGACGCTTGACATTACCGTAAATACCGGGAACGCTCAAGCAACCCTCATCGTAATCGCACAAATCACTTCCGAAAGCGGTAATTTCAGGATTGACCAAAACCAGCGGCATTTTGTCAAGCAGCATCACTTCGCCGATTGACTTATTGGGCTGTTCTGGATTATCAGGCACGCCGAGAACTACCAGACGTTTGGAGATACCGATTTGCGGAGCCGCCAAACCGATTCCGTCAAAATGGTTCATAATTTCGACCATAGCGGCGGCAAGTTCAGCAAGTTTGTCGTCAAAAACGGTAACTTTTTCTGCTTTTTTGCCTAAAATTTCACTGCCGAAAGTTTTTACATTATATTTTTTCATTATATCAACAAGCATTTTCACTCCTGTAAATTAAAAATTATTTATCTTTTGATAAAATATACAGTAAAAAATCATTTTGTCAATAGAAAAAGGGAAAAAAAATGGAATTTAGATATATCCATCCACCTGTAATTCCGCATTCTTAATTTTTAATTCATAATTTTACGGACGCTATGTACTTTTACTGCGGAAAAAAATTTTTTAGCAGTTTGCAAAAGTTAAAAGGTGTGATATATTATATAGATTAGAATTTTTTGTATTGTTTTATATGTCAAAAGAGAGAGGTTTTTATGGCAGATTTTAAGAATATTGTTGTTCCCGCAGGTGAGAAAATCACTATGGGTGCAGATGGCAAATTAATTGTACCTGATAATCCGATTGTCGGTTTTATCGAGGGTGACGGAATCGGACCCGATATTACCAAAGCAAGCATGATGATTTGGAATAAAGCAGTCGAAATCGCTTACAAAGGCAAGAAAAAAATCGCTTGGATGGAACTTTATGCAGGCGAAAAAGCTAACAAAGTCTATGGCGAAAATACTTGGCTGCCGCAGGAAACTTGCGATGCAATCAGTGAGTATTTAGTGGCAATCAAAGGCCCTTTGACCACTCCGGTCGGCGGTGGTATCCGTTCAATTAATGTTGCTTTGCGTCAAACTTTGGATCTCTATGTCTGTTTGCGTCCGGTCAAATATTTTCAGGGTGTACCCTCACCAGTGAAGGCTCCCGAAAAAACAGACATGGTGGTTTTCCGTGAGAATACCGAGGATATTTATGCTGGAATTGAGTACATGGCAGGCACTGCTGAAGCCCAAAAAGTTATTGATTTCCTGCAAAAAGAGATGAAGGTTACCAAAATCCGTTTCCCCGAAACTTCAAGTATCGGCATTAAACCTGTCTCCAAAGAGGGCAGTGAGCGTCTGATTCGTGCCGCACTTGATTATGCAATTGCTAATAACCGCAAGAGCGTAACTCTCGTCCATAAGGGAAATATCATGAAGTTTACCGAGGGTGGATTCAAAAACTGGGGATACGACCTCGTCAAAAATGAATACAGTGATAAGTGCATTGCCTATGCTGATTGTGACGGCAAAGCACCTGAGGGTAAAATTTTGGTTAAAGATTGTATCTGTGATGCATTTTTGCAGCAGATTCTTACCCGTCCGGAGGATTATGATGTAATTGCTACTATGAACTTGAATGGCGATTATGTTTCTGATGCTTTGGCGGCTTGCGTCGGTGGTATCGGTATTGCTCCGGGAGCAAATATTAATTACCTCACCGGACATGCACTTTTTGAAGCAACTCACGGAACTGCTCCGAAATATGCGGGTATGAACAAGGTTAATCCCTGCAGTTTGGCTCTTTCAGGCGAGATGCTGCTCCGTCATATCGGCATGACCGAGGCTGCTGATTTGGTAATTAATGCGATTGAAAAAGCGATTTCAGATAAGATTGTAACCTATGACTTTGCCCGTTTGATGGATGGAGCAACCGAGGTTTCATGCACTGACTTCGCAGAAGCAGTTGTAGCAAGAATGAAATAATTTAATACTATCAAATAGAGGTGTGAAAATGAATAGAAGCGATATAAAAGTATTGGTAATTACCGGATTCGGACTTAACTGCGAAAAAGAGACTTCTGCCGCTGTCAGAATGCTCGGTGCAACTCCTGAAATGGTGCATTTGAATGATTTGATCGAGGGCAAAAAGACTTTGAAAGAGTATCAGATGCTGGTTTTTATCGGCGGATTTAGTTTCGGTGACCACTTGGGTTCAGGAACAGTTTTTGCGAATAGAGTTAAATTTCAGCTCAAGGATCAGTTGGAGGAATTTATCCGTGACGGCAAATTGATTATGGGTATTTGTAATGGCTTCCAAACTTTGACTCGTTTGGGTTTAGTTCCTGCATTGAACGGCAATTACTTTGTTCAAGAGTGTGCCTTAGCTCACAATGATTCAGGACTTTTCCGCGATGACTGGTGTATCCTCAAAGGTAACGAAGCAAGCAAATGCGTTTTTACCAAAGGTATTAATCAAGTCCGTTTGCCGCTCCGCCACGGCGAGGGTAAATTTGTTGCAGATGAGGCAACTTTGAAAGAGATTGAGGACAAAAATCTGGTGGCAGTCCGTTATGTCAATTCAGACGGCAGCAATGCAGTCGAATTCCCGGCAAACCCCAATGGTTCATTGAATTCAATTGCAGGTATTTGTGATGAGACAGGACGTATTTTCGGTCTCATGCCGCACCCTGAAGCATTTCTCTCTCCCTACAACTCTCCGTCATGGACTGCGGATAAGGTTGCAGGTAAAATTGCCGAAGAGGGCGAGGGTGTAGTATTTTTCCGCAACGCAATTGAGTATATTGAGAATAATTTATAAAATATAACTCCTTGATTTTAAGAGGATTATAAATTCGAGAGGTGGAAAAATGTACTTGTTTTTAGTAGGAATTGCAGTATTGATTGCAGGGTATTTTACCTACGGCAAGTTTGTGGAGAGAGTTATTGCTCCCGATGACCGCGAAACACCGGCAATTGCAATGAATGACGGTGTGGACTATTTGACTTTGCCGAAGTGGAAAAACATGTTGATTCAACTTTTGAATATCGCAGGGGTCGGCCCGGTGATCGGAGTTATCCTCGGAATTAAATTCGGGGTAATCGTTTTTGTTTTGATTCCGATCGGCAACTTGATTGCAGGCGCAACCCATGACTTTCTGGCAGGGATGATGTCCATGCGGAGCAAAGGAGCTAATTTGCCGGTGATAGTCAAAGATAATCTCGGCAAAGTTTATTACGGATTTTTCTCATTTTTTATGAGTCTGCTTCTGCTTTTGGTGGTTGCAGTATTTATCAATATTCCTGCGAACTTGTTTAAGGGGCTGGATTTGATTCACAACGTGGCGGATGATAAAATTTTCTGGGGTGCAGTAGTAGTTATTTTTCTCTATTACATTGCGGCAACCATGTTTCCGATTGACAAAATTATCGGTTCAGTCTATCCGCTTTTCGGCGGGTTGTTGATTCTTAGTTCAGTCGCGATTTTTGTGGTAATTTTGATTAAAGGCTTTGCAGACCCGTCACTTTTGACAGAAAGTGTTGCATTCAAAGGACTTATGTTTACTGCCGAGAATAATCAGCCGATTATTCCATGCTTATTTGTAACTATCGCATGCGGAATTATTTCGGGATTTCACGCTACTCAGTCGCCGATTATCGCCAGAACGATGAAAAGCGAGCGTGAAGCAAGGGCGTCATTTTACGGAATGATGGTGCTTGAGGGCTTAATCGGAATGATTTGGGCAGGTGCAGGGATGATGATTTACAATATGCACCCGGAGTTGATGAAAATTAATCCCAATAGTGTTTTAGTAAGAATTACTACTGAATTTCTCGGTTCGGCAATGGGCAAAATTACTATTGCCGGAGTGATTGTTTTGGCAATTACTTCAGGAGATACTGCGATGAGAAGTTTGCGTTTGAGCTTGAGTGAGATCTTCAAAATCGAGCAGAAGTCGCTCTGGAAGCGTTTTGCAGTTTGTCTGCCGTTGATTTTCATTATCAGCGCGCTGCTCTACTGGTCAAATAAAGATGCAAAAAGTTTCGGAGTTTTGTGGAACTATTTCTCATGGGGTAATCAGATTCTGGCAGTAACCACACTCCTTGCAGGCAGTGTCTGGCTGCAAAAACAGAATAAGTGTTATCTGATTGCCTTGCTGCCGGCAATGTTTATGAGTTTCATAGTTTTTTGCTATATTTTGTGGGTTGATAAAAGCAAAAGCGGGCCGATCGGATTCGGTTTGGCATTGCATAGTGCCTACATTTTGAGCGGAATTTTGACTGTAGCGGCGGCAATAACAGTATATTTTCGAGGAAAAAATAGAAAATCACTTGAAAAAACTGAAAATTAATGTATATTATGTAACTTATTTTATGATTTATAACAAAAAGATTTGAAAAATAAAAAGGAAAGATTATTATGAAAAGAACATTTCAACCGTCAAACCGCAGAAGAAAACGTCGTATCGGATTTAGAGCAAGAATGGCAACCAAAGGCGGACGTTTGGTTTTGAAACGTCGTCGTCAAAAAGGTCGTGCTGTACTTTCTGCTTAAACTGTACGGAAGTGCTATTGTTTGCAAGCAGAACCATTTTGACTGAATGCCGCAGGGCAGATTGCGAAGGCATGTTTTGAAAAAGAGTTTGCGAAAAGCTGATAAATTAAAGCTGAAATCAGATTTTGAATATGTCCGCAACTGCGGCGTTAAGTATGTCGGAAAGGGATTTCTGACGGTAGTAGCTCCGCCGAACGTTGAGAATCGGGTTCGTTGCGGAGTTATTTGCAGTCGGAAATACAGCACTTTAGCGGTGAAAAGAAATCGGGCAAGACGTATTTTGTTCGAGAGTTTCCGATTGCTGAAGGAGAATATTAAGCCATGTGTAATCGTTCTCATTCCGAGGCACAACATGATGGATTACAAACAACCGCAGGCAATGATAGAGTTGCAGAAGGATCTGGAAAAAGCAGGAGTATGGAAATTGTCGGATTAATTAATTCGGCAATTGTTGCTTTTTTCAGCCTTTTGATCAGGTTTTATCAAAAGTGTATTTCTCCATTGTTTCCGCCCTGTTGCCGCTTCACACCTACTTGTTCTGCTTACGCACTGGAGGCACTGAAAGTCCACGGGTTTCTTCGTGGCAGTTATTTAACTATCAAGCGAATTTGCCGTTGCAATCCTTGGTGCAAAGGGGGGTATGATCCTGTCCCGCCCCGAAAAAAGAAAATGGAAAAAAGTGAAAACATCTCCGAGTAAGTGTTGAGAAATTTTTATCGGAGTTAATATATAGGAATTTATCTCGTGAAATTAGACAAAGAAACTTTGATTGTAATATTTATAAGCATGGTTATCCTGATCGGTTGGGAACCATTTGCTGTCAAAATGGGCTGGCTGCCCGATCCTAAAGCCGTTCAGACTCAAACTGTAACTCCGGCAGAAGAAGCGAAAGAGCCGAGCGTTGCGAAAGCAGAGGCAAAAGCCCCGGAAACTGTCGCTGAAATTGTGGATACTGCCGCTAAAAAAATCGAACCCAAAATTCAACTTCCGGTGGGAGTTGTTCTCGAAAATGACAATGTAATTGTCAAATTTAATTCTGATTACAGTGCAATTGAGTCAATCACTTTCAAAAAATTCATGAATAATGCAAAAACTGCACCTATCACAGTAAAAAATGATTATAATTCAAATTACGGGATGTTGCAGTTATTCAGCAATGATGAAGTGTCTGAAATTATTTCAACTGCACTCGTATTCGACAAAGCTGATGCAAAATCTCTGAGTCAGAAAAAGTTTGCAGTTGCCAAAAAGGTGGTTTTGAAAAACGGTCAGACATTGAGCGTAACTCAAGAGTTCGCTTTGGCAGATGATTATTCAATTAAAAGTAAACTCTATTTTTGGAATAATTCAAGCAAGGAGCTTGTTAAGTTAAATCCGATTGTCTGGGCAGGTGATTTGCAGTCATGGAGTCAACTTTCAGGCGATGAAATCAGAATGGCAAAGTTTGTCTATGCTTATTACAATGCCAAAGGTGATTATGAGACAATCGACAGCGATGCGAAAGATAAAGAATTTGCAGCGGCTTCAGCAGAGAAGGTTGATTGGGCGGCAATTACCAATAAATTTTTTGCATTGGTTTTCAAAGCAGAGCAGGCGTTTTTCAATCCGACAGTTGATCGTAAGCACATCGGTGAAGATGAGTATTTGCTGGCATTTCAGGCTGATTTGGGCGAAGTAGTTTTGTCTCCGCAGCAGCATAAAGAGTATGATTTTACCTTTTATGTCGGGCCTAAAGAATCAGAATTTTTGCAGGCAGTTTCTCCTGAATGTACCAAGTTGGTAAAATTTTCATGGGGGCCTTTAAATGGTTTGGCAAAAGCGTTGCTTTGGGTTTTGATTAAACTTCACGGTATCTGCGGTTCATACGGCTGGAGTATTATTATTTTGACGATTATTGTCCGCTTGCTTTTCTGGCCGGTTACTCAAAAGGCTAATGATTCCATGAAAAAAATGCAGAACTTGAAACCGCAAATCGACAAGTTGCGTGAGCAGTACAAAACTAATCCGCAAATGCTTAATATGAAAACTATGGAGCTTTATAAAAAAGAGGGAGTCAATCCCGTGGGCGGATGTTTGCCGATTTTGTTGCAGATTCCGGTATTTTTTGCCTTGTATGCAACTTTGGACGGAGCATTTGCATTGCGGCAGGTTTCGTTTGCATGGGTTGAGAATTTGGCGGCTCCGGATACGATTTTGAGTTTTCCGCTTGGCTTTACGATTTTCGGAATCAGCAATTTTGATTTGAATCCATTAGTCATAGCGATGACTGTGCTGATGGTTTTGCAGCAGAAATTAACCCCGACGGCAATGGATCCGATGCAGCAAAAAATGATGGCACTTATGCCGATTTTTATGCTGATATTCCTTTATGAACTGCCGGCAGGATTGACATTGTATTGGACAGTAAGTCAGCTTTTTAGTATCTTGCAGCTCGTATTGCAGAGACGCAAGAAAAAACTTGAGAAAGCATAATTAATATATTAACCGGGCAATATTGCAAAATTGATTTGAGTAATAGAAACATAAGTAGTTTGAGAATAGACCGAGTTTGCGTAATAATGATTGCCCTACTGAAAAAATAAGGAGTAAAAAATGGCAGCTAATTTAGCAGAACAGACAGAAAAGGCGGCAAAAACTCTTGGGATGATGTTCGATTATCTCGGACTGGATGCCGAAGTTCGCGGTGGCGAAAAAAATGAGAAAATTTCTCTCAAAATTAATTCAAAAGAACCGGGCAGAATCATCGGCAGAAACGGTCAAACCCTTGATTGTATGCAGTATTTGCTCAATTTAATGATGTTCAGCGAGGATAAAGAGTGTCCGAAAATCATGCTTGATATCGACGGTTATGCGAAAAATAACGGTAAAGGCCGTTCAGATCGTCGCAAAGGCGGCAAAGAAAAGTCTTCAATGCCAGCTTCAATGCTTAAGCAGCAGGCTTTGGACGCCGCAAAAGAGGTTAAACGTTGGGGTGAGCCGGTAACTTTGCCGGCAATGAATGCCCGTGACCGCAGAGTTATCCACATGACCTTGAAAGACGATGCCGAAGTTACTACCCAGAGCGAGGGCGAGGGAGCAATGAAAAAAGTTGTTATCTCTGCCAAAAAAGCGGAGTAATTCAGCGTTTGTAATTTAGAATTTTTAACCACGATTTTTTCTATTATCGTGGTTTTCTTTTTTTGAAACTATGGCAAATTCAGCAGAAAAAAATATAGAGTTTATCTATCCCGACAATGCAGTTATTATGGCTCCCTTGTCGGGTTTTACCGATATTGCTTTCAGGCGATCGCTCTATCGGCAGGGGTGCGAATTTGCCTTTTGTGAAATGGTGGATGTCTCATCTCTGGTCTATTGCAAGGAAAAAATTCACCCGATGTTGATTCGGGGGGAAGACGAGAAATTTTTAGGTTGCCAGTTGGTTGGAAGTGATTTGGAACATACCAAAATTGCTCTGGAGAAACTTAATGATTATAATTTTGATGTTGTAGACTTGAATTTAGGTTGTCCTGTCCCGAAAGTGGCGAAAAAATGTGCAGGAGCAGAATTGGGACGCAAAATTGATCAGGCATTGGAAGTTTTTTCGCTATTCGGCAAGTATTCAAAATTCCCGATTTCCGCAAAAATCCGCATATTGAATAAAGAGGATGTAACTCCGACTTTGCAGTTGGTTGCGGGCTTGATTGAACTTGGGGCAAGGGCGATCACAATTCACGGCAGAGTTAAAGAGGCTTATTATTCGGGCGATGTCGATTTTGAGCAAATCAGAGAGTGCGTTAAACTCGCCGATAATCGTTGCCAAATCATTGCCAATGGCGGAATTATGAATTATCAAAAATATGCCGAAATCAGAGAAAAAACATCTTGCAAAGCAGTAATGGTTGCCCGTGGTGCAATGGGGAATCCCTATATTTTTTCAGAGTTAAAAAATCCGCAGGAGTTTCAGGAGATAACAACGGAGCAATTAATTGCCGATATGAGACAGCATATTGAGGAATTGATTGAACTTTACGGCGAGGAGTCAGGCTTCAAAATTTCAAGAAAAATTCTCCATGATTATCTGAAAGGCAGGGGTTTTCGCAGTTCCTGTCGAGCATTGGCAAGTCAGGTTGCCAATCGTAATGACTTTGAGGAATTTTTGGATTATACTTCAAAAAATCGGGTTATATAGTTTTGTTGAAACTTCATATTTCAAGCTATGCTCCGGTGATAATTTTTTTATAAATTTTAATGGATGTGATAATTGTAATTTGATTTTTATTTTTCGTATGCTATATTATTCTTCTGATAGAACAAAAGAAATGATTTATGCAGACTGATAAGAAAATTGCAATAGTTTTGCCGGCATTTGACCCGGATGACAAGATGTTGACATTTGTCAATAACTTGCACAATAGCATGGGAGATTCACTCGAATTGCTGGTGATTAATGACGGCTCGAAAGCTGAAAAAATTGCTGAGTATTTTGATGTGGTTTCAAAAATTCCCGGCTGTACCGTTCTGCACCATGAGAAAAATCGAGGCAAAGGTGCCGCCCTCAAAACTGCATTTAATTATCTATTGAAAAAATATGCCGATGATGATTCTTTCGTCGGTTGTGTAACTGCTGATTGCGACGGTCAGCACTCGCTTGCAGATGTGCGGAAGTGTATGGAAATCCTGGCGGATAATCCCGATAAATTGATTTTGGGGTGTCGGGAATTTCAAAAGGATAATGTGCCATGGAAAAGCCGTTTCGGAAATGAATTAACCCTTTTTATTTTCAATAAAATTCTGAAAATTTCACTTGATGATACTCAAACAGGTTTGCGTGGGTTAGGTCGTAATGTAATGGCTTATTCTTTGGGGATCAAGGGTGACAGATTTGAATTTGAAACTGATATGCTGCTTATCTCAAAAATTAAAAAATTCGGCATAATTTCTTATCCGATTGAGACGATTTATTTTGACGAAAATTCGGGAACTCACTTCCGACCGCTCAAGGACGGCTTAAAAATTTATTGGCGTATTTTGAGGGTTTTATTCGGGCAATTTTTGGCATTTTGTCTCTCATCGCTTTCAGCGGCAATATTGGACATTGGAATTTTTTTCGTGCTTTTCCACTATTTATTTAAGGAAGATTTGCACTGTCAAATTCCCGGAGATAGAGTGATTAATCTGCGAGTATTTTATTGCTGTTTTATTGCGAGAGTTATTTCGTCAGTTTGGAATTTCTATTTGAATCGGCGATTGGTTTTCAAAAGCCATGGGAAAGGTCATATTGCTTTGGGCAAAGAGGTGGTAAAATATTACCTGCTGGCGGTGGTTGTTTTTGCGGTTTCGTGGATATTTACTGATATTATGGATGATATTGTGCATGAAAAGTTTTTGACTGTTGTCAAAGCGATTATTGATACTGTGATTTTCGTTATTATCTATTACATTCAGAAACTTTTTATTTTCAAAAAGCGAAAGTAGATTTATTTAACTTTTTGCATTGGTAATTTCTTGATAATTAGGGGCTTATGCGAGAAAGTCAATCCAAGCATCGTTTCCCGAAAAATCGTTTCTACAATATCATCAAAATTATTCTCAAGGAAATTTTTATCCCCGGTCATAATTTCAATGCCGTATTTGTGGTAAATATAAAATGTGCATTTGGCAAAAAGAGCAATCATTTTTATATGTGCATCATGGGCAGAAAGAGTGGTTTTTGCTAAAATTGACTGCAATGAATCATGATCGTGGCGGAAGTATTTCTCCCCCAATTCCTGACGCAATTCCGATGGAAAAATTAATTCCTGCATCGCCAGCTGCATGAAAAGTTTGGCTTCATCTTTGTAGGAGGCAATAACTCTGGAGAGCATGACGGAGATCCATTCTCTGAGGGTATTTTCCAAATCAGCTTGTGAATTTATTGCCGAACCGTCAGGGAGTTGATAGCGTTCATTTTTATTTATGTGCTGCTCAAAAATCTGGAAATATAGATCCTGCTTGCTCACAAAGTGATAATTAATTGAGGCGACATTTACTTTAGCCCGTTCGCAAATGCCTCGTACGGTTGCCTTTTTGTAACCGAACTCGGCAAATTCGTGCATCGCCGCATCAATAATTTTTTGTTTGGTATTTTTCACTTTACCACCTGTATTTCAATAATAAAAAACTATATATTAATTTAAAACGTTTGTTTGAAAAGTCAAGTCGTTTTTTGAAAAAATATCCAAAAAAATAAATATTTGCATTTCCCTCAATAAAAAAATACCTGCAAAAGTTTCATTTTGCAGGTATTTGAATTAAATCAAGAAGTTAAAGTACTTACAATGAAAAGTTTTCCAAATTATCTTTTGAATTGATATTAGCGTATTTGACTTCCGGTAAAGTTCTGCGGAGCAGTCCGGTTAAAACATTACCCGGCCCGAATTCAATCATCATTTCTGCTCCGAAATCATTTACGATATTACGGACACAGCCCTCCCATTGAACTGAACCTGCGACCTGTTTAGCTAAATTTGCTTTAAGAGTTGCGATGTCCGGAGAAGTTGCGGCAGTGAAGTTGTGATAAACCGGGGTAGTCGGCATTTGAATTGCCGCATCTGCCAAAACTTCGGTTAATCCTTCGCCTGCTTCGCTCATAAGTCTTGAGTGGAAAGCTCCTGCAACATTAAGCACGATAACTTTTTTCATGCCCTTCTCTTTGAGCATATTGACTGCATTCTCCAGTTTCGCTTTGTCGCCAGAAATAACAATTTGACCGGGGCTGTTGAAGTTCGCTACATCGATGTCGCATGCAGCACAGACTTCCTTGATAACTTCCGCATCTCCGCCTAAAACAGATGCCATACCGCCATTGGTGTTTTTGCAGGCAATATCCATAAGTTCGGCACGTTTAGCGAGAAGTTTGAGCCCGTCGGCGAAACTGAAAGCTCCGCCGGCATACAATGCACCGTATTCACCCAGAGATAAACCGGCACAAGCGACTGCTTTGATATCGGGATGTTTTTCTTTGAATGCTTCCAAAGCGGCACAACTCATGGTGTAAATTGCTACTTGGCAGTAGTTGGTTTCAGTTAATTTCTCGGCGGGGCCATTGAAACAGAGTTCGCTGAGTTTATAGCCGAGAATTTCATCTGCTTCGTCAAAAATCGCTTTAGCCGCAGCCGATGATTCGTACAAGTCCTTGCCCATACCCGGAGCCTGCGCTCCCTGTCCTGAAAATACAAAAAATGCTTTCATAAAGTAATAATCTCCATAAATTTCTGGGTTGTTATAAAATCATAAATTGTTATATATTAATTTACAACAACTATTCAAATTTACAAATCTAACTCGTTAAAAATGAAAAATATTTACTGAAAAAACTTATTTTGTTTGAATTTTTTGCATAACTGCTTGCAATTTCAAGAAGTTGTGCTATATTAAATAATTGTTGCTATATAATTTAGAAATGTTTTTTAATTTTTACATATAAACCGCGGGCTAAGTTGCCTGCAAAAAAACAAGGAAAAGTATGAAAAAGATTTTCTTAACCGGTATTACCGGTCTCGTAGGCAGAGCATTCGTAACTGCCTTGTCACAGGATTGCGGCGATGATGTAAAATTCGTTTGCTTAACTCGTAAATCTCCCGTAAAAAGTGCTTATGATCGCGTAAAAGATATGATCAAAGATCAGTGCGAATTTGATGGTATCCCTGAAAAATTCGAAGCGATTATGAAGAATGTTGAGGTTGTCGAGGGCGATATTACTTCTATGGATCCCGATGCATTGGCGAAAGATCCTGTTCTCGCAGGCGTAAACTCAATTTTCCACTGTGCTGCTGACGTTAATTTGGGCAAAGACCTTACCGGTAAGACCTTCAATATTAACTACAACGGTACCGAGCGTATGGTTAAACTCGCTAAATTGGTCGGTGCTAAAGAATTCCACTATGTCAGTACCGCTTATGTTGCAGGTAAAACTGTCGGACGCTCAATGGAAGCTCGCCCGACTTGCAACGAATTTAACAACTCTTATGAAGAGAGTAAGTGCAAAGCTGAGTGCATGGTTCGTGATTGCGGTATTCCTTATACCATCTATCGTCCTGCAATTATTACCGGCCGCTTGTCAGACGGTATGGTTTTGAAACCGTTGGCATTCTATCGAGTGCTCGAATTTATGGCTAAATTAAAGAGTCACCATTGTGCGAAAGAAGGTATCAGCCCGGTTGAAGAATACGATTTGAAGCTCCACTTCAATACAATTGCTTCTAAACGTGTTTACTTCGTGCCGATCGACTATGTTCAGTTGGCAATTACCAAACTTTTCCAGAAAGAAGTTTGCAACCAGACTTATCACGTTACCGGTGACAGCCCGGTTACTGTCGATATGATTGAACGCGCAATCTGCAATGTTTTGCGTCTTAAATATATGGAAATCAGCAAAACTGACAGTGCTGACCTCAATAAGGACAGCAAAATGCTTGAGCGTTTCATCGGTGACTTGTTCCCGTACTTCTCAAATGATGTTATTTTTGACCAGACCAATGTCCGCAAAGACTTGGGCGATGAAGCACTTGCTTGGGATTACGATGTAGAAAAACTTGAAATTATGATGCGTGCTTTCTTCATCAAGAACTTCAAACAGGTTGACTGGGTAAGTGAAATTTTGAAATACACTGAAAAATAATTTCAAAATAACTTGAAAAAATCAAAGGCTGCTGCAAAAAATTGCAACAGCCTTTTTTTTATGTTGAATAACTAAACTATTTATCCAACTAAATTTTTGCCGAGTTCAAAGGCTTTTTTGAGATCCTGCGGGAATTTCTTATCACGCATTTTTGCTTTATGTTCAGCATCGAACATAGAGGACTCATACTTCGAATAGTCATTAAATTGATAGGTGTCATTGACATAGAGAACTTCAGTTTTTTCACTGCCGAAAATCAGTTTCGGAAATCGCAGGGTTTTCTCAAGATAGTCTGTGTAGCCGTAATCATTCATAACTTCAGCAGGGACATTCATGGTGAAAACAAATGAGACTTCCACCTTTTTCGGTGCCAGCGATGAGGCAGGATTAGTGTATTGGAGCAAGGGAAAAAATAGTCGCTCCAAAAAATTGCGGTACAAACCGGTTTCCGCACTGAAATAGATCGGACTACCCATAATCAAACCGTCAGAATTGATAATTTCCTCTAAAATCGGACTCAAGTCGTCCTGCAAAGCACAGCGTCCTGCTTTCGGGCTGTTTTTGAGTTTGCAGGCGAAACAACTTTTGCAACCTGAAAAGTTGAGGTCAGATAAATTAATTAATTGAGTTTCAGCCCCCATTGATTGAGCGCCTTTGAGTGCTTCAGCGAGAATTTTGGCGGTGTTGCCGTTTTTTCTCGGACTGCCGTTGACTGCATAAATTTTTTTCATATAACGAGATCTCCTTTTTGGGTTATTTTTGCTACTACTATAGGCGAAAAAATTAAAATGTCAAATTATAATTTTGAAAAATAATAAAATTAGGGAGAGATAAAATTTGAGTTTAAGTTGACAAATTCACCTTTATAAAAAAAGTTAAGGAGATAAAAATGGATAATAATATTGAAACAATTTTTAATAGTTTAAGTGCTGATTGCCAAATCGAAAATTTTTTCTTAAATGCCAGACCATTAAATCATAAAGAACGGAATTTTGCAATTTTTAATTGCCTTGAGGTGAAAAAAGTCTATGAGCATGCCAGAGAGTTGCAATATAGCATTAAAATTGAATTTTTTTATGATAGTTTGAAGTTATTGCAAATTGATTGTGATAAAATTAAAACATTTATTCACTGCGGCTCAATGAAAAAAATCAGTTGCGACCGACCGATTAGAGAGGTGATTTTCTCTAAAGTTGAATTTAGTCAAACGACTTTTCAATCACAATTTTGTCATCATGCTGAACTTGTTTTTAAGTTGATTATGTAGCAGCTTATTTTTTTATGCTTCGGCGATAAAAATTGCCCTGATCGGAGCAGGGGCATTTTCAATGGTCAAATTGTGGTCGTCGGGATTGAGAAAGTCAGAGAGTGATTCCCAATCCATCCAAGCAGTTTTGCGTTGCTCCTCAATTGTGGTTTTGCAGATATTTACGACTTGAATATTTTTGAAACCACATTTTTTTAGCCATTTTTCACAGCATTTTACCGACGGGATAAACCAGACATTGTGCATTTTGGCGTAGCGGTCAATCGGGGTGAAAACAGTATTTTCATCGCCCTCAACAATCATGGTTTCCAAAACAATTTTGCCGTCGGGTGTCAGCATGTTGCGAATTTGCTGCAAATGGTCAAACGGTGCTTTGCGGTGATAGAGTACCCCCATAGAAAAAATAACGTCAAAACTTTTTTGCTGTATCGGCATCTCTTCGAGAGTTAAGGGGAGCAAAAATACATTTTTATCTTCCGGGGTCATACTTTTTATGATATTAAACTGCATGCAGAAGTTCAAATATGGTTCAATTCCGAGGACAAAACTTGCTCCGGCATCAAACATTCGCCACAAGTGATAACCGCTTCCGGTGCCGATATCCAGAACTTTTTTGTCTTTTAATTCAATATGATTTTTTAATCTATCCCATTTCCAATCTGAACGCCATTCAGTATCAATATTGACTCCTGCTAAATTAAAGGGACCTTTTCGCCATGGCATAAAAAGTTTGAGGTATTGAAATAAGAGATCTCTTTTGTTTTGTTCAAGTTCTCTGCCTGCACAGACGATTGACATTGAAGCATCTAAATACGGTTCAATCTCCAATGCTTGAATTTTTCGGAAGATTTCAAGGTATTTTGCCATGTCGCCGTGATTGCAGTTGCGGTATTTCTCTATGGCGGAATCATAAAGATGTTGACCGTAATCGCCTTTCAATCGGGCGAGGGATGAACTTCGGAAATTCTCTAAATCAATCATTTGAATGCCACCATGGATACAAAGTTAAAACATCTGAACCAGACTGAAAAGTTTTTGAAGCCGATCTCCTCTAATCGCGTACGGTGGGTTTCGATTGATTCAGGAATTAAAACATTTTCCAATGCCTCACGTTTTTTCTCAATTTCCCGTTTGCTGTAGCCATTTGATTCTTTCCACTGGTGATAGATGTCGATTAAAAGGTTGTTTTCAGTCGGATTTTCGGCTTTTATTTTCTCTGAAAGAATTAAAACTCCTCCGGGGAGCATGGAATCAAAAATTTTTTTCAATAAACTGTAACGCTCTTCTACTTTGAGAAATTGCAGTGTGAAGTTGATTGCCGTAAGTTGGTTATTTGACATTTCAATATCCTGAATATTCGCCAAAATCGGAATAATCGGAGTCGGATAATCCGCATTCATTGCTAAAATCGCTTGCAGCCGCTCGATCATCGCCTCTGAATTATCGACAGCATAAATTCGACAATTAAGTCCTTTCAAGTGTTTCTGTATCGACAATGAAGTTGCTCCGAGTGAACAGCCTAAATCATAGCAGTTTGAATTACTTTTTACGAATTTTTCTGCTAAAATTCCGCTCATGGTAATTACATTTTCATACCCCGGAACTGAACGGCTGATCATATTCTCAAAAACACTTGCTACTTGACGGTCAAATTTGAATCCGTCAGCGTAATCACTATTCTCTTTATCAAAAATTTTATCAAAATTATCCATAATGTTCCAAAACCCTCTGATTATATCTATATTAAGTTATCATCATTTTTGAAAAATGCCAATAAAATCTCGGATAAAATCGATTAAAAGTAAAAAAACGTGCAGTGAAGAGGAGTAGTCACCACACGTTGAAAAAACAGAAGCTTAATCTAATTGCAAAGTTTTTCGAGGAGAAAGAATTTTAATTAACAGGTTCACCGAGGTAAATATACTCTTTGCCGCTGTACATGAGCGGTCGCGAACCGTATGTATTCCCCCCTTTTTCAATCGGTGTGTCAAGCAGCATTGCTCCGTTTTTTTCTGAATAAGTCGGTATCCCCTGGTAATCAAGCAGGTTATTGCCGTTTTTGTTCCTAACCAGCACGCCTTTGTAGTCGTGATAAGCCAGAAATCCGCCTTTGACGCAAGTTAAATTAATTAAATTCGGCTGCATGCGGATTATTTCTACATGACCGCTTCGCTGCATAAATCGGAATAAGTGGTGGTCATACGGATAGGTCGGTTTTACCACTTTATCAGTTACGCGATGATATGTAATTACTTTAATGTCAAGCCTGTTTTCGGCAATTGCCTCATTTGCAGGAATTTCTTGAATCCGCAGGTACATGTCGTACACCGCATTTGTCGATGGGCTGAAGTAAATATCGTCTATTTCATGCCAGTTGCCGTTGATTTGAAAAATGCAGTTGCTGATGTGGAGGTAATAATGCTCGTCGCCCTCGTCGAGTTTTGCTTGATGATATTTGCAATCAAAATATGACGGGAGGTCAAGTTTGAGATTGATTGCGGAGTAATCATTGTGAATACGGATAGAATCATCACCTAAATCCTCAATGATGATATTATCCCCTGCTAAAATATTTTTGATATAACTCATAAAAAACCTTTTTTATAACAGTAGAAATTGTCAACTTGTCAGGAAAAAATTTGACATTTGGTGCAAATGGTGCTAAATTAGAGGAGAGAACAAAAAAGAGAGTTTTTTATGTGGAAATTAATAATTAAAATTTTTATCGGTATTTTGGTCGTAAGTTTGCTTGCTTGCGGATATTTTTTTGCTGTTAAGTTTCAGAAGCGATTTTTGTTGGTGAAAATTTATTCGAATGAGTTGTTTTACGGGCAAGCAATTACGTTAGATGGAAAAAAACAAATTCTTATTGCTGAAAATTTCACCAATCAGGCAACTCAAGACTTGCAGCTTGGCAAAGTTAAATTATCTTATGATTTTATCCACCGCGGGAAAATATTTCCGAAAGTTATGATCAGTGATTTTATAGAGATTGATTCAAAGGAAACTTTTTCATTTGATTTGCGTGATCGCCGACTTAATGGCATGACACTTGGCGAATTTGATGCCAAAGTTCAAAATCTTATTCAGCAGTTGAGCATTAATAACGATGAATACGCAAATTTGAAACTCAATTTCAAGTTGGAATTAATCAATTTCAAAGGGGAGAAAAAAACTGCTCCGGCAACCATGCTTATAAGTAAATTAACTGACGGAAATTTTTTGGCGGCATTAAATTTCGATAATTATGCAATTAAAAGTTTTATCGATATTGAGAAAAAATTGATTTTCGGAGAATATTCAGCATTTCAGAAAGATTTTGAATTTATTGACTTTAATTTCGGACTTCCGACATTATTTCAATTAAATAGTAATGAGTTAATTATCGGTAACTTCAAGTATAATGCAGAGAGTAAAAATGTTGAATTTATTACCGGAGAGAGCAAGTTCCCGAGAGAAGCGACAATTAAGGGGTCAATTTTCTCACTTCACGGTCTTTCACATGGCACGATTGCTTGGGAGTATTTCAATAAAAATCGCTGGAAAGTTACTTTGAATGATGCAGTTGTGGTTTCTCCTTTGCGGGCGAGATTGACCGATTTGGTATTTTCGCAGGATGATGAGGGGTTTAACGGCATTAATTTTAATGGAGAGATTGAGTTTTACCATAACGCATTTAAGGAGTTAATCGGATTTGAGCAGCCTCGTAATTCTGCCCTTTTGAAGCACCATTTGATCGGCAAGTGGGATTTGGATACTAATTGCTGGGAGCTTAACCGCTTGGAGCATAGCGGTTATTCGCCGATGATCAAAGCCAAGTACAGAAATTTTGACTTGCTTTTTAATCCCAATAGCTTCAAACTGACCGGAGCAGGGGAGAAGTCGGAGAATATCAGTTTCAGTTATGAATTGACTTTTGACAATGCCGAGTTGAAGGACAGCGAGAATTATCTTATTGCTTATGACGGCAAGTTGAGCGGTGATTGTGAGCTTAAAGTCGGTCAGGATCAGACGTTTGAACCATTTTTCAAGGGAAGTTTGAAATTCGGTACAGTCGATGGCAAGTACCGTGAGTTCAGTTACTCTGCTAATCAGTTGAAGTTGCAGTTCGGCGAGGATCGGGATGACAAAAACGCCGAGTCATGGCAGATTGCACTTGAGAAATTGTCATTGCATAATCCAAAATATTCAAAAATTAATTTAAGCGACCTGACCGGATATGTTAAGTTATTCAAAAGTAATAACTTGGATGATTTGAATACTATGATTTACTTGAATTTAGCAGGCAGTTCAATGCAGTACGGTAATATCGCAATTGCCCGTCCGGCGGCGGAGGGCGGCTTGAATTTGTTGCCGAATTTCGCAGTTTGGAAGGCATTTTTGGAACTTTCTGCCGATAAATTTAAGCAAAATAGTACCGAAGGAGAGAAAATAAAAGCGGAATTAATTGTTGATCGAAGCAAGAAAAATACAATTTTATCCGACGGCAAACTTACAATTAAGTTGGGTAAATTAAATTATAAGTCATTCATTGACAGCACAATAAATAATTTATCAAGCGTGATGCAGTTCAATTTGGAAAGTAATTCCAATAAAATATTGAATCGGCAGATTCGCTTTGAAGCAGATAGTGGGGACTTCATGTTGACACCGAGAGTCAAAGGGAAGGTCGGTAAGTTGAATTTTGCGTGGGAGTACCCTGATTTGTACAGCGGCAATGCGGAGAATTTTACGCTTGAGGGAGGAGAATATAAACTTTTTGCCCCGAAAGCAATCGGAAGTTTGGCAATAAATAGTAGAAATGGTAATTTTACTCTGGTTAATGGACTTTTTAATGGGAATCAGCCGTTGAATTTCTGCTTAAATTTTGATTGGAGTAAGTTTTTCAGTAATCAGGTTTTGAGTTTGAGTAATAGTTCGTTTTCGCTGGGGGATATTTCTTTTAATGGACTCGGCGGATTGCTGCAGGCTGATGTAAAGAATGAAAAGTTTGAACTTACCTCGGCAGTTGATGAGTTTAATTGCCGTAATGTGCAGTTGAAGAATTTGCACAGCATGGTCGCGTGGGCGGATAAAAAGTTGATTCTTAAGCAGTTAAAAGGTAAGCTGGGGGAGGGGCAAATCGTATTGAGCGATAAGTCAAGCGATTCCGAATTAATTATTAACGGCGGAAATGTCGAGTTTGAGAAGGTTTTGACATTTTTGAGGTTGCCGACAAATGTTATCAGCGGGGTGGGCAAAATTGAAATTTGCTTTAATAAAAAGGATAATCAATATATTTTGCAGAAAATTAGCTTGCAGAGTAGTAATGAGTGCAGGTTAAAAATGAAACAGTTTAATGAGTTTGCAGCTGCGGATGCAACAGTTAAAAGCGATTTTGCAGTTATGGCATTGTCAGATTTTAAGTCAAAATATTGTGAAATTGAGTTTATTTTTGCTGAAAACGGAGTGTTTGACGTTAAAGTTACCGCACAAGGGCGACCTGCCGAGTTGCTGCCGTTTGAGTTCGATGTCGGAAGCGGAGAACTTAAAAGGGTAAAATATTCACTTTTTAACCTTGAGTCAACAATTAAGTTGGATTATAAGGGTATTAAATTGTAATAGTTTATTTATTGTGCTTAATCTTCATGCCCTATCTCTTTGAATTTTAGGGGTTTAATTATTGTTTTTTTCTTTCTTTCGAAGTGAAAGAAAGAAACAAAGAAAGCTGAATACCTCCTTGCGGAGAGGGGAGAGGAAAACTTTTCTTTCTTTTAATCAAGAAAAAAAGTTTTCCTCTCCCCTAAAAAAAATCAAAAAAATTTCAAATTTGAGTTTGACAATTTATTTTTTTGTAGTATATTAAATATCACGTTGCGAAAAAACAACGGTTGATTAAAAAATATGGTACATAAAACGAATCTTAAAAATTTTTGAAATTTTTTTAAATTTGAGTTTGACAAGGTTGGAAATTGGTGCTATATTATAGAACACGCCGAAAAAGTGGTGTGAAGTTAAGTGGGGTAACGCGAGTTACTATTAACTGAAAGTTGATTGAAAATTGAATAGTGCGATGTAACCGAAAATTTACATTGAGATC